>NZ_JBWKWP010000022.1:0-86828 GCF_059422285.1 Curvibacter sp. GW821-FHT01G03
TCGCCTTCGGGCGGCCGGGCGGCGGGCTGTACTGCCCCCACGCTCCCTCACTTCGTGTTTGCCCCAGGGGGCCGCAGGCCGCCTTCGGGCGGCCCGGCGCCGGCCTGTTCACTTCGTCGCAGGGCTGCTGAAAGAAGACAGGGGCTCGAAGGCCCCTGCGGGGCCTTTTTTCATGGCCTGGCCTTGCCTCTGGCGTCATCTGCCGGGCCGCCTCATGGCGTGGCCGGTCGACTCTTGCGATAATCACGCCGAATAGCGCGGGCCCGTTGACTGTTCAGCGGGCTTTTTCATTTCTGGGTTTCCGCCGTTTTCTCTGAAGTCAAAACCATGTCCACCGCCTTGCACACCTCTGCCCTCCATTCCCTCTCCCTGCTGGCCCGTGGCAAGGTGCGCGACAACTATGCCGTGGGCACCGACCGCATTCTGATGGTGGCCAGCGACCGGCTCTCTGCCTTTGACGTCATCATGGGCGAGCCCATCCCCGGCAAGGGCGAACTGCTGACCCAGATGGCGCTGTTCTGGTTCGACAAGCTGGGCCACCTGTGCCCCAACCACCTGACTGGCGACGCCCCCGAGAGCGTGGTGGCCGCTGACGAAGTGGCCCAGGTCGCGGGCCGTTCGATGCTCGTCAAGCGCCTCAAGCCCATTCCGGTCGAGGCCGTGGTGCGCGGCTACCTGGCTGGCAGCGGCTGGAAGGAGTACCAGGAAAGCCGCTCGGTCTGTGGCGTGCCCCTGCCCGAAGGCCTGAAGAACGCCTCGCGCCTGCCCGAGCCCATCTACACGCCTGCGGCCAAAGCCGAGATGGGCGAGCACGACGAGAACATCACCTTCGAGCGCACGGTCGAGATGATCGGCCTGGACCTGGCTACCCGCATCCGCGACATCAGCATCGCCATCTACAAGGCCGCAGCCGAGATCGCGCTGACCAAGGGCATGATCATTGCCGACACCAAGTTCGAATTCGGCCTGGACACCGACGGCACGCTGGTGCTGATGGACGAGGTGCTCACCCCCGACAGCTCGCGCTACTGGCCGGTGGAAGGCTATGACGCCGCTTTTGCGGCCGGCGAAAACCCGCCCAGCTACGACAAGCAGTTCGTGCGCGACTGGCTCGAAGCCGTCCGTGTCAATGGCGCTCCTTGGAACAAGACCGCACCTGCACCTCGTTTGCCGCGTGAAGTGATCGAGAAGACGGCCGCCAAGTACCGCGAAGCCCTGGACCGCCTCACCGCCTGATCCAGCGCAGGGGTGGCAGGACCTGCGACCCCGATGTGCTTTGTAGTAACCCGATAACACCCGCACGTCGCGGGCAGCCAGAACAATCAAGTCGCCTCAAACCCAAAGGAGACTGACATGGCTGGCAAGAAGATTTTGATGATCTGCGGGGATTACTGCGAAGACTACGAAGTGATGGTGCCTTTCCAGGCGCTGCTGGCGGTGGGCCACACCGTGCATGCGGTGTGCCCCGACAAGAAGGCGGGTGACGCCATCAAGACGGCCATCCATGATTTCGAAGGCGCCCAGACCTACAGCGAAAAGCCCGGGCACAACTTTGTGCTCAACGCCACCTTCGCCGAGGTGCGCCCCGACCAGTACGACGCCCTGGTCGTGCCCGGCGGCCGCGGCCCCGAGTACCTGCGCACCTACCCTGCCGTGGTGGCGGCGGTGCGTCATTTCTTTGACGCCGACAAGCCCGTGGCCGCCATCTGCCATGGCGCTCAGTTGCTGGCGGGCGCCGGCGTGCTGAAAGACCGCACCTGCTCCGCCTACCCGGCCTGTCGCGCCGAGGTTGAACTGGCTGGGGGCCGCTACGCCGACATCGCCGTCGACAAGGCCCACACCGACGGCAAGCTCGTCTCCGCCCCCGCCTGGCCGGCCCATCCGGACTGGATCGCCCAGTTCTTGCACGTGCTGGGCACCCGTATTACCCACTGAGGCCCGAGAAAAGGCCGTCATGTGACTTGACGGCCCGCCCGGCCGGCCGCGAAGATGCGAGCCTGCCCAGGAGACAACCCCATGTGCCAGGTGTTCATCAGCGCCGACCCGCGCCTGTACGATAACCGCGCCCGCTCCGTGCGCCTGCACGGCGTGGCGACCAGCATCCGGCTGGAAAACCTGTTCTGGCAGGTGCTCGAAGAAATCGCCGCACGCGACGGCATGAGCGTGCCCCAACTGTGCGCCAGGCTTCACGACGAACTGCAGGCCGAACGCGGCAGCGTCGAAAACTTTGCGTCCTTCCTGCGCGTCTGCTGCGGCCGCTACATGGCCCTGCAACTCAGCGGCGGCATCCCCCAGGACACCAGCATCCCCATCCGCAGCCTCAACCCGGAGCGGGTGCTCGCGACAGAACACCACCGCCCTACCCCTCACCCGACTCGGCACGCGGCTTGACGACCACCAGGCGGCCCGTGGCCGCCTCGGGGGGGGACGCAGTGAGCGAGCGCAGGGGCCTTCAGGCCTCTGTCTTCATCCAGCAGGCCTGCAACGACGTGAACAGGCCGGCGCCGGGCCGCCCCAAGGCGGCCTGCGGCCCCCTCGGGGGGCTGAGCCCTGCGGCTCCAGGCCTGCCTGCGCAGGGCTGGACAGGGCGAAGAGCGTGCGCGTCTCGCGGCCGCACGTGGGAGTGACACGAAGTGCACGAGCGTGGGGGCAGTCAGGCCCCGGTATTCATTCAGCAGGCCAGCAACGAAGAGGTCAGGCCGGCGCCGGGCCGCCCCAAGGCGGCCTGCGGCCCCCCCGGGGGGCAGCGACCACACGAAGTGAGGGAGCGTGGGGGCCTCAGTTCAACGCCATGCTCAGCCTGCGCCGGTACTTTGACACCAGCTCGGCCTGTGGGTCCAGCTCGGCCACCGACTTGCCGGCCAGTTCGATGCCGCCCGCGCTCTTGCCGGCGGCCTCTGCGGCGTTGGCCTTGGGCTTGGGCGGGGTCAGCAATTCCAGGATGGCCACAAAGGTCTTGCGCGCCGCTTCCTGGTTCCAGGTCTTGTCGCGCATGATGATTTCCAGCAACTCATCCATGGCGCCGGTCCAGTCGCCCAGCGCGATCAGCATGCGGCTCTTGGCAAAGCGGGTCTCGAAGTCGCGCTTGTTCTCGGCGATGCGGGCATCGAAATCGGTCAGTGCCCACTGGCCGCGTTCATCGGTGCTCACGAATGCCAGGGCTTCCATCCAGTGCAGCAGGGCCTCAAAACGCAGCGGCTTGGGGATGCGGCTCAGCGGCTCGGTCAGCAGGGCACGGGCCTCCTCGAAGCCACCCTCGGCGATCAGCAGTCGGGCGTAGTCGAAGCGCGCATCGTCATTGCCCGGGTCGGCGGCCACGGCGTCGGCCAGCTTCGCCATGGCCGCTTCGGTGTCGCCGGACTCCAGCAGGGCCTCAGCCTCTTCGGTCTCGCTTTCGGCCAGCAGCGCTTCTTCGGAAGGCACATGCTTGTCCAGAAAGGCCCGCAATTCTGCAGGGGGAATCGCCCCCATGAAGCCATCCACCGGCTTGCCACCCATCAGCAAAATGCAGGTGGGCAGGCTTCGGATGCCGAAAGCCCCCGCCAGCTGCTGTTCCTCATCGGCGTTGATCTTGACCAGTTTGAAGCGGCCTGCGTAGTCTTCCTCGAGCTTTTCCAGCAGTGGACCCAGTTGTTTGCAGGGGCCGCACCAGTCGGCCCAGAAGTCCACCAGCACGGGTGTGCTCATCGAAGCGGCAATGACTTCGGTTTCAAAGTTTTGGATCGTGACGTCAATCATTTCGTAGCCTTCTGGGCCTAAAAGTAAAATTCAGGGTTGCAACCCGGTGTCCCCGGCTGTGGCGGGCCCAAACGGACCTGCTGGCCCGCACCGAACCTTACAGCCTATGACAAGCAGCAGCATTCAAATCGGCGTGGTCATGGGTTCCAGCAGTGACTGGGACACCATGCAGCATGCAGTCCAGATTCTCCAGCAATTCGGCATCGCCCACGAAGCCCGGGTGGTTTCGGCGCACCGGATGCCGGACGACATGTTCGCCTACGCCGAAGCCGCCGTCGGCCGGGGCCTGAAAGCGATCATCGCCGGGGCCGGGGGCGCCGCCCACCTGCCCGGCATGATTGCCGCCAAGACCACGGTGCCCGTGCTGGGCGTGCCAGTGGCCAGCCGCCACCTGCAGGGCGTGGATTCGCTGCACAGCATCGTGCAGATGCCCAAGGGCATCCCGGTGGCCACCTTTGCCATCGGTGCGGCAGGTGCCGCCAATGCCGCCTTGTTTGCGGTGGCCCTGCTGGCGGGTGAAGACCCGGCGCTGCGCCAGCGCCTGGAGGCCTTCCGTGCCGAACAAACCGAAGTGGCCCGCGCCATGACACTGCCGCCCGCAGCATGACGACGATGACGAACACACCACGCCAACCCCTCTTGCCGGCTTCCCAGGGCGAAACCACCCTGGGCGTGCTCGGCGGCGGCCAACTGGGTCGCATGTTTGTGCACGCGGCCCAGCAGATGGGGTATTTCACCGCCGTGCTCGACCCGGACCCGACCAGCCCGGCCGGCCGTGTCAGCCACCACCACATCCAGACCGATTACCTCGATCCCCAGGGACTGGCCGAACTGAGCCGCTTGTGCAGCGCGGTGACCACCGAGTTCGAAAACGTGCCGGCGCAGGCGCTGGCCACTCTGGCCGAACAGCGGCCGGTGGCGCCCGCCGCCTCGGCCGTCTCCATCGCCCAGGACCGGGCCCGCGAGAAGGCCCACTTCGTGAGTTGTGGCGTGCCCTGTGCGCCCTATGCCGTGATCGAGACTGAAGCCCAGCTGGCCGCGCTGGACGAAGCCGCGCTGCTGCCCGGCATCCTCAAGACCGCCCGCATGGGGTACGACGGCAAAGGCCAGGTGCGGGTCAAGACCCGCGCCGAGCTGGCGGCCGCCTGGCAAGACCTGAAGCAGGTGCCCTGCGTGCTCGAAAAAATGCTGCCCCTGGCGGTCGAGTGCTCGGTCATCGTGGCGCGTGACGCGACCGGCCAGCAAGTCAACTTTCCGGTGCAGCGCAACCTGCACCGCGACGGCATCCTGGCCGTCACCGAGGTGTTCGAGGGCAATGTGAGCGCCGAGGTGGCGGCACAGGCCGTGGCGGCCGCCCGTTCGGTAGCGCAAGGGCTGGACTACGTGGGCGTGCTGTGCGTCGAGTTCTTTGTGCTGCAGGACGGTTCGCTGGTGGTCAATGAGATCGCCCCCCGCCCGCACAACAGTGGCCACTACACCATCGATGCCTGCGACCTGTCGCAGTTCGACCTGCAGGTGCGTGCCATGGTCGGCCTGCCCCTGGTGCAGCCGCGCCTGCACAGCCCCACCATCATGCTCAACCTGCTCGGCGATTTGTGGTTCGAGCCCGGCAGCGATCAGCAACGCACCCCGGCCTGGGACCGCATCCTGGCCTTGCCCGGTGCGCACCTGCATCTGTACGGCAAGCTCGATGCCAAGCGGGGCCGCAAGATGGGGCACCTGAACTTCACCGGCCCCAGCCCCGACGCGGTGCGCACGCAGGCCTTGCAGGCCGCAGCCATCCTCGGCATGGCGCCTTTTTGAGCTGGCCGGAGTCCGACACATGATTCTTGATGGGCAAGACCCCGCCGCGGTGCTGAGTGCCGCCCAGGCGTTGGCGCGCGGCGAACTGGTGGGCCTGCCCACCGAGACGGTTTACGGCCTGGCGGCCGATGCCGGCAGTGACCCGGCTGTGGCGCGTATTTTTTCGGCCAAGGGGCGGCCCAGTGACCACCCCCTGATCGTGCATGTGGCCGGGGTGGAGGGCGTGAGCGCCTTTGCCCGCGAGGTGCCTGCGTTCGCCCAGCGCTTGATCCAGGCCTTCTGGCCCGGCCCCTTGACGCTGATCCTGCCGCGCCGCCCGGAAGCCGGCTCTGCTGCGGCGGCTGGCCAGGACTCGGTGGGCCTGCGCTGCCCCTCGCACCCCGTGGCCCATGCGCTGCTCCAGGCCTGCGAAGCCCTGGGCGTGCACGGGCTGGCGGCGCCCAGCGCCAATTTGTTTGGCCGGGTCAGCCCCACCACGGCGGCTCACGTGCAGGGCGAGTTCGGCGATGATTTGCTGGTGCTTGAGGGGGGCGCCTGCGAGGTGGGCATCGAGTCCACCATCGTCGATTGCACCCGGGGCGCCCCGGTGCTGTTGCGCCCCGGCGGTGTCACGCGTGAGCAGATCGAGGCCGCCTGCGGCCAGCCCCTGCGCACGCGTGAGGAGCTGGCCAGCCCCGATCCGCGGGCCTCGGGCACCCTGGAGGCCCACTACGCCCCCCAGGCCAAGGTGCGCCTGATGACGGCCCAGGCCCTGCAGACCGCCCTGGATGTGCTGGGGCCTCAGGCCAGTGCGGTGGCGGTCTATGCCCGCAGCCCTTTGCGCACCCCTGCGCCGGGCGTGCTGCTGCGGCGCATGCCCGAGCAGGCCGAAGACGCCGCCCGCGAGCTGTTTGCAGCCCTGCGTGGCTTTGACCAGGCTGGCGTGAAACTGATCTGGATCGAAACCCCGCCCGCGACCCCGGCCTGGGAAGGGGTGCTCGATCGCTTGCAACGCGCTGCCGCAGCGTGATACTGGCCCTCGTTAAACTACCGGCTATCTTTTGGAGATTTCAATGACTGGAAAATGGTTGCGCCGCGCTGTGTTGCTGGCGGCTTGTGCATCGGCCGCCGTGCTCTCGGCCTGCGGCTCCAGCACCATCGAGTCGGCCCTGGCGCCCTCGCGTTTCATCGCTTTCGGCGATGGCCTCAGTGATCTGGGGCAATCCGGCTCACGCTACACCGTCAACGACGGCACGGTCAATGTCTGGACGCAGCAGGTGGCCACCAGCTATGGCGGCACCCTGGTCACCCAGGCCTCAGGCGGCACCAGCTATGCCCGGGGTCATGCCCGCATTGTGGGCACGCCCGACGATGTCAGTGGCAGCACGCTGACCGTTTCGCAGCAGGTCGACAAGTTCCTTGCCGCAGACAAGTTTGGCGCCAACGATGTGGTGCTGCTCAATGGTGGCCTGAGCGATCTGCTGGTCAGCTACAACGCCAACAGCAGCAATTCGGCCAGCTTCGCGGCCGCCATGACCCAGGCCGGCACGGACATGGGCACCCAGGTGCGCCGCCTGGTCACGGCGGGTGCCAAGTACGTGGTGGTGTCGGGCCTGTACGACGTCAGCAAGTCGCCCTGGGGCGTGGGCACCGGCCAGGCCAGCATGATCAGCAACGGGGTGCTCAAGTACAACAGCGCCCTGCTGCTGTCGATCAACGACCTGGGCGCCAACGTGCTCTACATCGACGCGGCCTACTACTACAACCTGGTGATTTCGTCGCCCAGCAGCTACAGCCTGACCGATTCGACCAACATCGCCTGCACTTCGACCGACAGCGGCGCGGGCATCGGCATTGGCAGCGGCCAGGTCAACTCCAGCCTGTGCACCACCAGCACCCTGGCCAGTGGCATCGATTACACCAAGTACACCTTTGCCGACAAGCTGTATTTCACGCCCGCTGCGCAGGTGCTGTATGGCACCTACGCCTACGGTCGCATGAAGGCGCGCTGGTAAGCCGGCGCAGGCACACGGTACGCGGCTTTGGCCGCGGTGCCGGCACCGACAACCAAGGGGGCTCAAGCCCCCTTTTTTCATGGTCGCTCCGCTCAAGGCGCGGTGCCACTCAAAGCCCCATGAAAAAGGCCCCGCATGCGGGGCCTTCAGCGCGTGGGCGTTTTGCCTCAGAACCGGTAACCGGCCGTCATCGTGAGCACCACGGGATGGAAGGTGATGTCCATCACCCGGGCCGAGCCGGCGGTGGTGGCGGTCAGGGTGGTCTTGACGCGGGCGGTGGCCAGCGAGCCATGCAACGACCACTTGTCGTTGATGCGGTATTCCAGGCCCACCTGGGCCGCCAGCCCCCAGGAGTCGCTGAGCTGGATGTCGGTGGGGCCGCCATTGAGCGAGTTGCCGATGTTGGTGGAACTGCGCTTGTCGAACTTGGTGTAGTTGACCCCCACGCCGACAAAGGGGCGAAGCGCGCTGCTGCTGTCGCCAAAGCTGTAGTTCAGGAACACCGTGGGCGCAAATTGCCTGATCTTGGCAATGGTCTGCCCTTGATAGGCCGACACGATGTAGCCCGGCACGATGGCCGGGTTCAGCTTGGCAGCGACGTCGTGGGTGGGCGGAACGCCCATGGCCAGTTCCACCTCCAGCCGGTCATCCAGCTTGCGGGCATAAGAGAAGAACAGCGTGCTCTGGTCTTTCACCGTCAGGCTCACGCCCGAGTTCGGTTGCAGCAGAAAGGGGCCTGTGGCGTCGCTGGCCGATGAGTTGGGTTGCACCTGGGTGTAACCCACACGGAAGATGTTGTCCTGGGCCCAGGCCGTTGTGCCACCCAGCAAGAGGGGGGCGAGGGCCAGGGCGAGAGGGTTCAGCCGGAATGTCATGTTTGTCTCCTGCGTCGTGGGTGGGGCTCAAAGGCCGGCGGCCAGCACCTGCTGGAAGAAGCCGCGCGCGGCGACCGTGCAGAACGGCGGCACCAGGCTGCCGTGGTAGGCCTGCACCACGGCGCTGGCGCCCCCGTCGGTGGCCCCTGCGGACACGGCCGCAGCGGCGGTCGAGGCCTTCAACGTGGCAAAGCCGACCTTGGCTGCCGCGAACGGGTCGCTGGCACTGGTCACGGCCGAGTCCACGTCGAGCACATTGAGCAGGCCGGTGCCCATGGCCATGGGCGAGGGGGCGCTCCACAGCTTGGCCATCAACTGGGTGTTGACGCTGTAGAACACGGTGGGATCCGCATTGCCGCCACACATCAGTACCGGGCGTGTGGGCGTCCAGTTGCGCAGGTCATTGGCCTTGAACGCCTGACGCATGGTGTTGGTCGGCGCACTGGCGGGCAGGCCGGTCGTGGTGGCGGGCACGGCCCCATCGGGGTTGGCCATCGCGTCCAGCAGGAAGGCCAGGCGTGCGTTGTTGGTCACCAGCGGGTTGCTGCCGAAGCCCAGTGCGAACAGCGGTGCCAGAGCGGCCGGGGTGGTCGGCGGCGTGATCGCGTTCAAGGTGGCCTGCAGTGCGGCCGGCGAGCCTGCGGGTGCGGTGGGTGGCGTGCTGCTGAACAGGGCCGTTTGTGGCAGTTTGCCTTGAGTCAACAGCGTGCTGAGCGAACTGGTCGATGGCAGCAAAGACTCAATGCCGGTGGCGAAGTTGCTGCTGTAGATGTCGGTCGTGCTGTTGTAAAGGTTGCCGTAGGCCTTCTGGTAGCTGGTGCTCAGCATCGGGGTGAAGATGGTCGAACCCAGGTTCACGTTGCCGTAATACACCGCGTCCACCAGCGCAGCCAGGGCGTAGGGGCCCGACAGTGGGGCCGAGGCCGTCACGCTCTTGCCCAGGGCCTGCAGCGCCCGGTGCGTGGCCATGGCCACGTGGCCACCCTGCGAGTAGCCGGTGATGAACAGCTTGCCCGAATCGGTGCCGCCGACATTGGGCAGCGCCGTGCGAGCCGCGGTCAGGGCGTCGATCATGTCCTTGGACTCTTGATCAGCGTTCAGGTAGGGGTGGTAGGTGAGCTTGGAGGCATCGTAGCCGGCGTAGTTGGGCGCCACCACGATGAAGCCTTGCGCCGCAAAGGCGGCGGCCACCAGGGCGCTCTCGCCATAGGCGTCGTTGCTCGAATCCAGGATGTTGGCGATGTTGTAGGCCTTGGCGGTGGTGGTGCCGTGGGCATACAGCACGATGGGGCGGGCGCCGCTGCAGGCGGGGTCGGTGCCCGTGGGCACCATCAGGGCGCCAGTGCCGTTGGTTGCTTCACCTGCACCGCCCACGGTGCCGTACTGGATGTAATGGAAGTTGACCCCGCATTTCGGCGTGCCGGCCACGGCCAGCAGGCCTTTGCCCGTGGCGCTGGCGCTGAGCTGGGTCTGGAAGTCGCTGGCGCTCAGCCCGGTGACGCGCAGAGGCGGGTTGTATTGCAGCGAGCCGCGGCTGCCACTGTTGTCGGTGGTGGTGCTGCCTCCGGTGTCAGAACCGCCCCCGCCGCACCCTGCCAGCAAGAGGGCCGCAACAATGGGCGCGAGGCCGATGAAATGGCGCATGGATGTCTCCTGTTAAAAATAGAACGACCGTTCGTTTTTGCGTCGCTCCATCGTAACGCTGGCGATACCTGGGTCGTCAGCGGGAAACTACCAAGGCCATTTTGGCCACTGTCAAGGCCTTCAGGCGGGTCAGGTGGGTCAGTCGGCCTGCCGGTAGCGCAGCTTCATGACCAGGATGCTGGCGGCCAGGCTCAGGGTGACTGCGTTGGCCGCCACGATGGGCCAGGCCCCCAGCGCCAGGCCGTACAGAAGCCACAGCGCCACGCCCACGGTGAACACGCTGTACATGCCCAGCGAAATGCCCCGCACGTCCCGGGTCTTGAAGGTCAGCCAGGCCTGGGGCACAAAGCTGCAGGTAGTCAGGCAGGCGGCCAGGTAGCCGGTCAGGTCGGTGAGAGACATGGGGTGGGGCGGTTCAGGGCTGGTTCTGATCCCGTGCGGTCCAGGCGATCAAGGCCTCGATCACCGGGCGCAGGGCGTTGGCATTGGGGTGGTTGGCCATGGCCACCAAGGTGTAGCGCCGGCCGCTGGCGCCATGCACCACACCGGCCACGGCGGTGACGTCGCGCAGGCTGCCGGTCTTCAGGTGGGCCGCGCCCTGCACGGCAGCGTTGTCCTTGCCCATGCGACGCAGCGTGCCGTCCACACCGCTGAGCGGCAGGGATGACAGCAGCTCGGGCATGGTGCCGCCGGCCCAGGTCGCCTGCAGCAGCCGCGTCAGGGCCTGGGCACTCACGCGGGTGTCCCGGCTCAGGCCTGAGCCGTTGTCCAGGCTGGGCAGATCGGCTTCACCGAAGCGCCGCCGCCACCACTGGCCGAGCACCTCGCGCGAGCCTGATGGTGTGCCCACCCCTTTTTGCTGCAGGCTCAGCGTCAGGAACAGCTGCTGCGCCATCACGTTGTTGCTGTACTTGTTGATGTCTCGGATCACCTCGGCGAGAGGGGGTGAGCCCAGGCTGAAGATGGGTTGCAGGCCGGCCGGCACCAGCCCGTCGCGCACCTGGCCCCCCAGGCGGCCCCCCATGTCCTTCCACAGGCCTTCCAGGGCACGGGCGTTGTAGCTGGCCGGTTCGGCATAGGCCAGGGGCCAGCTGCGTTCGCCGCAACTGGCCGGGTAACCGCCGACAAAGCTCAGGCGGTTCGGGTCGGCCAGCTGGGCCTTGAGCTGGCTGCGCCAGTCACCGCATTCGCCAGCCAGCAGCGGCACGGTGGGGCTGAATTGCACACCGGCCAACGGCGGGTCCAACTGCACCCGGGCCAGGCCCGCAGCCGGGTCGGGCACCCAGGTCAGCACCAGCGAGCGGAAGTTGATCAGCAGCGCGTCGGCGGCTGCGTTGTAGGGTTTCAGGGGTTCGCCATCAAAGTCGGCCGGGTTGGCTGCAGGCAGCTCGAAAGCGCTGTGGTCCAGCACGATGTCGCCATTGATCTGGCGGATGCCCAGGCCCTGCACCCGCCGCAGCAGCAGCCACAGGCGCTCCAGCACCAGCTTGGGGTCGCCCTGGCCCTTGATGATCAGGTTGCCTTGCAGCGTGCCCTCTCGCACCGTGCCGTCGAGGTACACCGGGGTTTGCCAGCTGAAGGCGGGCCCCAGCAGCTCCAGGGCCGCCTCGGTCGTGATCAGCTTGGTCACCGAGGCGGGGTTCATGGGCGTGCCCGGGTTCAGCGCCAGGCGGGGCGGGCGCTGCCCCTGCACCTCGCTGACCAGCAGGGCCACCGAATCGCGTGGCAGGCGCGAGCGCTGCAGCGCGGCCTCGATCTCGGGGGGCAGGGGGGGCGCGGCAGAGGCCGCCAGCGCGGTGACCAGCAGCAGGCCTCCGGTCAGCAGGGTGCGCAGGCGAGAAAGGGCTCGGACAGGGGCTGGGTAAGAAGAGGTTGACAGCGTCATCAAACGGCTTTGTTTCATCGCAGGGGGATCAGTCTGGCCCCGGATCTTGACATGGCACCGTCAGCCCCGAGGCATTTCGGGATAATCCTCCCATGCGTTTTTCTCCCCGTGCGGTGGGCCTGGCGTCCGCCGTCGTCACGGTCCTGATCTGGACCGCCTTCATCGTGATCGCCCGAGCCTCGGCCCAGCGCACCCTCAGTCCCTTTGACATTGCCTTTTTGCGCATCGTCGGGGCTTCGTCCGTGCTGATGCCCTGGGCGCTGTGGCGCGCGCGCCGCGAGCGGCGCAGCCCGGCGGGCTTCAGTGGTTCGCTGGGCGGGTTGTCGCCACTGCCCTTGCGGCCCACGCTGGTGCTGGGCCTGTTCGGTGGCCTGGCCTATGCCGTGCTGGCCTACAGCGGGTTCTTTTTTGCCCCGGCCGCCCACGGCTCGGTCCTGATGCCCGGCAGCCTGCCGCTGTGGGCTTCGCTGCTCAGCATCTGGCTGCTGGGCGATCGTTTGCCGGCGGTGCGGGTGTTCGGCCTGGGCCTGATCCTGCTGGGCGACCTGTTGGTGGGGGGCGCCAGCCTGTTGGGCGCCTTGTCGGGCCAGGGCACGGTCTGGAAGGGCGATCTGCTGTTCATGGCGGCCAGCAGCTGCTGGGCCACCTACAGCGTGCTGGTGCGCCGCACCGGGGCCGACGCGGTACGGGCCACGATGGCCGTCACCGCGCTGGCGCTGCTGAGCTTTGTGCCTGTCTTTCTGTTGCTGACGCAGTCGGGCCTGCTGCCCAGTCGCCTGGGGGCAGCGCCCTGGGGGGAAATCGTCTTTCAACTGCTGTTCCAGGGACTGGGCTCGGTGGTGATTTCGGGCATCACCTTCACGCGCATGATCCAATACTTCGGCCCGGTGCGATCGACCATGATCACGGCGCTGGTTCCGGGCCTGTCGGCGTTGGGCGCTGTCTGGCTGCTGGGCGAGCCCATGCACTGGAACCTGATGCTCGGCCTGGCCCTGGTCACGGCAGGCATTGCGGCGGGGGTTCTGCCCTCGCGTCCGGCCGGGCTGTTTTCTCTTTTTTCCAAGCCGGCCAAAAGCCTGCATTGATGGCGGTCCCTGAATATGAATTTTCTTGCTTTTGACACCAGCACCGAACGCCTCTCGCTGGCTGTGGGGCGGGGCGGGGCCGTGTGGCAGCAAGAGGGCGCCGGCGGCGCCCAGTCTTCGGCCACCTTGATCCCGGCCTTGCTGGCGCTGCTGGCCCAGGCCGGCCTCACGCTGCATCAACTCGATGCCATCGTGTTCGGCAGTGGCCCGGGCTCGTTCACCGGCCTGCGCACCGCCTGCTCGGTGGCTCAGGGGCTGGCCTTCGGGGCTGGCCTGCCGGTGCTGCCTGTCAGCACGCTGTTGGCCGTGGCCGAAGAGGCGCGCCACCAGCACGGCTGCACCCGGGTGGTGGCCGCTTTGGACGCTCGCATGAACGAGGTCTACAGCGCGCCTTGCGAATGGCTGGACGGCCAGTGGCAGGTGCCCGCCGATTTCTCCCTGGGCGCGCCCGAAAGCGTGGTGGTGCCCCCGGACTGGACCTTGGCCGGCAGTGCCGCCGCGGCCTATCCTGGGCGGCTGGCTGGCGCCCCGGGCCTGGCGCTGTTGCCCACCGCCACCGCCTTGCTGCGCCTGGCACCGGCACTGTGGCAGGCGGGTCGGGCGGTGCCCGCCGAACAGGCCCTGCCCTTGTACATCCGCGACAAGGTGGCCCAGACCACCGCCGAACGCGAGGCCGACAAGGCGGCCCGCCAGTCGCAATCCTGAGGTGCACCATGTCCGTGAGCGAAGCCCGATTCGAGACCATGACCGAGGCCTGGATGGACGCCGTGCTGGCCATCGAGCAACAGGCCTACACCCACCCCTGGAGCCGGGGCAATTTTCTGGATTCGATCCGCTCGGGCTACCAGGCCCAGGTGCTGGTGGGCGAGGACCGCCTGATCGGCTACTTTGTGGCCATGAAAGGTGTGGATGAGGTGCACCTGCTCAACATCACCGTGGCCCCGGCATTTCAGCGTCAGGGTTGGTCGCGGGTGATGCTCGATGCCCTGGCCACCTGGTCGCGCGGGCAGGGCGCCCAGTGGCTGTGGCTGGAGGTGCGGGTGTCCAATGCCCGGGCCTACTCGGTGTACCTGGCCCATGGCTACCAGCGGGTGGGCGTGCGCAAGGCCTACTATCCAGCCTTTGAAGGGCGTGAAGACGCGATTGTGATGAGCCTGAAACTATGAGCCTGAACCTCGACCCGCGCCAGCGCGCCATGCTGGACGAGATGCACATCCCCTTCTGGTGGCCCGAGGCCCCGGTAGAGGGGGCGTCGGGGGTGGGGGCGCCGTCCCAGGCTGTCGTCCTGGCCCCGGCTCAGACCCCGGTTCAGCCCCCGATTCCGCCCTCGGTCCGGGCGGCTGCGGTGATGCCCCAGCGGAGCAGTGCGCCTGCCGCCGCCCCGGCCGTCCCTGTCGCCCCTGTCGCCCCGGCCCGCCCTGCGAGCCCTGCCACCTCCCAGGCGCCAGTGGCCCGCCCCGCCGCCCCTGCCCCGGGGCGCGTGCTGGCCGGCGCCGCCAGCGCCTGGCGCCTGCTGCCTGCACAGGCCCTGTATGCCAGCCCGGCCACCCCGGGCGGCTGGCTGGTGGTCACCGAGGCCATCTGGCCGGGCGACGACCCCCTGGCCGAAGACGGGGGGCCGGCCGCCCGCCTGCTCGACAACATGCTGCGCGCCATGGGCCTGCACAAGACGCCCCAGGTGTGGGCGGCCGGCCTGGCCCGGCGGGCTGCCGACGAGGGCGCCGAACCCCTGGCCTGGGCCGACCTGCTGCAGGCCCGGCAGCCGCATCGGGTGCTGTTGATGGGCCGCACCGCGGCGCGTGAAGCCCTGGGCACCGATGAGCCGCTGGGTCGGTTGCGCGGGCGCGTGCACGATCTGCACGGGGTGCCGGCGGTGGTCACCTACGATGCGCCCTACCTGCTGCGGGCCCAGGCCGACAAGGCGCGGGCCTGGGCCGATCTGTGTCTGGCCCTGGGTTGAACGCCCCCTGCTGGCACCTTTTGCCAGGCCCAACCTGCCCGTTGATCGCGCTGCGGGCGGGCACCTCTTTAAAATGGCGCTCATGACCTTCCTCGACATGCTCCGCAACGCCGAGCAACAAAACGGCTCCATGCTCTGCGTGGGCCTGGACCCTGAGCCCGCCCGCTTCCCGGCCCAGCTCAAGGGTGATGCCAACAAGATCTACGACTTCTGCGCCCGCATCGTCGATGCCACGGCCGATCTGTCGATCGCCTTCAAGCCTCAGATCGCCTACTTTGCCGCGCACCGGGCCGAGGGCCAGCTGGAGCGCCTGATGGAGCACATGCGCCGAGTCGCGCCCCACGTGCCCATCATCCTGGACGCCAAGCGCGGCGACATCGGCTCGACCGCCGAGCAGTACGCCAAAGAAGCCTTCGACCGCTACGGCGCCGATGCGGTCACGCTGTCGCCGTTCATGGGCTTTGATTCGGTGCAACCCTATCTCAAGTACGAAGGCAAGGGCGCCTTCCTGCTGTGCCGCACCTCCAACCCAGGCGGCGACGATCTGCAGAACCAGCGCTTGGCTTCGGTCGAAGGCCAGCCCCTGCTGTACGAACATGTGGCACGCCTGGCCCAGGGCCCCTGGAACCTGAATGGGCAGCTGGGCCTGGTGGTAGGCGCCACCTACCCCGCCGAGATCGAACGCGTGCGGGCCCTGGCGCCCACGCTGCCGCTGTTGATCCCGGGCGTGGGGGCCCAGGGGGGAGACGCGGTGGCCACGGTGCGAGCCGGCTGGAAACCCGGTGCCCCCATCGTCGTCAACTCGTCGCGCGCCATCCTTTACGCCTCGTCGGGTGACGATTTTCAGGAGGCGGCCCGTCGCGAGGCCCTGCGCACTCGCGACCTGTTGCAAGCCGCCCGCGGCTGAGCCCCGGCCCGGCGCCTTTCCCCCATCCGCCATCATCGCCATGCAGGTCAAGTGGCTCGAAGACCTGGTGGTGCTGGCGCAGACGCGCAGCTTCACCCGCGCCGCCGAGCTGCGCCATGTCACCCATCCGGCCTTTGGGCGCCGCATCCGGGCCCTGGAGGAATGGGCCGGCACCCCGCTGGTGCAGCGCGGCCCCGGCCCGGTGACGCTCACGGCCGCCGGCGACAGCCTGCTGCAGGACGCCCGCCACCTGTTGCAGGGCCTGGGTCAGGCCCATGACGCCCTGCGGGGTGCGGCCGGGCGCGAACAGCAGACCCTGAGCCTGGCCACCGGCCGCACCCTGGCACGCACCCTGGTGGCTGATTGGCTGTGCCAGTTGCAGCCCGAGCTGGGCCAGGCCGAGGTGCTGATCCGCACACGGGCCCTGGCCGACACCACCCGCCTGCTGGAGCGCGGCGAGGTGGATTTCATGCTCACCTACCACCACCCGCTGCTGGCCCTGCAGATCCCGGCACGGCAATACAGCCACCTGACCCTGGCCCGCGACGAACTGGTGCCGGTCAGCCAATGCGATGCAGGTGGGACACCGCTGCATGCCTTGGCACCCGGGGCGGCCGCCGCCTACCTGGCCTATGCCGACAGCCTGGCCCTGGGCCGTCTGGTGCAGGACCACCTGGCGCATCACCCCCAGGCCCCGGCCCTGCGCCGGGTCATTGAGTGCGACTCGGCCGATGCCTTGCTGGAGTACGCGCTCAAGGGCCTGGGCGTGGCCTGGCTCCCGGTCTCTCTGGCGGCCGGGGCGCTGCACGAAGGCCGTCTGTGCCGGGTGGGTGATCCGCGCCTGGCCGTCCGCTTCGAGGTGCGGCTCTACCGCCCCAAGCGGCGTCTGTCGGCCCTGGCCGAGCAGGTCTGGCATCGCAGCGAGAGCCTGCTCTGAGGCCGGATGCTGAAAATGGCACCACCCGGTGCTGTTTTGGCACCAAGCCTGGGTCTGTAGGCCGGACAATCGGCTGGCTGCAGGCGATCGGGGGGTTGTGCCCGATGGCTGCAGCTCTGATCACTGCCCCTTTTCTGCCACGTTTTGTCTTGTCCGGAGCCTGTCATGAACACTCAACCTCCCTTGTCTCAGCGCCGTCGTGCGCTCTGGCCACTGCTGGGCGCTCTGAGCGTCCTGCCGCTGCTGGCCCAGGCCGAGGGCTATCCTGACAAGCCTGTCACGCTGGTCGTGGGCTACCCGGCGGGTGGCAGCACCGATCTGATGGCCCGCACCATCGGCCCTGAGCTGTCGCGCCGCCTGGGCACCCCGGTGGTGATCGAAAACCTGGGTGGCGCCGGGGGCGCCATTGGCGCCCAGAAGGTGGCGAGCGCGCCGGCCGATGGCTACACCCTGCTGGTGGGGGCCAACAACGAGATCGCCATCAAACGCCTGGTGGCCCCGGCCTCGGTCAAGTACGAGCTGCGCGACTTCACCCCCCTGGGCTTGATCGCTTCGCAGCCCATGGTGCTGGTGGCCTCGCCGCGCACCGGCGTCAAGACCGTGGCCGACTTCATGAAGCAGGTCAAGGCCAACCCGGGCAAGTTCACCTACGGCAGCTCGGGTGTGGGCACGGCGCTGCACCTGGCTGGCGAGATGATCAAGGACCAGGGCGGGCTGTTCATGACCCACATCCCCTACCGCGGCGTGGCTCCGTTGACCACCGACTTGCTGGGTAGCAATGTGGATTACGGTGTGTTCGTGCTGTCCAGCGGCCTGCCCCTGATCAAGAGCGGCAAGCTGGTGGCCCTGGGGACCACCGAGCGCAAGCGCTCGCCCGCCACCCCCGATGTGCCTGCCGTGGCCGAGACGCCGGCCCTGAAGAACATCGACATCAGCTCCTGGTTTGCCTTGTTGGGGCCGGCCCGCCTGCCCGAGCCGGTGACGGCCCGCCTGAAGAAGGCGCTGGCCGAGACGCTGCAGGCCCCCGACGTGCGCAAGAAGCTCGAAGAGACGGGCTCCACCGTGGCCAACCCGCAGCTCGACCTGGCCCGCTTCATGGTCGAAGAAAGCGCCAAGTACAAGCACATTGTTGAATTTGCCCGCATCGAGGAGTGACCCCGTGACCGCATCCCCTGAATTTGCGCTGCCCTGTCCCGATCTGGGCCCCTGGCGCGCTGGCAACACCGGTGTCGAAGGTGTGTGGCAGTTCGACGGCGCCGAGCCCGGGCGCCACGTGATGATCAGTGCCCTGGTGCACGGCAACGAGCTGTGCGGTGCCTGGGCTTTGCTGGGCCTGCTGCAGGCGGGGCTGCGGCCCCAGCGCGGTCGGCTCACCCTGGCCTTCTGCAATCTGGCCGCGTTCGACCGTTTCGACCCCTTGAACCATGACGCCTCGCGCTTTGTCGACGAAGACCTGAACCGTCAATGGGTGGTCGAACGCATCGAAGCCGGTGGCAGCCAGGAGCGCCGGCGCGCGGCCCAGTTGCGCCCCTTCGTCGAGCAGGCCGACTGGCTGCTGGACCTGCACTCCATGCACGAGCGGGGTCAACCCCTGCTGCTGACCGGTGTGCAGCCGCGCAATCGGGTGCTGGCCCGGGCCCTGGGCGCGCCCGAGCACATCGTGGTCGACGCCGGGCACAAGGATGGCGTGCGCATGCGCGACTTCGGCCGCTTCGGCCGGATTGACGAGCTGGCCGACAACGGAACCCATTCGCTGCTCATCGAGTGTGGCTTCCATGGCGATCTGTCCAGCCGCAGCGTGGCCCAGGACGCCTGCCTGCGCTTTCTGCGTGAGTCCGGCGCCGTCGATGAGGCGGTGTTGCTGGCGGCCCTGCCGGGCTGGTTGCAGGCGCCTGCACCGCGCCAATGGGCCCTGGAAGTCACGGGCCCGGTGGTGGCCCGCAGCCCGGCTTTCCGCTTTGTCGAACCCTTCCAGGGCCTGGAGGTGATCGAGCAAGCCGGCACCGTGATCGGCTGGAACGACGGCGAGCCCGTCACCACCCCCTACGACGATTGCGTGCTGGTGATGCCCTCGGTGCGCCAGGCCCGCGCCGGCGTCACCGTGGTGCGCTTCGCGCGCCGCAGCCCCTTGTGAGGCGGTGAATCAGCGCAAGCGGCGGTGCTGCAGCAGACGATCGCCGCCCAGCACACAGGCCAAGGCCAGCACCACCAGGGAGATGCCCCCCCATTGCCAGGGCGTGATGCCCTCTCCCAGCAGCAGCATGCCGGCGCTCAGCCCTACCACCGGCACGCCCAGGCTGAAGGGGGCGACGCGGTTCGCCGGGTGGCGTTGCAGCAAGCGCGTCCACAGCGCATAGCCCAGCACGCTGGCCATCCAGGCCAGGTAGGCCACGGCCGCCCAGGCCAGCAGCGGGGCCTGCAGCCAGTGCCAGCGCAGCTCGGGCGGATCCTGCCACCAGGACAAGGCGGCAAAAGGCAGCACCGGCACCAGGCAACTCCACACCACAAAGCCCAGCGGCTCCATGTCGGGGCTGTGCTCGCGCGCCTTGCGGATCACGATGTTGGAACTGGCCCACATGGCGGCGGCACACAGGTTGAGCACAAAGCCCCAGAAGGTGGTGGCCCCGGCAGCGGCGCCCGGTGCCAGGTAGTTGAGCGCAAAGCACAGCAGACCGGCACAGGCCAGCAACAAGCCGATTTGCAGCGCCCGCCCGGCGCGCTCGCCCAGCAGCACAAAGCCCAGCACGGCGGTGATGAAGACCTGGGTCTGCAGCAGCACCGAGGCCAGGCCCGCGCTCATGCCGACCTGCATGGCACAGAACAGAAAACCGAACTGGCCCACGCCCTGGGTCAGACCATAGAGCAGCAGCCAGCGCCAGGCCACACGCGGGCGGCGCACCAGCAGCACCAGCGGAAAGGCGGCCACGAGGTAGCGCGCCGCCCCAAGCTGGAAGGGCGTGAAATCTCGCAGCCCCACCTTCATGGCCACGAAGTTGAGCCCCCACACCACCACCACGCACAGTGCGGCGAGCAGGTCGGTGCGGCTCAGGCCAGGGGCGGTGGGCGGGGCGGGTGCTGCCGTCAATGCGGGGCCTGAGGGTTGGCCTTGGCGGCCTCGATGTGGGCCTTGGCCCGTTGCGCCAGGGCGATGTCGCCCGGGGTTTCGGGCGAGAAGGTGTCCACCGGGATGGTGTGGCCATGCGAGTCGAGGGCCACGAACACGATCAGGCATTCGGTGGTCTTGGCCATCTGGCCGCTTTTCATGTCACCGCTGCGCACCTCGACCGAGATGTTCATGCTGGTGGTGCCGGTGTAGGCCAGGCGGGCTTCGACCTCGACCAGGTCGCCGATCATGATCGGACGGTGGAAGCGGATGCCGCCCACGAAGACCGTCACGCAGTAGCGCTTGGACCAACTCGTGGCGCAGGCATAGCCGGCCTCGTCGATCCATTTCATCACGGTGCCTCCGTGCACCTTGCCGCCGAAATTGACGGTGCTGGGTTCGGCGAGAAAGCGCAGGACGATGGAATGCATGGTGGGGTAGTAAGTCGACAGAAAGTCGCATTATTCCCGACCGGCGGTTGTCTTGCTGGGCGCTTGTGGTGAGGCGCACCACAGCCAGACCCGCTGGTCGGTTAGCGATGTGAAAAGCCAGGGGTGCCGTCAAGAATCATCCGGCGTTCCTTTGAAGAAGGCCGTTGGTCTTGATTTTGAGGGCTGCGTGTGCGCTGTCTCGCTGTTGGCACTTTGGACAAGCGTGCGGTCTTTGTTGATCTGACCTGGAGCCCGCATGGCCATTGCCCTGAGTGAACTGCCACCGCTGACCGACTTCGAGCACCTGTTGCCACCCGACATCCCGTTGTTGTGTCTGCAGGGGGCTGCTCTGGTGGGTCTGCTGGCCGCCGTGCTGCTGGTTTGCCGGCGTCACGGGTTGCCGATACGCCAGCGCAGCCTGGCCCTTGGTTTGGCCGTGGGGGGCGCGGGCTATGTGATTGGTGCGCTGGTGGCCAATTACGGCGAGGGCGAGGTGCGCCCCACCCTGGTGATCGATTTCCTGTACCTGGGGGCCTACCTGGGTGGCTGGCGCGGCGGCTTGCTGAGCTTTGCCCTGGTGGAACTGGCCCGCTGGCAGTACGGCGGCATCCTGCACCTGGGGGCTGCCGTGGCCGATGGCTTGGTTCATGTGATGAGTGGCTGGATGCTGCGCCTGCTGATTGATCCGCGGGCCTTGCCGACCCTGCATGCCAGCACGGTGCTGGGGGTGTGGGTCGGGCGCCTGCTGTCGACCGCCGTGGGGGCCTGGTTGGGGACGGTGTTGTCCGACACGCCCTGGGAGACCCTGACGCAGCTGTTGCAGGCCCGAGCCACCATGATGCCCATCTCGTTGCTGGTCATCTACTGCACCTTGCTGCTGCTGGCCACCGATGCCCAAATCGATGCGCAGCAGGCCCGTGAGCACGCGCTGCTGCGGCACGACCCGGTCAGCGGCCTGCCCAACCGGCGCGCCCTGAGTGAACGCGTGCAGGCGCATTGGCACCGTGACGACCCCCGTGCGGCCTGCCTGGTGGTGTTGGAGCTGGGCAACCTGAGCGATTTTCTGTCCCGCCATGGTCAGGAGCGGGCCTGGCGGCTGTGGCAAAGCGGCGGGCTGGAGCAGGGGGGGGCCTTGCTGCGTGAGGTGCTGGTGGCCTTGCGGGCCTATCGGCCCACGCCATTTCAATACAGTGACTTCTCGCTGGCGCTGTTTCTGGAGGGCGTGGCCCTGTCAGATCTGGAGGACCGCGGTGAGCTGGAGCCCGCCTTGCGCCGCTGCGAGGCAGGCATCAGCCAGGCCTGGCCGGGTTACCGGGCGGCGGTCCGGTGTGCGGTGGTGGACCTGGGGCCGGTGAACGACACCCCGACGCCCCACCTGCCTTATCGCGAGATCACCCTGGCCTTGAATTCGCTGCCGCGCGGGGTGGCGTATTTCAACGGTTTGATGCAGCAGGACCAGGCCCTGGATGCTTTCATTGAAAGTCAGATGAACCGGTGGGCGGACCCGGGCACGGTGCCGATCTGGTTGCAGCCCAAGCTGCATCTGGCCACCGGGCAGGTGGAGGGGGCCGAGGCCTTGCTGCGGCTGAGCGATGCTGCAGGCCGGGCCGTTTCGCCGATGCGGGTGATTGCGGTGGCGCGCCGTGATGGCCGGCTGGCCGAGGTCGAATGGGCCACCTTGGCGGCCACCGTGCACCTGTTGCAACAACAGGCGAGCCGCCTGCCCGGCGTGTCGATGGCGGTCAATGTGTCGGCCGAGTCCTTGTGCCTGTCTGGGTTTGCGCAGCGGGTGCAGGCCTTGCTGGTGCAGTGCCAGGTGCTGCCCGGCCTGTTGCGCCTGGAGCTGGTGGAGTGGTCTGACCTGGTGGACGACCCGCGGGTGCAGGCCAATCTGGCCTTGTTGACCGCCCTGGGGGTGCCCTTGTCGATCGACGATTTTGGCACCGGCTATTCCAATCTGCTGCTGCTGACCCGCTTTTCGTTTTCCGAGGTCAAGATCGATCGCAGCCTGGTGACCTCGCTGAGCGAGCTGAAGTCGTTGGTGGTGGTGGAGCACATCGTCGAGCTGGCCCACCGCTGCGGGGCGGTGGTGGTGGCCGAGGGGGTGGAGACGACCGCCGTGGCCACCCAGGTGCGTGATCTGGGTGTGGACGTGGGGCAGGGCTATCTGTTCGCGCGCGCCTTGCCGCCCGAGGAGTTTGTGGCCTATTGCCGCCGGCCCAGGCTGGTGTTGCCGGTCTGAGCGACGGATTGAGCGTTGGATTGAATCCTGGATCGGCTGCCGGCCTCAGGCGCCGGGTGCCAGCAGCCGCGCCAGGTAGCGCCCGGTGTGGCTGGCCGGCAGCGCGGCCAGGGCTTCGGGCGTGCCCACGCCCACCACGGTGCCCCCCCCGGCACCGCCTTCGGGGCCCATGTCGATCAGCCAGTCTGCGGTCTTGATCACGTCCAGGTTGTGCTCGATCACGACGATGGTGTTGCCCGCGTCACGCAGCTGGTGGATCACCTTGAGCAGCAGATCGATGTCGGCAAAGTGCAGCCCGGTGGTGGGCTCGTCCAGGATGTACAGGGTGCGCCCGGTATCACGCTTGGACAGCTCCAGCGCCAGCTTGATGCGCTGGGCCTCGCCGCCCGACAGCGTGGTGGCCGACTGCCCCAGCTTGATGTACGACAGGCCCACCTCCAGCAGGGTCTGCAGCTTGCGTACGATGGCGGGCACCGCCTTGAAGAACTCGTGCGCCGTCTCGACCGTCATGTCCAGCACCTGGGCGATGTTGCGGCCCTTGTATTGAACCTCCAGGGTTTCTCGGTTGTAGCGCTGACCCTGGCACACATCGCAGGGCACGTAGACATCGGGCAGGAAGTGCATCTCGACCTTCACCACGCCGTCGCCCTGACAGGCTTCGCAGCGCCCGCCGGCCACGTTGAAGCTGAAGCGACCCGGGCCGTAGCCGCGCTCACGCGCAGTGGGCACCTCGGCCATCAGCTCGCGGATGGGGGTGAACAGGCCGGTGTACGTGGCCGGGTTGCTGCGGGGGGTGCGGCCGATCGGCGACTGGTCGACGTTGATCACCTTGTCGAACTGTTCCAGCCCCTCGATGGTGTCGTGCTCGGCGGGTTCGTCGTGGGCGCGGTGGATCTGGTGGGCGGCCGCCGTGTACAGGGTTTCGTTGACCAGGGTTGACTTGCCAGAGCCCGAGACGCCCGTCACGCAGGTCATCAAACCCACCGGGAACTCGACCGTCACGTTTTTCAGGTTGTTGCCGCGTGCGCCGCTGATGCGGATCACCTGGGCCGGGTCTTTTTGCACATGGCGCTGGGTGGGCACCTCGATGCGGCGCGCCCCGCTGAGGTACTGGCCGGTGAGCGACTGCGGGTTGGCGCGGATGTCGTCAAACGTGCCCTGGGCCATCACACGCCCTCCGTGCACGCCGGCGCCTGGGCCCATGTCGATCACATGGTTGGCGGCGCGCATCATGTCCTCGTCGTGCTCGACCACCAGCACGCTGTTGCCGATGTCGCGCAGGCGCTGCAGGGTGCTGATCAGGCGGTCGTTGTCTCGCTGGTGCAGGCCGATGCTGGGCTCATCCAGCACATACATCACGCCTGTCAGGCCCGAGCCGATCTGGCTGGCCAGACGGATGCGCTGGGCCTCGCCGCCGGACAGGGTTTCGGCGCTGCGGTCCAGGCTCAGGTAGCTCAGGCCCACGTCGTTGAGAAACTTCAGCCGCGAGCTGATCTCTCGCACCACCTTGTCGGCGATCTCAGCCTTGGCGCCGTGCAGGTGCAACTGCTGGAAATACTCATGGCATTCGCGCAGCGTCAGGTGGCTGACCTGGAAGATGGCACGGGCCTCGGGCCCCTCGCCCAGGCGCACATGGCGAGCTTCGGTGCGCAGCCGGGCGCCGCCACAGTCGGGGCAGGGCTGGGTGCTGCGCAGGCGGGCCAGTTCTTCGCGCACCACGGGCGAGTCGGTTTCGCGAAAGCGCCGCTGCAGGTTGGGGATGATGCCCTCGAAAGGGTGCTTCTTGGCCACCTTGCGCGGGGCCTTGCCGGCCGCGCCTTCAAGCTCGTAGCTGAAGCGGATCTCGTCCGTGCCCGAGCCGTACAGAATGGCCTGCCGGGTGGCCTCGGGCAGGGTCTCGAAAGGGCTCTCGATGTCGAAGCCATAGTGTTCGGCCAGGCTTTCGAGCAGCGAGAAGTAGTGCGCATTGCGCCGGTCCCAGCCCTTGATGGCGCCGCTGGCCAGGCTCAGGGTCGGGAAGCCCACCACGCGCTGCGGGTCGAACACATCGGTGGCGCCCAGGCCATCGCAGGCCGGACAGGCCCCCACCGGTGAGTTGAACGAGAACAGTCGCGGCTCCAGCTCGCTGAGCGAGTAGCTGCACACCGGGCAGGCAAAGCGGGCGTTGAACAGGTGCTCGGCCGGGCGCAGTGCGGCCGGGTCGGCGTCCATTTCGAGGGCAATGGCACGGCCATCGGCCAGGCGCAGCGCGGCTTCGAAGCTCTCGGCCAGGCGTTGCTGCATGTCGGGGCGCACCTTCAGCCGGTCGATCACCACGTCGATGTCGTGCTTCTCGTTCTTCTTGAGCGCGGGCAACTGATCGAACTCGTGTGCCACGCCATCCACCCGAAAGCGCACATAGCCCTGGGCCTGCATGCTGGCAAACAGCTCGACGAATTCGCCCTTGCGCTCGCGTGCGACCGGGGCCAGGATCATCACCTTGGTCTCTTCGGGCAGGGCCAGCACGGCGTCCACCATCTGGCTCACGGTCTGGGCCTGCAGGGGCAGGCCATGGGTGGGGCAGTGCGGTGTGCCGGCACGGGCAAACAGCAGGCGCAGGTAGTCGTGGATCTCGGTCACCGTGCCCACGGTGGAGCGCGGGTTGTGCGAGGTGGCCTTCTGCTCGATCGAGATGGCGGGCGACAGGCCCTCGATCACGTCCACGTCGGGCTTGTCCATCAGCTGCAGAAACTGCCGTGCATAGGCCGACAGGCTTTCCACATAGCGGCGCTGCCCCTCGGCATACAGGGTGTCGAAGGCCAGGCTGGACTTGCCCGAGCCCGACAGCCCGGTGATCACCACCAGCTGGTTGCGCGGGATGTCGAGGTCGATGTTCTTCAGATTGTGGGTGCGCGCCCCGCGAACGCTGATGCGCTGCTGCCGCTGCTCGTTGACGAGGCTGGCCAGGTAGGGGCCGTCGGTAGATGCGCTGTCGGGGGCAATGGGGTTCACGGTGGTCCGGGCTGGGAAAAACCCACCATGATAGACATCACGTCACCGTTTGGCACAGGCCGGCTGGGTGGGCTTCGCCGACAATATGGGTTTTGTGCGTGAATGCCACGCGCATTCGCTTCTCTCCCCCTTTTCACACCTCATGACTGTATCAACCGCTATGACAGCGCTGGAGCGCCGCTCCACCCAGTCGCTGGCGTTCATCTTTGCCCTGCGCATGCTCGGCCTGTTCCTGGTGTTGCCCGTGTTCGCCCTGGAGGCGCGCAAGTACCCGGGGGGCGATGACCCGGCCCTGGTGGGCCTGGCCATGGGCATCTACGGGCTCACCCAGGGGGTGTTGCAGATTCCTTTCGGCATCGCCTCCGACCGCTTCGGGCGCAAGCCCGTGATCGTGGTCGGCCTGCTGTTGTTTGCGCTGGGTGCTTTGGTGTCGGCTGGCGCCGAGACCTTGCATGGCCTGGTGCTGGGGCGTGCCTTGCAGGGCGCCGGGGCCATTTCGGCAGCGGTCACCGCCTTGCTGGCCGACCAGACCCGGGACGAGGTGCGCACCAAGGCCATGGCCTTGATCGGTGCCAGCATCGGGCTGATGTTTGCGCTGTCGCTGGTGCTGGCGCCGGTGCTGACGGCTTGGTTGGGGCTGTCGGGCCTGTTCGTGCTGATTGCCGTGCTGGCCCTGAGCGGCGTGGCCGTGGTGCTGTGGCGCGTCCCCACCGCGCCGCCCTTGCCGGCCGATGCGCCGCGTGGCAGCCTGCGCGAGGTATTGGCCCTGGGTTCGCTGCTGCGGCTCGACTTCGGCGTGTTCGTGTTGCACGCGGTGCAACTGGCCATGTGGGTGGCCGTGCCCTCGATGCTGGTGCAGGCCGGCCTGGAGAAAAGCCTGCACTGGCAGGTGTACCTGCCGGCGGTGCTGGCGTCGTTTGTGGTCATGGGCGGCACTTTGTTTCCGTTGGAGCGTCGGGGGCATCTGCGCCCGGTGTTTCTGGCCGCCATCGTGCTGATCGGTCTGGTGCAACTGGGCCTGTGGGCGGTGGTGGATCACCAGCCCGGCCTGCTCACCCTGGGCGGTCTGCTGTTCATTTTCTTCTGCGGCTTCAACGTGCTGGAGGCCAGCCAGCCCAGTTTGGCCTCGCGCCTGGCGCCCGCGCGTCTGCGCGGCACGGCACTGGGCATCTACAACACCCTGCAATCCCTGGGCTTGTTTGCCGGCGGCGCCATGGGGGGGCTGCTGGCCCGCTCGGTGGGGGGGCATGGCTTGTTCCTGGTCAGCTCTCTGGCCTGTGCCGTTTGGTTGCTGGTGGCCTGGCCCATGAGCACGCCAGGACGTGTCGCCACGCCCACAGACGCCATAATCTCGCCCTGAATCGGAGAATTGAGCCATGGCATCTGTCAATAAAGTCATCATCGTCGGTAACCTGGGGCGCGACCCCGAGATCCGCACCTTCCCCAGCGGCGACCAGGTGGCCAACGTCACCATCGCCACCACCGACCGCTGGAAAGACAAGCAGTCTGGCGAGATGAAGGAAGCCACGGAGTGGCACCGCGTGGTGTTCAACGGCCGCCTGGCTGAAATCGCAGGCCAATACCTGCGCAAGGGTTCGCAGGTCTATGTGGAAGGCTCGCTGCGCACCCGCAAGTGGACCGACCAGGCCGGCGTCGAAAAATACAGCACCGAAATCCGGGCTGACCAGATGCAGATGCTGGGCAGCCGCCAGGGCATGGGCGGTGGTGGTGGTGATGAAGGTGGTTATGGCGGTGGCTACGGTGGTGGTCAGGGCGGTGGTCAAGGCGGCGGATACGAAAGCGCGCCGCGCCGCGCCCCTGCAGCCGCTCCTGCCGCGCGCGCCCCGGCCCCGCGTCCGGCCCCGGCTCCCGCGCCCATGGCCAGTCGTCCGTCGTCGGGGTTTGACGACATGGACGACGACATTCCGTTCTGATCCCCCTTTCAAACGTCGTTTGCTGCCGTGCCCGGCACGGTCAGATTTCCGCCAAGTCGGGCCAGATGAGCTGCCCTGGCGCATGGCCTTGGGCTTGGTACTGACGCGTCTGAGCGCAGACGTGCTGCGGTGCAGGGCTGAACGTGAGCGAGTTTGGCAACCCCGCTTGTTGGGGGCCTGAGGCTGGTGTGGATCTCCCTGTCCTGAGGCGCGGCATCGGCATGAGGTCTTTGGCGCCTTGTGCTTGCCAAACTGTCAGGCGATGCAGGTGCCTCCAGCTTCCATGCACGATGCTCGGGCCCCGACCTTCGAGGAGGTGGCGACCTGGTCGCTGGGGGTACAAAGCCCTTACGCGGGTCCGGTGTCGATCAGCGCGTTCGAAGCGCTCAAGCCACTTGGCCAAGTTCGTCGCGGATCTTCTTGTCCGACGATCTGTTGGGCAGGCCACCTGCCTGTGTCCCCTCTCTGGCACAAGAGCCCGCGCTGCTCCAGGGGCATGGACTGGCCCTTGAATGCGTGTGCTGGGCCCGACGCCCCTCTCGTCGGATCCCTGGGCAAGGGTCTTCAAGCGTCGGGCCTACGTCCAGCCGGGCGTGCATATACGACACCGCAATGAAACCCCTGTTTCTGTTTGTGATTGGCTTGGCTCGCTCCTGGCTGGATTGGAAAATCTTTGCTTTTGGTGTTTGATTTTTCGCAATGATGAGGTGCCTTTATTTGATAAATATGTGAAAAAAATTTGATTTAAGATCGAAAGGTATAAAATCTGAGCCTGAATCGCCCGTAAGTGGTCTTCTTGACAAGGATGGAATCAAATTGTTACATTCTGTAAGTGATCTCGCTGGTGGCAGTGACACTGGGCGCCCAAAGTCCGCTGTCTTCGACCGCAGGCGAGCGTTTTCTGGCCAGGTGTGAGGGGGTGGACCCTGCTCGGTGGACCCCTTCTCTCAATCGACTGACTCGGCTGACGGCCAGGTGCCACAGGATGCGGTGATTGCCGCTGGAATCCATGACTGATTTGACGGTCAATGACGGGATCTCGGTGAATGGGCCGGCGGGGTCGACCAATGGTGACCGTCGGAGTCTGGTGCGGTCTGGCGTTCCGGTCCCCGTGATGAGGGTCCTGGGTCTCGGCCCTGCGCACGCAAGAGAGGCTTGGCGAACGGGCTTCGTGCGGCACGGCCTCTTTCCTATGAGGGTATTTCCTGTCCGAGGCTTGAGGGTGACCTGCGACGCTGGGTGTCTTCAGCGACAGCGCCGGGCATGCTCCCAGGTGGGCACCCCCTCCAATCAGTGAACTATTACCGTATATGAAAAGATTGATACCTCATTTATCCCTAGCCTCATGACCGCGTCCGCCTGCGTTTCTAGAATTCGAGTCAGTTTGCGAACACCATCGGTCGTCCAAAGGGTCTGAGTGGAATGTCGATCCCTTGGCAAGGCCCGAAAATGCCCCTTACCCTGAACAAACCGCGACTGTCACCCAGAGCCTCACCATCGGATCCACTATGAGCCACCGCACGAATGCTGGCGCTGCCTGCGCCTTCAGGATGAAGCGCCTGCCATGTGAGCCCAGGGCCGGTGGAGCCGCTCGGTCGTCCTGGTGGGCCCTTGTCGGTGTGCTGGCTGACGATGACGTTCAGATCCCAGGCGTTCCAGCGCTTCGGGCCTGCGAAGCCCTAAGTAGGCAGTCGGATGAGGACGCCAAGAACTTCGAGATAGGCGGACGAACAGTACGAACACCCGAAATGGCATGCCGTCGGAATGCAAGCCATCCAGCGCCGCTGCGCTTGTTTGTTCAGCTGTGTTCCGCATTCGCTGCACACCGTGAAAAAGCTGGCTCTTGACAGTTCTGCGTCATACATAAAGCCCTCCAATCATGGAATCCATATACCCCTCGAACTGTGATGATCCACTGATGCCTGTATTAATAAGCCAAACCGGGCAGTCCTCGGAGTTCACATCGACCAAATCATCAACTGGTATGGATGAGAATCCCAAAAAACCGCTGTCTGCCGCGTATTTCCGTTTTCTTCAAGTGGCACGGGTGATCCAGTCTGAAACACTGTCGAATCATCTGGACGTCAATTCATTGGCCCTTCTGGAGACAATCACTTTGTGCTGGTTCGAGGGCAAGCCCCTGACGATCAGCCAAGTCATCGGCCTGAGCGAACTGGGTTCGCCTGCCACGCTGCACAAGCGCCTGGCCAAGCTTCGGGAAAACGATCTGGTCGTTGCCCAATCCATCGAAGGTGACACCCGCTCGAAATTGATTGTCCCGTCTGAAAAGTCGATGACCTATTTTGAGAGGCTGGGTTATTACTTCAATAATTGATCTTAAAGGTGCGATTCGGAGCGCGGATATCAGAAATCGAAGCTGAATGACGGCCAGCCCTATTCCGATCAGGTTGATTGTCAGGTCATTGCGAAAGTAATCGCCGTAGGACAATGGCCCGCCGACAATGTTATTTGTGATACTCAATAGAAGCGATTGAAACAAAGAATAAAAAAAGACCAGACTGGAGAATTTTCCGATGCTCAGGCGGATCAGGTTCGGGTCGATTTCGAGTAGTTTGAATGACACAAGCCGGCACAGCAACGGCGTCACCGCAAGCAGGGCCTGGGCCAGTTGCTGACTCATGAGGGGAAGGGCCTCGTGCGTGCCTGGTTCCATATAGACCTGCGCAAGGCCGATGGCCAGTGCACCACTTTTCGAGAAAACGATCACGAGGATGAAGCCGATGCCCCGATTCAGCGTGCTCAGCATCCGTTCGGCGTCGCCGTGCCCTGATGACAGGTGGGCCACGGTGTAGTCAAGCAAGCAGGCCAGCATGAAGATGACGGCACAGATGCAGAGGTGTTCAAGCCCGGCACGCCAGAACTGGGCTCCGTGTTCTCTTGCCCATTCGAGGTGGCGCGTCATCGCCCGGCCGTCGGTGACCGTGTCAGGTGCCGTGGATCGGGCTGGCGGTGTTCTGCTGTCGACCGCCTGCTCCTGTGTGGAGGGCGGTTGAGCCTTGAATGGCCCGATGGTGTCGAGTTTGTATTTTTCATTTTCCTCTCCTTTGCTCTGAATCCTCCGTGAAGCTCTGCCGGAACTTCAGGGGTGCATGCTGTTGTGCTCAGGTCTCGGCGGCGTCCAGACCGTAGACCTCATTGAAATACTGGCGCAAATCCTGGTCGGTCTTGATGTGGCTTCTCTTTTGCTTTTCCGACGCCATGACGGCCTGTGTGACGTCGCGGAAAAACAAGATCCCGGAGATGGACTCCGAACGGATGTTCATGCGTGACAGTTGAACCAGCGTCTTGCGGGGCCAGTCGATCTCGATGATGCAATGGTAGTTGGGCGTATTCAAAGACGAATTCAGCATCTTCTCGAACAGGTACCCGAACTGTGGAAACGGCTTGAGCGGCTGGCAATTCAATTGGATGGCCGCGAGGATTTCTGCCGGAGGCAGGTGCATCAGGTCCTGGATGTGCAAGTCGAAAAGAGTGCTGAAACTGTCGTTGATGCGGGTGCATTCGCCGTTGGTATCCAGCAAAACCCAGGCATCCAGGGCCGGTTCACAGGCGGCAACAGGGGTTTGAGTCTTGCTGCTCTGTCGTACCTGACTGGGCTGTGGGGCCGTGATGACGACCTCTTCAGGTGCGTGCACCCGCCCCGGTTGTTCGAGCCACGAGGTCCCTGGGGCCACGAAAGCTGTGGCGTTGGGGGGCGGCTGGATCCGCAGGTGGGCTCTGAACCAACGCCACGCGGTGTTGATGGATTGGATGGCACTTCGGAACCCCGGCTTCAAGGGGGCTTCGAACGAGGGCCAGTGGAAATCCGAATCGGCAAAAAATGGCTTGGAATGGTCCTTGGCGCGGCCGCCCTTCCAGCTACTGGCCTCGGTCTCCTTCCGGGTGAATGGATGATGGCGCGTTGGTGTCTTGGCAAAGACGTGCATAGGAACTCCAACTCATGGTATTTATTGTTTACAACCCTCAAGCACGTCGATATTTCTATCAAATGTATTAAATAAGCATTATTAAAATGATTTAAATTGCATATTTACGACTTTAGACCGTGCTTGTTTATATAATTTATAAGTAAAAATAAGGCTTGTCAAATGATCTTTGAAAAGCAGGCTGCAGTAAATGAACGCGTTTTCCAAGCCGGATGGAGCGTCGCTCCCCAAAGGCTGCATGACACAGGGGAATGGGATGGCATGAGGCCATTTCCGGCGAGGTGTCACGGCACCGCTCTCCGATGGCCTTTCGTGGGGCGGGGCCGTCTCATCGAGTCAGCTGACACAGGCGTGTGAGCTTGCTCATTTGCCCTGGTGGAATTGGCTGCGCCCTGAATGCCGATATTGCCTGTCTGATAGTTCGTGCCACTCTCATTCCATCGATGCCTTGAAGATGCCCTCGGGCCGAGGGGGCCATCGAATTTGACTTTGGGCGAAATCCCTTGGCGTAGGCTTGCAATCGGCGTCTTGGCGTACGCTTGTCCGAGCAAGGCTGGAAACGTGTCTTGGGGCTCGCGTGGCTGGGGATGCGCAACCTCTGTTCCATGGACGCCTTCGTGCGGATGTCGGGCAACCCAGATTCAAGAGCCGTCCTCGTCGCTTCGGTGCATGGCTGGCGCTGTTCGCATGAGCCCGGGTGCGACAGCCGCCGTTGCGACGGTGGTTCGACCGCTGCACGGTGCTCTTTATGAGGGGGCTTTTGTGACAATGTTGTCTCAGCCGGCCACCGCGCGCGGGTGCACAAGGCCAAAGCCTGTAACATCGCGTAAGTTTGCTTTGGGGCGGCCTGTGTCTGCGCCAAGGTCGGGGGCTGCGGCTGTCACGAGGATCACGCAATTGAAGTTACTGAAGCTAAAACATTGGGTTCCTGCCCTTGGCCTGCTGGCCCTGGCGGGTTGCGGCGGCGGCAGCACCGGGGATACTTCCAACGTGGGGGCAGTCACGGGCACGCAGCAATACATGGATGGCATCTGGACCGGCACCACGGGCACCGGATCAGCCCAGCGCAATGTGGTGGGCTACGTCAGTGGCGGCAGTGATGGCAAGGGCGGCGATTTCTACCTGGCCAAGGGCGCTGCCGGTACTTCCGGCTACGACAGCATCTATGGCCTGCTGCGGGTCGATGTGGCCTCGGTGGCGGCCACCAATGTCACGTATTTCTCGGTGCAGGATGGCAAGTTCGCCACCGGGCTGAGCCTGGCCGGCACGGCCAGCACCAGCACGGGCGCGGCGCGCACCGACACCTTCAGCGGCAATTACAGCAATCCGGCGAACACGGCAGCGGCCACCGGGGCGGTCACTTCGCTGAAGATGACGTACAGCACCCTGAACAACTATGGCGCCACCTATGCCAAGCTGCAGGGCAAGTACACCGGTGGTGCTCTGTTTGGCGGCAGCTGGGTGCTGACGGCGGACGCGGTGGGCAACCTTGCCGGCACGGTGTCGGGTTGTACCGTGGCCGGCACTGCCACGCCCCAGACGGTGGCGGCCAACAGCACCACATCGCCCGCGATCTACAACGTGGTGCTCAATCTGTCGGGCGGCATCACCACCTGCGCAGCCACGGGCACCACCCAATCCGGTGTCGCCTTCCTGAAGTACGACACGCTGGGCAACAAGACCGGCATCTGGATGTTCACGCGCAGCAGTACCACCACCTTGAACACGTATGTGCTCGATGGTGTGCTGGTGGCGGGCAGCACCTCCACCCCGGCGACCACCCAGCAGGTGGCAGCGGGCTTCTGGAAGAGCTCCACCAGCACCAGTTCTGGCGATGTGTATGCCATGGTCTTGCCGGACAACTCCTACTTCTTCTACAAGCGAGTGGGGGGCGGGTACGACGCGCTGTACGGCAATCTGGTTGTGGCCACCGGCACCAGCATCCTGAGTTCGACCGATGGGGTGTACTTTGCCAACCAGAACCTGGCCTCGACCCAGTACACGGCCGGCATTCTCATCAGCGGTGATGTGCGTACCCAGAGCAGCCTCACGGGCACGTACACCGACCCGACGGCTTCGAGTGCCCAGACGGCCTTCAGCATGGTGCCCGACACCACCAATCTGTACACCTCGCCGATCCTGCCCACGGTGTCGGCGCTGTATGGCACTTACACCAGCTCGACCATCGGTTTTGGTGGCACTGGCCTGACCCTCAAGATCGCTGCCGACACCACGGATGGCACCAAGAGCGTCATCACCGGCACCACCACCACGGGCTGCACGCTGACCGGCAACATCTCGGCCTACAGCAGCACCAACACCACGCTGAACCTGTACCGGGTCGATACCCTGACCTTTGCCGGCACCTGTGCCCTGGCGGGTCTGCCGGTGCAGTCGGGCGCGGCCTCTGCTGTGTTCGATGGCGCCAACAACGTGGTGGGCCTGCGCATCGGCGCAGCGGGCTACAGCGGTGCGGCCACCCGGGCCAATCTGGTGTTCATCGGTTCGAAGTCCTGATCGGATCGCCCCCCCCTGAAAAGGCCCTTCGGGGCCTTTTTTCTTGCCCGGCGCGTGTTGCGCCGGGTGAGCCATGCGGTGACCAGGGCGGTGCCCGTTGGCTAAGTGGGTAGGGCGTGGGGTCATGTGCCGCCAAGGGGCGGCAAGGCCCGGGCATGGCGCCGTCAAAGACAGCATGAAAAAAGCCCGCACCCTGGATGGGGTGCGGGCTGGATTGAATCGGCTTCGCGTGACTTGTGCGCTCAGTTGCCGCTCAGTTGCCGTAAGGGGATTTCACCGTGTTCACGGGGAGGGCCTGCAGGCCGGAATACGGTTGCAGCGCGTAGCGAAGGTAAATGCCCCCGATGAATTGCCGGTAGTCGCGGGCGTTGTCCAACGCCAACTGGCCGCCCACAAACAACTGCGGGTGCATCTGGAACTCCATGGCCGCGCCCAGGTTGTAGCCCAGGCCGGTCTTGGTCTGGCCCGGGTACACGGCGCCATTGGCCGTGGAGCCTGCTGTGCCGAAGGCAAAGGCATCGTTGGCCGCCTGCACTGCCGCGGACTGGCGTGACGAGCTGGTCGGATAGTAGGCGGCGGCTTCCTCGCGGAAGGTCTGAACGCCCAGGGACCCCTTGAGCTGGTAGGAGAAGCGGTTGCTGCGCTGTGCCCATTCCAGCGGCACGCTGAGCGACAGAAAGCGTTGTGGGCTGAAGTAGCCACCATGACCGTACGTGAAGTAACGCAGGTTCTTGTCGTAGCTCAGCGCGGTCACATTCAGGCCGGTGGTCAGCGACGAATTGGCGCTGCGGTCCAGTCGCCAGTAAAGGCCACCGCCACCTTCCACCCGGGTGTTGGTCGCCACGTTGGTGCCGGTCAAGCCATACAGCGAGCCATAGGTGTACAGGCCGAAGTCACCGCTTTCCCAGTTCAGGTCGAGGCGACCGCCGGTGGACGACACGCCCCCCCAGTTGTCGCCGCTGCGTGGGTCTTTGGTGCCGGCGAAGGACAGCAGGCTGTCGGTCACCGGGCGGCGCGAGCCATCCACCACCAGGGTCAACTCGTCATTGAGCGGGATGCGGTACTTGACGCCCCCGGTCACATCCGATTTGTTGAAGCCCAGCGGTGTGGTGCCCACGTCCATCTTGAGGTTGGTCGACTCGTAACCCACGCTCAGACCCACCCCGGAGGCGCTTTGGCCACCGGCGGATCGATCGGGCAGGGCCAGCGAACTGACCGGACCACCGCCGAAGCGGCTCAAGGTGCCGTAGTCGAGATCGGGGGTGCCCGCATTCAGCGAGGTGGGGGTGATGCCCAGGGTCATCTTGCCGTCACCTGCATCGAACTTGAGTTGCAGCGGGGCTTCAATGTCGGTCAGTTGGCTCAGGCCGGATTCACCCTGGCGCACTCGGGCGACCAAGCCCAGCGACACCACGGGGATGCGGTCTTGCCGGATGTCATTGAGTTCGTCCAGCGCAGCACTGCGCGGTCGGCCGTTGTTGGCGGCACTCAGGCGGCTGGTCTGGGCGATCTGCTGGCTGGGTGCTGCGAAGGCGTTGCTGGTCGAGGCTGGGGCCCAGGCCGTCGCATTGCTGGGCGCTGGCGGCACGCTGCCGCTGTAAATGGCCGCAGGATCCGGAATGGGTTGGGCGGCGTAGATCGGCGCCACGGGTGCGCTGGCGGGCACAGGCTGGCTGCGTAGGGTGCTGGCCGCGGCGGCCTCGGCCGGGCTGATCAAGGCCGAACTGCCTTGCGGGGGGGCAACCCGGTCGGCGACCTGGCGGCTGTTGGCATTGCCGGTACTGCCCGTGCTGCGGCTTCGGCTGGCGGCAGCCGGGGTTGCGTCTGCGTTATTGGCCGTGCTGCGCGGGGTGACGGCCGCGCTGGCGGGCTGCGCACGTTCGTTCACGCTGGTGCCGGAGGGCACCACGGTGCCGAGCGGGGCCGGCCGGTAGGTCTGGGTCTGGTAGTTGTTGGGGTTGGGCACCTCGGCAGCCTGGGCGACCTGCAGGGGGGGCATGCCCGCGCCAGTGGCCGGGTAGGTCGACAGGCTGTAGGCCGAGCCTGTGCCGATCGCGTTGCGTGCAGCGCCTGCGGGTTCGGGGATCAGGGTGGCCGAGCGCGGTGAGGCCACAACAGCCGGGGGCGTCCCCAGCGCGGCCACGGGGGCAAAGCGCAGGGGTTCCGCCACCGGGGCCATCGAACTGGGGCCATACGAGGTGCCCACCGGCACGGCCGTGGGCATGGCCCCCGGAGTCAGTGGCGCAAAGGGCTGGCGTTGGGGTTGGTTGTTGCGGTTGGCAAACGGGTTGGTCGAGCGGGCCTGCACCAGCGCACCGCTGGCGGCCAGTTGGGCATTGCGCTGCTGGTTCTCGGCCGCCACGGCGGCGGTGAAGTATTCGGTGGCCTTGCTGGTCTTGCCCTGGGCCCGGTACAGACGGGCCGCGGCGGTCAGCACCTCGGGATTGTTGGGGGCTCGTACCAAGGCGATCTGGATCGCCGAGTCGGCGTAGGCGTATTCCTTGGCGGAGATGGCCAGCGACGCCGCAGGCAGCAACAGCTGCAGGTTGTTGGGGTCTTTTTCGAGCAGGCGGTTGTACAGGGTGATGGCCTGCACGTAGTCGTTGTTGGCGGCGTACATGCGGGCCAGCGCGCCCATCACCAGCGGGTCGTTCGGCCGTTCGGCCAGCACCGGGGCCAGGGTGTCATAGGCCGCGGCCAGATCACCCGCCTCGCGCAGGGCCTCGGCCTGGCGCAAGGTGTAGCCCACACGCAATTCGTCGAAGGCGGCGCGCTGCTGCAGCGTCATGGGGGTGCCTTGCAGCTGGCGCAGGATGCCTGCCAGCTCCACGTCTTGCTTGGTCTTGAGCAGGATGGCCGCGTACTGCAGGCGCAGCCCGGGTTCGGGACGGGCCGAGCGCGCCAGCAACTGGCGGATGGTGGCCATGGCGCGGTTGGCGTCGCCAGCGTCGGTGTAGGCCAGTGCTACAGCGCCCAGCAATTCAGGGTCTTGACCTGTGAAAGGCTCGACCTGAGCCAGCTTGGCCAGGGCTTCGGCCTGACGCCCTTGCAGGGCCAGGGCCGAGGCGCCGTCGGCCTGCACATGCACCCACACGCGCTTGTACAGGGCGGCGATGTCACGGGTGCGGTTGGCTTCAGGCACGCGCTCCAGTGTGGCCAGGGAACCGGCCCAGTCCTGGGTCTCGGCCGACAGCAGGGCATGGGCGTACAGCGCCTCGGGCATGTTGGGGTTGGAGATCAGCAGCCCGTCCATGATCCCGCGGGCTTCGGCCTTGGCACCCAGCTTGATGTACAGCCGGGCCAGGTCCAGGCGAACCCAGGCGTTGGCCGGGTCATTCAGCAAGGCGTTTTCCAGGGCCACGCGGGCACCGGTGTCGTCGCCACGCGCGGCCGCCGCCTTGGCCTGACCCAAAGCCTGGGTGGCACGCAGCCGGCCCAGGGCGCCGACCTTTTCTTGCTGGGTGGGGCTCATGCGCTCGACGATGCGCAGGGCTTCGTCGGCCTTGTTGTTCTGGGCCAGCACGCCGACCAAGCCGCGAACGGCGTCGGGATTGTCGGCCTGGCGGGCCAGCACGCGACGGTAGGTGGCCTCGGCGGCGTCGTACTGGCCTTGCTCGACCAGCACATCGGCCAGGTCGTTTTCGGCGGTGGTCTCCTTGGGGTCCAGACGCACGGCTTGCTGCAGGTATTGACGAGCAGCGTCGAGGTTGCCGTTTTCACGGGCTGTGGTGGACTGCGCGACCAGCGTCCAGTAGGTGGCGCTGTCGAGCGCGCTCTTCCAGCGGCCGGCCTGGCCCTGGCGGGTGGCGCGTTCCAGGTAGTCGCGCGCCTGCGAGAAGTTTTCCTGGCGCAGACGCAGCACACCGAAGCCGCCCAGGGCGTCGCCGTCGGTGGGACGGGCTTCCAGCACACTGCGGAAACCCGCCTCGGCGGCTTCCAGGTCGCCATCGTCCAGCGCGCGGAAGGCCTCCTGGGTGCGCTTGCGCAGCGGGTCGGCGCCCGGGCCTTCGGGGCTACGGGCCTGCTTTTGCTGGCGCTCGATCTCGTTCAGTCGGGCTTGCACGGCGGCGTCGCCCGGGAAGGCGCGCAGGAACTGCTGGTAAAGCGGGATGTCGGCGCTGCGGCTGCCGGTCCAGGCCAGGGCCTTGCGCCAGCTTTCGATGGCGGCGCTGCCGACATCGGGGTGGCTGGCCAGCCGTGCCAGATGGACGATGCCTTCGCGTCGGGTGGCGTCGCGGTAGGTCAGGTGCTGGGCCAGTGCCAGCGCGATGCGGGCATCGTCGGGCTGTTCCTGGGCCAGTTGCTCCAGGCCCTTGCGCGCCGACTCCCAACCTTGGGCGGTGCCGCCCAGGGTCTGGTAGTACTCCAGGGCCAGCGGGCCGCGAGGGGCTTGGCCACCCAGGGCGTTCTGGTAGGTATTGACCGCTTCGGCGGGCTTGCCGGCCTTGGCCAGGTCGCGCGCCGTCTGCAGTTGCGGCCCGTTGCGCATCACGTTGATCGACTGCTCAATGTTGGCCAGGCCAGGGTAGTTGGGGGCCGCTTTCTTGAGTTGGGCGATGTATTTGGCCGCCTCATCAAAGCGCTTGTTGCTGGCTTCGACCACGGCCATGCCGCCCAGGGCTTCAGGCTGGCTGGGGTTGATCTTGAGCAGTTTCTGCCAGGCTTCGGCCGCGCGCTCGGTGTTCTCGCGCGCTTGCCAGTACTTGCCCTGCTCCAACAGGGCCTTGACAGCGGGTTCCTGGGCGAATACGGCCGGCACACTCAGTGCGGCCAGCAGGCTCATGGCTAGCGTTTGGTGGCGGTTGAACATGCCTTCTCCCAGCGTAATTGCAGTCTGCCCGTGGGCAGGAATTGATAGCGTTTCTCGATCCAGCCTGTGCCGAACAAACCGAGCACGTGATCGTAATAGGGCAGGCGGGCGGCCGGGTCAAACAGACGGGCCTGTACCCGCTTCTGTTGCAGCAGCAAGGCGGTGTTGCGGCCGTCTGTCTGCAGGTAGGGCAGCAGGGCCGCCGCAAAGCCGATGGGGCCCATGCCCTGCACGGCACCGGTGCTGGTCTGCACCTTTTCGGGTGGAAACTCGGCCTGCTCGATGGCCTGGGCCATGCCGCCCAAGGCCCGGCGCAGCGGGGTGGCGGCCGGGTCGGCGGGCGCCGTCATGCCCGCCCACAGGTAGGTGCGGATGGCGTCATAGCTGCCCACGTCACCCGATTGCGGGTCGGCCACAAAGTTGCCGCGGCCGTTGTCGGCCAGCCGCCAGGCCACCCAGTCGGGCGAATAGCCCCGCGGGGCGGTGTCGCTGATCAGGCGCACGGTGTTGCCGGCCAGCGTGCTCCAGGGGCCCTTGGGGTCGAATTGGGCAAAGCGCCGCAGCAGCGGCAGCGGCAGGTAGCTGGGGTTGAAGCGCCACAGCTTCTGGTCGGGGAAACTGAAGCCGACCGGGCCAGGCAGCACCATCTTGCCGAAGCCGGGCAGGTCGATGAGTTCGTCCTGGATCACCCGTGCCAGCAGTGTGCGGGCGTCGGCTTCGTAGCCAGGTTTCTTCCACACGCGAGCCGCCTCAAGCAGGGCGTAGGCCAGCCAGAGGTCGGCGTCCGATGCCGGGTTGTTGTCGATGATGCCCCAGGTGCCGTCCTTGCGCTGGCCCCACTGCCAGGCCGGCAGGCGGGCGGCGATGTTGCCGCCGGCCAGATTGGCCACGGTCCAGCGCCATAGGCGCTCGAAACGTTCGGGCTGGTTGGCCACCAGCGCGAAGAACATGGCATAGGACTGGCCTTCCGAGGTGGAGTGCATCTGGGCGACATTGAAGTCGACGATGCGTCCGTCCTCCTGGGCGAAGCGTTCATTGAAGCTGTCCCACAGCGGCCACTCGGTGCTGGCCCGGCAGCTGGCCGCGGGGGCCTGGTTTTGCCCTGGCTTCGCCTGGGCGGCCATGGCATGGCCCCCCAGCAAGACCAAAGGCGCCACGGTCAGTGGCGCCAGGACTTGGGTCAGGAACATTCGTCGGAGCCCCGCACCCGAAGGCGTGGGGCGCTTTCGGGTGGGGCTCGATGGCGTGGCGCGGGGCAGGTTCTGCATGGACCTGAGGATCATCCCTGATTCTTGAGGCGGGCACGTGCACGGGCCCGCAGCGACAGGAACAGCAGCACCGCAATCAGCAGGGCGGCCAGAATGCCCAGGCCCAGCAGCAGCAAGGGGTTGCCGGCGAGGAACCACTGTATCCAGGTCAAGGGGTCCAGGTGGCCGACGTAGTAGCTTTGCTCGGCCACCAGGCTGTCCACCTGCTTGCCACGGATCACCGAGGTGCTGCCCTGGATCTCTTTGACCAGATCGGCGTCGAGCAGGGCGTCGACGATCTGGGTCATGCCTTCGGGGTTGTTGCTGGACAACTGCACCACACTGCGGCCAGCGCTGACAGGCGACTCGAAGCCGGCGATCACGCCGTCATTGCTGTTGCTGTTGAAGGCCACCTGGTTGCGTCCGGGCTTGGCGCCGTCGCGCTGGCTCGGATCCCACCAGCTGAAGACCCGGTAGGCAAAATCTGAGATCTTGAAGCGGCGCGCGCCGGTCTGGATGTTGACCGGGCTGGCATCCGCCCACTGGGTGAGCAGGGGCTGGTTGGAGGCCGAGCCGATCACGACCACATCCTTGCCGGCCAGGGCCTCGATCTGCTTGGGCGCGACCACGCTGACGGCGGTGGCTGGGTAGCCGGTGGATCGGCCAAACACGCCGAGCAGGCTCAGGTAGCTGCTGTAGTCGCTGGTGGTGGGCTTTTCAGGCAGCACCACGGCGGTTTCGGACAGGTCGGCCAGGCGGGTGAACGGAAAGCCGCTGTTGCTGAAGGCGGCCAGATCGGGCATGGCCAGGAAGTGAGAGAAACCCGAGATGTCCACCGTCGAGTCGGGCTCGACCGTGCCCCGCACGTTGTCCAGCACCACATCCTTGCACGAACCTTGTTTGACCATGTCGTGGAAGTAGTGGAACTGCAGCTGCGTCTGGGCCGGCAGCTTGAACAGCGGGATGTGAAACTGCTCGCGGGCCGGGATCAACTCGCCCGCCGGCAGCACGCTGTCCACCACGCGCTCCACGGCGCCCGGGGTTTCGTGGCTGATGGCCAGCAAGGGCAAAGAACGCAGGAACTGCTGGTTGACGTTGATGTTCAGCGTCGACTTGTCCAGGTTCGGGCGAGGGGTGTAGCGGTACTTCAGGTCGACCGGAATGCCCTTGGTGCGCCAGCTGAACAGGTCGGGGGGCAGATGGAAGTTGACGCGGATCAGGTCAGGTGAATAGCCCGAGACGTTGAGGTTTTCCTCCTGGACCAGTTCGCCGAACTTGACGGGACGGTCACTGGCCAGCCAGTTGGGCGCGTCATAAGGCTTGCGTGGCTTGAGTTCGGTCAGGCTGGTGATGGTGGCCACCTGGCCCGACAAGGCGGGCGAGCCCACGGCCACGGCGTTGGCCGCGATCTTCAGCTCTTTGCCGTCGCGCCCCATCACCAGCAGCAGCTTGGCGGTGGCATCGTTGGGGTTGGGCACCATGGCCACGGTGGGACCTTGCAGGGCCGGCAGGCTCAGGCCGCCCGGAATCTGCTGGTTGCCGACCGCGAACACAATGGCGTTCCCCTGGGCCGGAATCTGGTCCTGCATGGCCGGGAAGCGGGCCCCCCGGTAACCGGCCAGGGCGCCAAACCAGGACGACAGCGCGCCGGCGGCCTCCAGGGTGGACGCTGCGGGCGTGCCGGCAAACACCATGGGCAGTGCCAGGGGCAGCGCGTCGCGGCGGTCAAAGAAAGGCTGGGGCAGCAAGGCCAGGTCGTTGGCCTGGGCGATCGGCGTGAGCGTCAGCTCCAGCACGCTGTCGTTGCCCACATTGGCCCACAGGCTCGAATGGGTCGGGTCTTCGCAATCGCGGGTGTAGTGGCCGATCAGTTCGAGGTTGAGTCGGTTGAACTCGGTGATCAGGCGCGGCGGGATGATGACTTCGCGTTGCAGGTTCTGCCCTGCCTGCTCGGTGGGCACCGGAATCGTGGCGGCCACCTGTTCGTTGACCATCACATTGATGTGCGAGAGCTGCGGGATCAGGGAGGGCGAATAGGCGTAATTGATCTTGAGCTTGGCGCCAGTCACCACCTGGTCGGCCCGGATGCTGAAGGTCACGCCGCTGTTGCCGCGGATGCCGCGCAGTTGCAGCGGGAACAGGGCCCCAAGCTGCTTGAGCGAGAAGGTCGCCGTGCGCGCATTGGCCACCCGTGCGCCCGGGGTCTCGCCGGCTTCGGCCGCGGTCTCGGTGATGATGCGGCCCGAACCGCCTGCTTCGCGGGCAGCTGCCGCGGCGCGGGCCTTGGTGGCCGCCTCGGCGGGCTGCAGACCGGGCGCCGCCAGCAGCAGCGCAATCGCCAGGATGACCGGCTGCAGGGGCACGCGGTGGGCGGCGCGCTGAGAGAGGGCTTGAGAGGTGGAGTTCTTCATGGTCTGTGGGCCTAGGGTCACTTGGCGTTGGAGGTCCGGCGCAGGCGCAGTGATTTGACGATGTTGCTTGTCAATTCGTTGATGCCGCGCACGCCGATGGCGAGCACGCCGCCGAGAGAGCTGAGGGGTTTGTCCTGTTGGCGCTGGCCCCAGGTGGTGACCCAGGCATCGGCGCGGGAGAAGGTCAGGGCTGCCAATTCGGCCTGCTGGGCCAGGCTCAGGTTGTCGAAACGCACACCCAGCCGCCCCTTGCCGCCGAAGGTGACAACCGCCGGGAAAACCCCTTCTTCGTCCGAGCGGAACAGCGACACCTGCAGCTTGGTACCGGTGGGGATCTGCACCCCGTCCGGCACGGTCAGCCCCAGGCCCTGCTGGGAAAAGTCGTCGGTCTGGCAAGTCAGCACCTTGCCGTTGTCCAGGCGGATGGCTGCGGGCAGTGCGGCCGCCACCCGTGGCGTGACGCGGACCTGGCGGCTTTCACTGGCCACGGCCAGGCTCGCACTGGACAACACGATGTTGTAGGCCGTCCACAGCATGTTGATGAACAGGGTGGTGATCTCGGGGTTGTCCTGGAACACCATCTGCCACACACCGACGGCGAAGCCGAACAGGTTGGCGATCAGCAGCACCAGGTAGGGGCGGGCGATGCCCCAGTCAAAGTAGGCCTCTTCGATCACGCCCCCTTTGGCCGTCACGTTGAACTTGCCCAATTTGGGGTTGATGAAAGCCATCAGCACCGGGCGCATGATGTACCAGGCCAGCACGGATTCGTAGACCTCGTTCCAGAACGAGTAGCGGTAACGGCCCTGGATGCGCGAGTTGGTGATGCTGGCGTGGGCCAGGTGAGGCAGGGCGTAGGCCGAGATCATCAGGGCCGTGGCCTGGAACACGTGGGCCCCGAACAGCAGGTAGGCCAGCGGTGCCGTCAGAAAGATCAGTCGCGGCAGGCCGTAGAAGAAGTGCAGCAGCGCATTCAAGTAGCACAGCCGCTGGCCGATCTTGAGGCCGGGGCCGAACAGGGGGTTGTCGACCCGCCCGATCTGCGCCATGCCCCGTGCCCAGCGGATGCGTTGTCCGATATGGCCTGACAGGCTTTCGGTGGCCAGGCCAGCAGCCTGCGGGATTTCAAGGTACGCCGTGTTGTAGCCCTTGCGGTGCAGCTTCAGGGCGGTGTGGGCGTCTTCGGTCACGGTCTCGATGGCCACGCCACCGATTTCCATCAGCGGTGCGCGCTTGATGATGGCGCAGGAGCCACAGAAGAACGAGGCATTCCAGAGGTCGTTGCCGTCCTGCACCACGCCGTAGAACAACTCACCCTCATTGGGGGTGCGGTGGAAGGTCTCAAGGTTTTTCTCGAAGGGGTCGGGCGAGAAGAACACGTGTGGCGTCTGCAGCATCGCCATCTTGTCGTCCTTGAGGAACCAGCCCATGCAGACCTGCAGGAAGGAGCGGGTCGGGATGTGGTCACAGTCGAAGATGGCCACATACTCGCCGTCGGTGGTCGCCAGGGCTGCATTGATGTTGCCGGCCTTGGCGTGGCGGTTGTTGCCACGGATCTTGTAGCCCACCCCCACGTCCTCGCAGAACTTGCGGAAGTCGCTGCGTCGGCCATCGTCAAGCACGTAGACCTTGAGGCGGTCGGCTGGCCAATCCAGGCTCATGGCCGAGAACACGGTCTGCTTCACCACGTCCAGCGGTTCGTTGTAGGTGGGGATGAAAACATCCACGCTGGGCCAGCTTGACGCATCGGCGGGCAGGGGCACCGGCTTGCGACCCAGAGGCCAGATGGTCTGGAAATAGCCGATCAGCAGCACGGTGAAGGCATACAGCTCAGCGGCCACCAGGCCGAAGCCGAAGAAGGCATCCAGCGGGTTTTCAAACCCCACGGTGTCGGTCAGGCGCCACCAGATGTAGCGGGTGGAGGCCGAGATCGACAGCGTCATCATGGTCAGGGTCGTCACCCGGCCCTTGGTCTTGCGCAGCAGCAGGGCCACCGCAAACGTGGTGCTCGCAAAGATGACCTGCTCGGTCAGGTCCAGCGGGACGCTGATCACCAGCAGGAACAGCAAAAAGGCCAGGATCCCGGTGGCGTACTGGGCCACCGGGTGGTTCCAGATCGGCGACTCCGTGACGCTGTTCAGAAAACGACCCCAGCGTTTGCTGGGGTCGGCCTGGGTGTCTTCGTTGGAGCCGGGCACAGCCGGTCTCGAGGGCGAGGAGGTGCTCATGCGGTGGCGGTCCTGGTGGACAGGCGCTGGGCGATTTTCTCGGCGCAGGCCCGGAAGTCGTTGGCGGCCTGGCTGCCCGATTCGTAGTCGAGCACGCACAGATCATTGGCCAGGGCGTCACCGACCGACTGATCCTGATGGATGGTGCCCACCACGCGATCGCCGAAGCTGGAACGGATCACGTTGGACACGTCCTTGGAGAGTTGACGGCTGTTGTTGGCCTGGTTGACCACGTAAAGCGCTTCAGAGAAGTTCGGCTGGCCTGTGCAGTAGGTCTGCACCAGCCGCTGCATCAGCGGCAAGGCGGCGTAGGACGCCGCGTCGGCCAGCACTACCACCAGGGCCAGGTGGGCTTCGGCCAAGGCTTGCTTGAGGTAGACCGATGGGCCCGGCGGGGTGTCCAGCAGCACCACGGCATCGGGCGGCAGATTCAAGGCCTGAAGTTGATCGCGCAGCCAGAACAGGCGAGTCTCGATCAGGTGCTCAAAACGGTCACGATCGTCTTCGTTGACGACCCCGTAGGGCAGCACATACACGCCGGTCCGGCTTTCGAACACCACGCTTTTCCAGCTCTGCTGGGCCAAGGAGGCGCGCGAGATGCCTCGGAACTCACTCGGGCTGACACCGAAGTGAAGCCCCAGGGCGTTTTGAGGGTCCAGATCCAGCACCACCACGGTGCGGCCCTGGCGTGCCAGCGCACAGGCCAGATTGGCCGTGACGGTGGTCTTTCCAACCCCGCCCTTGGAGGAGACAACGGCCAGCACCTTCATGCGCCACCTCGCAGGTTCTGCCACAAGGCCGCCAGACCTGACGGTGGCGGTGGTGGCGGTGCCACTTCGGCACGACCGGCCAGGCGGTCAAAAATGCCTTGCAATTCTGTGCTTGGTGGGACGGGGGCCGCAGGCGTCGGTGCCGCTTGGATCGTTTGAGCCAGACTGGCCAGCGGCGACGTGCTGGTGAGCGCGCGGGGGGCTGGCAGTGGCGCCTGTACTGCAGCAGGGACCGTTGGCTGCGAGAACACCGGGGCCGGCCCTGCCTGCAGGGGGGGCTCTGGTGCGCGAACCGGTGCGGCAGGCACCGCCGGCGCCCAAGCCACGGACACCGCAGGGCTGGCTGCAGCCTCTGTGGCCGTGGGGGCGGGCCAATGCATCGACGTGGGGGCCTGAACGGAAGGAGGCGCGGCCGGCGCTGGCGTGGGCACAGCTGCCACCACAGCCGCAGGTGCGGGGGCGAAGGTCGCCAGCGCAGGTGTTGGGGGCTGAGCAGGTACTGCGGCAGCGACCGGTGCGGGTGCGGGTGCGGGTGCGGGTGCTGGCACGGGTGCGGGTGTTGGCGTGCCCAATGCCAGTTCGGCTGAGCTCAGGTGCTGGCCGCTCGGCGCCAGCACTTGAACAGGGGGGGCGATGGGGGCCGGACGGAACTCGATCGGGCCGGCGGTCACGGGGGCTTCGGCTGCGGCCACGCCCGGCGCTGTGGCGGCCGTGGCCTGGCCCAACTCCAGCGCGGACAGCAGGGGCCAGCGCTTCTTGGCCTGCGCGGCTGATTGTTGTCGACTCAATTCCTGGTAGTCGTCAACTTGTCCGCCGAACTGTTGGAACAGGTTGACGATGTCTTCAGATTTGGTCATTGGGGCACTCTTTGACAGGCTTCAGGGCCTAGGGCTGGCTCAGCGGCCAAGCCGGAAACTGACGCTGCCCCAGCCGTCGGTGGCCTGGGTCTGGCTGACGACAAGGCCCGGTGCGCCCTGCTGCTCAAACCATTGCTGGTAGACCCCTTCGAGGAAACCGCTGGCCCAGTCCGTGGCCGAGGCACCAAAGGCAGAGGCCAATGGCGAGCAGAAGTGGGCGATCTCCACATGGTCGGCTTGTTGCACCAAGTTCACCCAGCCCCAGTCCAGGTCTTGCCATTGGCGCGACATGGCCGCTTGCACTCCCGCCAGCGTGGGTTGCGGGGGCAGGGGCAGTTCGGTGGCAAAGCGCAGGCCGATGCGTCGGCTCAGTGCGCGCAGATCGGCGGGGGGGAGCGCGGCGGTGAATTCAGCCGCCAGCGCGTGCAGGAAATGCCGCCATTGGCGAGCGCACTGCTGACGTGCCAAGTGCTCGGACACGTCTGTCGGTTGACCCGAATTGACATCGCTCATGGCAAAACCCTGTTCTCAAATGTTATTAGGTGTATCCGGCACCGGGGCCTTTGTCGATCCCCTACCTCAAATGGTTGCTAAATGTTAACAAAACATCCTGTTGCCACGGTGTGAAATTGGCCACGTTCTGGCCATCAGTCCACGGGGCTTTTGCGCTCACTGGGGTGATATATGATTTTTCGATACTGATTGGTGCTGATTTTCTCTTTTTATGGGGTCTTGTCGAGGCTGTTCCTGTGCCGGTCTGTATCGGGTTGCGTGACGGCCAGAGTTCACCCGCGGCAGCTTGACCCGCGGCCACTTCGGTGCGAGACGCTCTGACTCAAGTCAGTGCCGTCGGTGGCTGGTGTCAGACCACCGCGACAGGTTTTGGTGCGGTCGGGGCTGGGCCGGCAGTGCTTTGTGCCTGCTCTGGTGCATTTTTTCTGGCACGGATTTAGCTTTGGGTTTTCTGAAATTGACCATTTGGTTAGGTTTTGGATTGCCCCATGTCGTCTCTTCTGAATGAAACACCCCCCGCCCACCCGATGGCGGTGCCCACGGCGCGCCGCGCTGTGGAGGTGCGCGCCGCCAGCGTGATCTATCCGGCTGCCGACGCGCCCGTGCGTGCCCTGCAAGAGGTGGATCTCACCATCGCCCAGGGGGAGTTCGTCTCTCTGATTGGCCCCTCGGGCTGCGGCAAGACCACCTTGCTGCGTGTGATCGCCGACCTGGAGCCGATTTCGGGGGGCGAAGTATTGGTCAATGGCGTGAGCCCGCGCGAGGCGCGTCAGGCCAGGGCTTACGGTTATGTGTTCCAGGCGCCGGCCCTGTTCCCATGGCGCACCGTGCTGGCCAACGTGATGCTGCCCTTGCAGATCCAGGGCCGGGCCAAGGACGAAGCCTTGGCGGTGGCGCGTGAGCAACTGGGGCGGGTGGGCCTGGCCCAGTTCGAGAACAAATACCCCTGGCAACTGTCGGGTGGCATGCAGCAGCGGGTGTCGATTGCCCGCGCCATGGCGTTCGAGCCACGCATCCTGATGATGGACGAGCCCTTCGGGGCCCTGGACGAGATCACCCGCGACGGGCTCAACGAACAATTGCAGCAGCTGTGGTGTCGCGAGCGGCGCACGGTGGTGTTTGTCACCCACTCCATCTCCGAGGCGGTGTACCTGTCCACCCGCATTGTGGTGATGTCGCCGCGCCCCGGGCGCATCGTGAAGGTGATCGAGTCGCGCCTGCCCGATGAGCGGCATCTGGGGCTGCGCGACACGCCCGAGTTCATGCAGATGGCGCACGAAGTGCGGGAGGCGCTGGCCGATGGGCACCACTGACACCCGTTGGGGCGGCTCGGTTGGCCCGGTGGCGGTGATCGTGGCGGCCATCGTGCTGCTCTGGTATGCCTTGGCCATCTGGCTGAATGCCCCCGGGGCCATCGAGCGGGTGTTGAACCCGCGCGGTGCCTGGGATTGGATCGATCTGGTGCAGACCACCTGGGCCCTGCAGCGCCCGGTGCTGCCCGCGCCGCACCAGATCGCACTGGATTTCTGGTCCAGCCTGGTGGACTGGCCGCTGGATTCGCCGCGCAACCTGATGTTCCATGTGTGGGTGACCGGCCAATCCACCCTGCTGGGCTTTGTCATGGGCACGGTGCTCGGGGGCGTGCTGGCGGTGCTGATCGTGCATTCACGCACGCTGGACCGGGCCCTGCTGCCCTGGGTGGTGGCCTCGCAGACCATTCCCGTGCTGGCGATTGCGCCGATTGTGCTGGTGATCCTGGGCAGCCTGGGCTTCAGCGGCGTGTTGCCCAAGGCCGTGATCGCCATGTACCTGTGCTTTTTCCCGGTCACGGTGGCGGCCGTGCAGGGCCTTCGCTCGCCGCAGCGCATCGAGACCGAACTGATGCACACCTATGCGGCCAGCCGATGGCAGGCCCTTTGGTTGCTGCGCCTGCCCGCCGCCTTGCCGTTTGTGTTCCCGTCGCTCAAGGTGGCCATTGCCGCCGGTCTGGTGGGCGCCATGGTGGCCGAGCTGCCCACCGGAGCCCAGGCCGGCCTGGGCGCGCGGCTGCTGACCGGCTCGTACTACGGCAACACGGTGCAGATCTGGTCTGCCCTGCTGATGTCGGCCCTGCTGGGTCTGGCCTTGTCAGGAGCGATGGCGGGCCTGGAGCAATGGGTTTTGCGCAACAGGAGGCGCTCATGACAAGCACCGCAAACATGCGCCAGGCCGGGCAGTTCACCGCGGTGGCCGCGCTGGCCTTTTGGCTGCTGTGCGCGCTGCAGCCGCTGATGGTGTTGGAAGCCGAGGGTGCCGCGCCCGCCATGTCATCGTTGCTGGCCCAGCCGGCGGCCTGGCTGGCGGCACTGCTGGGCGTGCTGGCTGCTGTTCTGGGGCTGCGCCCCAGCGGCCGTGCGGCCTCATTGGGCCTGACCGCGATGGCCGGTCTGGCCGCCATCGGTTGGTTGCAACTGCCGCCGGCCCAGGCAGCCGCTCCGGCCGCGGCCGGGTTCTGGTTGGGGGCCTTGGGCCTGGGCGCGCTGGCGGTGCTGACCATCCAGCGCTGTGCAGCACTCGAAGGGCAGCGTTTCGATGCGGCGCTGGCGCCGCTGCTGTTCGGCCTGTGGGTGCTGTATGCCTGGCAGTTGCTGACCGTGGCGCTGGAGGTGCCCAGGGTGCTGTTGCCCCCGCCAGCCTTGGTGCTGGAGGCCTTGTGGACCCACGCGGCCACCTTGGGCGGCGACTTTGTGCAGACCGTGCTCAAGGCGGTGGTGGTCGGTTGGCTGCTGGGCTCGGGCCTGGGCTTTGCGGTGGCAGTGGCCATCGACCGCCAGCCTTTTTTGCAGCGTGGCCTGCTGCCGATCGCTTCGTTGACCAGCACGGTGCCTCTGGTGGGGGTGGCGCCGATTGCCGTGATGTGGTTTGGCTTTGACTGGCCGTCCAAGGCGGCGGTGGTGGTGCTGATGACCTTCTTTCCGATGCTGGTGTCCACGCTGGCAGGCCTGCAGTCGGCGGGGCGCCTGGAGCGCGAACTGATGCACAGCTACGCCGCCAGCTATGGCCGCACGCTGTGGAGCCTGCGCCTGCCCGCCGCATCGCCCTTTGTGGTGGGGGCGCTGAAGGTGAATGCCACGCTGGCCCTGATCGGCGCCATCGTGGCCGAGTTCTTCGGCTCGCCCACGGCCGGGTTGGGCTTTCGCATCTCCACCGAGGCCGCGCGCATGAACATGGCCCTGGTGTGGGGCGCGATCGCGGTGGCGGCGGTCACCGGCTCGCTGGCCTACGCCTTGCTCGTGCGTCTGGAACGCCGGGTGGCGTTCTGGCATCCCTCGGTGCGGGGCTGAGGCGGCAAGGCCTGCTGCGCATCGCTTGTTCTGTGTTCTTTCACCCCTGTCTGTCTTTTTTCATCACAAGGAGCGTCCCATGAAGAGTTCTTTTCGCTTGTCCGCTGGCGTGCTGGCAGCCCTGCTGGCCTTGGGCGGTGCCGCCGCGCACGCGGCCGACAAGGTCACGGTGCAGCTGAAGTGGGTGCCTCAGGCCCAGTTTGCGGGCTACTACGTGGCCCAGGCCAAGGGCTTCTACAAAGAGGCCGGGCTGGACGTGACCATCAAACCCGGCGGCCCCGACATCTCGCCGGTGCAGGTGATCGCGGGCAAGTCGGCCGATGCCATCGTCAACTGGATGCCCGACGCCCTGGCGGCGCGCGAGGCCGGCGTGCCTCTGGTCAACATCGCCCAGGTGTTTGACCGCTCGGGCCTGATGCTGACCTGCAAGAAGTCCAGCGGCGTGAGCAGCCCGAAAGACCTCAAGGGCAAGACCCTGGGCGTCTGGTACGGCGGCAATGAGTACCCCTTCCTGAATTGGATGGCCAAGCTGGGCTACAAGACCGACAGCGACATCAAGATCCTCAAGCAAGGCTTCAACGTCGACCCGCTGCTGCAGAACCAGGCCGCCTGCATCTCGACCATGATCTACAACGAGTACTGGCAGGTGGTGGATGCCGGCGTCAAGGAAAGCGACCTGGTGACCTTTTTCTATGAGGACCAGGGCGTGGCCTCGCTGGAAGACGGCTTGTATGTGCTCGAATCCAGCCTCAAGGACAAGGCCTTTGTGGCCAAGATGGGCAAGTTCCTGAAGGCTACCTTCAAGGGTTGGAACGAGGCCGTCAAGAACCCCGAGGAGGCCGCCAAGATCGTGGTGGCGCAAGACAGTTCGGGCAGCGCCACCGTGGCGGTGCAGAAGCGCCAGATGGAGAACGTGGCCAAGCTGATCAGCAAGGCGGGCACCGACAAGATCGGCTACCTGGACCCGGCTGCCTACGAGCGCACGGTCAAGGTCCTGCTCAACGGCGGTAGCTCGCCGGTCATCAAGAAAGACCCGGGCAAGGCCGCCTACAGCCATGTGGTGTGGGAAGCCGCCCAGCATTGACGGGCTGGTTCGGTCCCCTCCTCGGCCTGCGCATGAGCGGCAGGCCTGCCCCGCGGGCAGCGTATCCTTCGCCCCTGTGTGTTTGCACAGGCGCCCGATGGGGCGCTGCCCGCTTTTTTCCTCTGAAGAGATCCCATGCCTTCCGTCCCCAAGCTCCCGTCTGCCCCGGCGGCCTCCGCGGCCGCTGCTGATGCCGCCAAAGGCCAGATCCGACAGGCCAACGAGAGCCTGATCCTGGAGGCTGCCGAGCGCGTGTTTGCCGGTGCCGGCTTCAGCGGCGCCACCATGGCCGCCATTGCCGAAGCGGCCGACCTGCCCAAGGCCAACCTGCATTACTACTTCGGTAACAAACAAGACCTGTACCGGGCCGTGCTGGCGCGCACCCTCAGCGACTGGCTGGCGCCCACGCACGGCATCACGCCCGAGGCCGACCCCGCCACGGCCCTGGGGGATTACATCCGCGACAAGATGCGCCTGTCGCAGCAGCGCCCGCATGCCTCCAAGGTGTTCGCCAACGAGTTGCTGCATGGGGCGCCTGTGTTGCAGACCCTGCTGGAGACCGAACTGCGCGACCTGGTGCTCGAAAAGGCCGCCGTGCTCGACGGTTGGGTGGCCCAGGGCCGCATGGCGCCGGTCAGCACCGTGCACCTGTTCTTCACCATCTGGTCTGCCACCCAGACCTATGCCGACTTTGATGTGCAGATCGCTGCCGTGCTGGGGCGCAGCGCCCTCACGCCCAAGGACTATGCCGAGGCCACCGAACATGTGGTGGGGCTGGTGCTGCGAGGGTGTGGATTGACGCCCCCCTGAGGGGGCGACGCTTCAGCCCGCCCGCTCCAGCATGGCCTGCAGCAGCACGTTGCAGCCGGCGGTGATGTGCTCGGGCTTGGCGTCTTCGATCTCGTTGTGGCTGATGCCATCCTTGCAGGGGATGAAGATCATGCCCGTGGGCGCCAGCTTGGCCATGTAGACCGCGTCGTGACCGGCGCCTGACACGGCGGGCATGTGGCTGTAGCCCAGGCGCTCGGCGGCGCGCTGCACCGCGTTGACACAGTCGGCGTGGAAGGGCTGGGCCGGGTAGTGCGACACCAGTTCGACCTCGATCTTCAGCCCGGTCTCGGCGGCCACCTGGGCCGCGTAGGCGCGGATGTCGGCGTCCATCTGGTCGACCAGGGCGTCGGTGCTGTTGCGCAGGTCCATCGAGAACTTGACCCGGCCCGGGATCACGTTGCGGCTGTTGGGGTGCACGTTGACCATGCCCACGGTGCCACGCCCGTGCGGGGCGTAGCGGTTGCCGATGGCCACCACCTCTTGCATCACGCGGGTAGCGACCTGCAGCGCGTCCTTGCGCAGGCCCATGGGGGTGGGGCCGGCGTGGGCTTCCATGCCGGTCACGGTGCAGTCGTACCAGCGGATGCCCAGCACCGCGCTGACCACGCCGATGGTCTTGTCGTGGTCCTCCAGCACCGGGCCCTGCTCGATGTGGGTCTCGAAGTAGGCGCCGATGGGGTGCTGGCCCGGCACCTGGTCCCCGATGTAGCCGATGTGGGCCAGCTCGTCCTTGACGCTCTTGCCCTCGGTGTCGGTGGCGGCGTAGGCGTGTTCCAGGGTGAAGGCGCCGGCGAACACGCCCGAGCCCATCATCACGGGCACGAAGCGCGAGCCCTCTTCGTTGGTCCAGAAGGCGACCTCGATCGGGGCCTCGGTCTGGATGCCGTGGTCGTTCAAGGTGCGCACCACCTCCAGGCCGGCCAGCACGCCGTAGTTGCCGTCGAACTTGCCGCCGGTGGGCTGGGTGTCGATGTGGCTGCCGGTCATGACGGGGGGCAGGCTGTTGTTGCGGCCGGGGCGGCGCATGAACACGTTGCCGATCTGGTCGACAGTGATGCTCAGGCCGGCGTCGCGGGCCCAGCCCACGACCAGGTCACGGCCCTGGCGGTCGAGCTCGGTCAGGGCCAGGCGGCACACGCCACCCTTGTCGGTGCCGCCGATGCGGGCCAGGGTCATCAGGCTGTCCCACAGGCGTTCGCCGTTGATGCGCAGGGCCTCGGTGGGGGGCGGAAGGTCTTTCGGGTTCATGGGGGGTACTCCTTTCAGCGGGTCACGGCGGTGGGCTTGGCCAGGGCGGCCTTGCGGCCCAGGGCGTCAAAAGTGGGGCCGAAGGGCGGGCGCTTCAGGTAGCGGCCGCTGCCGCGCTCCACGCGCAAGTCGCCTTGCACATAGACCAGGCGGCCCTGGCTGATGGTGTGGCTGGGCACGCCGGTCACGGTCTTGCCTTCGAAGATGTTGTAGTCGCCCAGCGAGTGCTGGGTCTTGACCGACAGGGTCTTGGTGGCGGCGGGGTCCCAGACCACCAGGTCGGCATCGGCGCCGGCGGCCACGCAGCCTTTGCGGGGGTACAGGTTGAACAGCTTGGCCGCGTTGGCCGAGGTCACGGCGACAAACTCGCTGGGGGTCAGGCGGCCGCTGTTCACGCCCTCATCCCACAGCACGGCCAGGCGTTCCTCGACACCCCCGGTGCCGTTCGGGATCTTGCTGAAATCGGCCTTGCCCATGGCTTTTTGCTCGGCGCAGAAGGTGCAGTGGTCGGTGGCGGTGGTGTGCAGGTGGCCGGCCTGCAGGCCGCGCCACAGCGCCTGTTGGTGGCTTTTTTCACGGAAGGGCGGGCTCATCACATGGGCAGCGGCCACGTCGTAGCTGGGGTGGCGGTACACGCTGTCGTCCACCACCAGGTGGCCGGCCAGCACCTCGCCGTACACGCGTTGGCCCTTGGCGCGGGCGCGGGCGATGGCCTCGGCCGATTCGGCGCAGGACACGTGCACCACATAGATCGGCACGTTGAGCACGTCGGCGATGGCGATGGCGCGCTGGGCCGCCTCGGCCTCGACGGCGGGTGGGCGTGACAGTGGGTGGCCTTCGGGGCCGGTGATGCCCTGGTTCTTCATCTCCTGCTGCAGCAGGAAGACCAGCTCGCCGTTCTCGGCGTGCACGGTGGGCATGGCGCCCAGCTCCAGCGCGCGGCGGAAGCTGTTCACCAGGGTTTCGTCGTCGCACATGATGGCGTTCTTGTAGGCCATGAAGTGCTTGAAGCTGTTCACGCCCTCGTCGCGCACCAGGGTGCCCATGTCGGCGTGCACGCTGTCGCCCCACCAGGTGATGGCCACGTGAAAGCCGTAGTCGGCGCAGGATTTCTCGGCCCAGCCGCGCCAGGTCTTGTAGGCGTCGAGCAGCGGCTGCTGCGGGTCGGGGATCACGAAGTCGATGATGCTGGTGGTGCCGCCCGCCAGCGCGGCCGCGGTGCCGCTGAAGAAGTCGTCGCGCGTGACCGTGCCCATGAAGGGCAGTTGCATGTGGGTGTGCGGGTCGATGCCGCCCGGCATCACGTACTGGCCGCCGGCATCGACCACGGTGGCGCCGGCGGGGGCCTGCAGGCCCTCACCCACGGCCACGATCTGGCCGTCCTGGCACAACACATCGGCACGAAAGCTGCGGTCGGCGTTGACGACGGTACCGCCTCGGATCAACAAGGCTGAGGTCTGGGCTGTGTTCATGAGCAAGTCTCTCCATCAAAAATGCCGCACGGGCTGGCGGCGTGCCAGGCCGGGGCCGCACCAGGCCCCGGCAAGAGGGGCCTCAGACCCGGCGGCGCACCAGACCCACCGATGGGGTTCTGCCTGCCATGCCAAGTCGGTAGACCACGGATGCAATTCCCAGGCCTGCAAACCAGGCATAGGCATACAGTTGTTTGAAGCCCTCGGCCACATCGGGGAAGGTGCTGGGGAAGGCCGCATTCAGAAAGCCGGGCACATTGGGCGCCACGCCGGCGGCAAAGGCCAGCACGGCGATCCAGTTCCAGCCGCCGCTGTAGCGGTAGCGGCCGTTGTCGTCGTACAGCTCGCTCACCGCCAGCTCGGTGCGGCGCAGCAGGTAGTAGTCGACCATCAGGATGCCGGCCACCGGCCCGAGCAGGGCCGAGTAGCCGATCAGCCAGGTGAAGATGTAGCCCTGGGTGGACTCCAGGATCTTCCAGGGCATCATCACGATGGCGATGCCCACGGTGATATAGCCGCCGGTGCGGTAGCTGATGCGGGCCGGGTGCAGGGCCGAGAAGTCGTAGGCCGGGCCCACCAGGTTGGCCGCCAGGTTCACGCTGACGGTGTCGATCAGCAGCACCAGCAGGGCGATCAGCACGGCCGCGCCGGTCATGCGGCTGGCCAGGTCGACGGGGTCCCACAGCGCCTTGCCATAGATGACCACGGTGGCCGAGGTGACGAACACCGCCATGGCGGCCAGCAGGCCCATGGGCAGGGGCAGGCCCAGGGCCTGGCCGATGACCTGATCGCGCTGGGTGCGCGCGAAGCGGGTGAAGTCGGGGATGTTCAGCGCCAGCGTGGCCCAGAAGCCCACCATGGCGGTCAGCGAGGGCCAGAACACGGCCTGAAACTGACCGGCCTTCTTGCCGCCCGCTTCAAATTGAGAGGGTTGGTCCAGGATGGGGCCGAAGCCGCCCGCCTTCTGGTAGGCCCAGACCAGCAGCACGCCGCAGATCACGATCTTGATCGGGGCCGTCCAGGTCTCCAGCTTGCGGATCGATTCGATGCCGTGCACCACGAAATAGAACTGGATGGCCCAGAACAGCAGGAAGCACACCAGTTGGCCCAGGTTGATGCCCAGGCCGGGCAGCTTGTCGCCCTCCAGCGGGTGGCCGATCAGCACGCCCGCCAGGGTGTAGATCATCATGCCGCCGAACCAGGTCTGGATGCCGTACCAGCCGCAGGCCACCAGGGCGCGCAGCAGGGCCGGCAGCTTGGCGCCACGCGTGCCAAAGGAGGCCCGTGCCAGCACGGCGTACGGAATGCCATGCTTGGCGCCCGCATGGCCGATCAGCAGCATGGGCAGCAGCACGATCAGGTTGCCCAGGAACACCGTGCCCACCGCCTGGGACCAGGACATGCCGGCCTCGATCAGGCTGGCGGCCAGGGTGTAGGCCGGGATGCACATCACCATGCCCACCCACAGGGCGGCAAAGTGCATCCAGCGCCAGGTGCGCTGGTGCGCCTGGGTGGGGGCCAGGTCTTCGTTCCACAGGTCGCCCGGGTGGGCGTCGGCTTGTCTCGGGGTCATGCGCTTGTCTCCTCGTGGGGGTGGATGAGGTGGGTGCGGCCAGCCGCTGGAGCCAGTGAGCCTGCGCGCCGCTCACCACCCCGGGCCAGCCTGCCCCACCTGCTTGGGGGCGTCTTTGGAATAGGTCTCAGGCGGTGACGCGCATCGGGTTGTTCGGATGCGCGGTCCAGTTCAGGGGCTCGGCACTCACGGGCTTGCCCGTGCGCAGGTCGATTTCGCCGGGGGCCAGGTCCTTGAGCGTGATGCAGTCGTCCACGGGGCACACCGACACGCACAGGTTGCAGCCCACGCATTCCTCTTCCTTGACCTCGAAGTGGCGCTTGCCGTCCTTGGTGGCGGTGATGGCCTGATGGGAGGTGTCTTCGCAGACCACATGGCAGCGCCCGCATTCAATGCACTTGTCGGTGTCGATGACGGCTTTGCTGATGTGGTTGAGGTTGAGGAAGCGCCAGTCGCTGACCGTGGGCACGGCGCGGCCGGTGATCTCGGCCACCGAGGTGATCCCCATGTCGTCCATGTAGTTGGACAGGCCGCTGGCCATGTCCTGCACGATCTTGAAGCCGTACACCATGGCGGCGGTGCACACCTGCACGCTGCCGGCACCCAGGGCCAGGAAGTCAAGCGCGTCGCGCCAGGTGCCGATGCCGCCGATGCCCGAGATGGGGATGCCGGCGGTCTCGGCGTCGCGGGCGATCTCGGCCACCATGTTCAGGGCGATGGGGCGCACCGCCGGGCCGCAGTAGCCGCCGTGCGAGCCCTTGCCCGCCGTGCTGGGCACCATGGTCAGGGTGCGCGGGTCCACGCCCATGATGGAGTTGATGGTGTTGATCAGCGACACCGCATCGGCCCCGCCGGCCTTGGCGGCCCGCGCCGGGTAGCGCACGTCGGTGATGTTGGGGGTGAGCTTCACGATCACGGGCATCTTCGAATAGTGCTTGCACCACTCGGTCACCATCTGGATGTACTCGGGCACCTGACCCACGGCCGCGCCCATGCCGCGCTCGCTCATGCCGTGCGGGCAGCCGAAGTTCAGTTCAATGCCATCCGCCCCGGTGTCTTCCACCTGGGGCAGGATCGCCTTCCACGATGACTCTTGGCAGGGCACCATCAGTGACACCACCATGGCCCGGTCGGGGAAGGCGCGTTTGACCTCGCGGATCTCGCGCAGGTTGGTGGCCAGCGGGCGGTCGGAGATCAGCTCGATGTTGTTGAAGCCCAGCACCTTGCGGTCGGGCGACAGCAGGGCGCTGTAGCGCGGGCCGTGCACGTTCACCACCGGTGGGTCTTCGCCCAGGGTTTTCCAGACCACGCCGCCCCAGCCGGCCTCGAAGGCGCGCAGCACGTTGACGGCTTTGTCGGTGGGCGGCGCAGAAGCCAGCCAGAAGGGGTTGGGGCTCTTGATGCCCGCGAAGTCAATGCTCAGGTCAGCCATGTCGGTTTCCTTGGGGCTCAGGCGTTGGAAGAAGAAAGGGTGCTGTGGATGGCGAGGGCGGCCTGTTTGCCGTCTTCGACCGCCTCGACCGTGAGGTCGCGGCCGCCGCCCACGCAGTCGCCGCCGGCCCAGACGCCGTCGAGGCTGGTACGGCCCTGGGCATTCACGGCGATGCGGCCGGCTTCGAGCTGCAGGTTTTGCAGCCAGGGGGCCGTCGCCAGCTTCTGGCCGACGGCCTGCAGCACAGTGTCGGCAGCCCGGATTTCAAACACGCCCGTGCCTTGCAGGCGGCCATCGACCAGTTGCTGGCGCTCGAAGCGCACGGCCCGCACGGCGCCTTGCTCGCCTTCGAAGGCCACCGGGGCCAGCCAGTGCTCGATCACCACGCCGTTCGTCTTGGCCCAGGTCTGTTCGTCCGCCGAGGCACCCATGGCCTCGGGGCCGCGGCGGTACACCATGTGCACCTCGCTGGCGCCCAGCAGGCGCGACTGCACCGAGGCGTCGACCGCGGTCATGCCGCCCCCGATCACCACCACGCGGCGGCCCACGGGCAGGGTGGAGAGGTCGGTGCACTGGCGCAGCTCGGCAATGAAGTCGACCGCATCACGGATGCCGGCGAGCGTGCTGCCGGGCAGCGCGGGCTGGTTGACGGCGCCCAGGCCGATGCCCAGGAAAACCGCGTCGAAGTCGGCGCGCAGGGTGTCCAGCTGGGCTGCCGATTCGAGCTTCCAAGCGGTCTGGATCGTGATGCCCCCGATGCCCAGCAGCCAGTCGATCTCGCGTTGGGCAAAGTTGTCGGCGGTCTTGTAGGTGGCCAGGCCGTATTCATTGAGGCCGCCGGGCTTGGCGTGGGCGTCGAACACGGTCACGTCGTGGCCCTTCAGGGCCAGGCCGTGGGCGCAGGCCAGGCCGGCCGGGCCGGCACCCACCACGGCCACCTTCTTGCCGGTGGCCGGGGCGCGTTGGAACAGGGCGCTCTGCGGCAGGTGCATCACGGCGTCCACCGCGTGGCGCTGCAGTTTGCCGATGGCCACCGGCACGCCCTGCTGGGTGTTGCGCACGCAAACGGCCTCGCACAGCTCTTCGGTCGGGCAGACGCGGGCGCACATGCCGCCCAGCGGGTTGGCGCTCAGGATGGCCTGGGCGGCGCCCCGCACATTGCCCTGGCTGATGCGGTGAATGAAGCTGGGCACATCGATGCTGGTGGGGCAGGCGGTGGCGCAGGGGGCGTCGTAGCAGTAGAGGCAGCGCTCGGCCTCCAGCACGGCCTGCTGTGCCGTGAAGGGATCGCCCGCGTCCGCAAAGCGCTGGGCATAGTCGGCTGGGGCGAGCCGCCCTGCCTGGATGTCGGGGCCGGTGGTCGGTGTCTGGGTCACGGGGGCAACTCCTGTTTTGATCGTCAAAAGCTGATCAAATGGTCAGCTTTTTTCATGATGCAACAGGTGTGCCAGGTTTGTGATGCGGGTTTGCACCATGTCGGCGCGACACGAGACCCGCAGCCTCAGCGCGAGGCGGCGCAGGTGTTTGAAATTGGGGCGCACGGCACCGCGGCGGTGCGCGTGGTCGCGACCGCTCCGTGTTTCAACGGCTCGGCAGCTCAGGTGGTGGGTGTGGTGCCGGCGAGGCGCACTCGCCGGGCGATCAAGCCTGGGCTGCGGAGATGATCCCGCCGCCCAGGCAGACTTCGCCGTCGTACAGCACGGCGCTCTGGCCAGGGGTCACGGCCCATTGCAGCTCGGTGAAGTTCAAGCCGAAGGTCTCGGCCGTCGTGCCGGGTTCGAAGGCGCAGGCGGCATCGGCCTGCCGATAGCGCGTCTTGGCGCCCAGCCCTGCTTGAGCCGGGGGCTCGCCGGCCACCCAACTGGCGTTGTCGGCCTGCAGGCTGCGGTATTGCAGCCAGGGGTGATCGTGGCCTTGCACCACCCACAGCGTGTTGTTGGGGATGTCCTTGCGGGCCACGAACCAGGGGGAATGGTCGCCGCTGCCGCGCTGGGCACCCTTTTCCTTCACGCCGCCGATGCCCAGGCCCTGGCGCTGGCCCAGGGTGTAAAACGACAGGCCCACATGGGTGCCCAGTTTGCGGCCACGCTCGTCCTTGATGGGGCCGGGCTCGCGGGAGATGTAGCGGTTCAGAAACTCGCGAAACGGGCGCTCGCCGATGAAGCAGATGCCGGTCGAGTCCTTCTTCTTGGCATTGGGCAAACCGATTTCTTCGGCGATGCGCCGCACCTCGGTCTTGCGCAGCTCGCCGACCGGAAACAGCGTTTTGCTGATCTGGGCCTGGTTCAGGCGGTGCAGAAAGTAGCTTTGGTCCTTGGCCGGATCGAGGCCCTTGAGCAGCTCATGCTTTTGCGTGGCCGGGTTGAAGCGGGCGCGGGCGTAATGGCCCGTGGCGATGCGGTCGGCCCCCAGACGCATGGCGTGGTCGAGAAAGGCCTTGAATTTGATCTCGGCGTTGCACAGCACGTCGGGGTTGGGGGTGCGGCCGGCCTGGTACTCGGTCAGGAACTCGGCAAAGACGCGGTCCTTGTATTCGGCGGCGAAGTTGACGTGTTCGATCTCGATGCCCAGCACATCGGCCACGCTGGCCGCGTCGAGAAAATCCTGCCGGCTGGAGCAGAACTCGCTGTCGTCGTCATCTTCCCAGTTCTTCATGAAGATGCCGATGACCTCGTGGCCTTGCTGTTTGAGCAGGTGCGCCGTGACGGCGGAGTCCACCCCGCCACTCAGGCCCACCACGATGCGTTGTTTGTTCATAGCCCCGGGATTATCCCCGCCGGGGCCATGGGCTGTCCGCGTCAGGGTCAAGGCGGGGGCGTCTGCAGCACCGTCTCGTCGGTGTAGACCATGTCCAGCGGGTACCGCTTGCCGGCCAGGTAGTCGTCCAGGCAGCGCAAAAGCAGCGGACTGCGGTGCCGGTGCTGGTTGGCGCGGATCTCTTCGGGCGTCATCCACAGGGCGCGCACGATGCCCTCGTCAAGCGCCATGCCGGGGACTTCGTCTCCGACGGTGCCACAAAATGCAAAGCGCATGTAAGTGATGTCTTCACCCGTGGATTTCTTGCGGAAGCGTGACAGGTAGATGCCCACCAGAGCGGTCGGTTTGAAGTGGTGAGCGGTCTCTTCCAGGGCTTCGCGGGCGCAGCCATCGGCGGGCGATTCGCCGGGATCGAGGTGGCCAGCCGGGTTGTTCAGCTTGAGGCCGGAGTCGGTGTGTTCTTCGACCAGCAGGAATTTGCCGTCGCGCTCCATCAGGGCGGCCACCGTGACACTGGGTTTCCAACGGATTTTCATCCCGCCATTATTCCCGGGCGATGTGACGTCGCTCTGACGCGGAGGCGCGCAAACGTCGGTCTCCTCCTGGACACGACCGCGCGTCGGGCATCATGTAAGCTCGCGGTCATTCGAAAAATACCGGTCATTCATCCACGAGGAGAGTCTCATGTTCATTGGCGTTCCTGCTGAAACAGCGGCGGGGGAGACCCGGGTGGCGGTCACCCCGGAAACCGTGAAGAAACTGAAAGCCCAGGGGCACGAGATTGCCGTGCAGTCGGGTGCCGGTGTGGCGGCCAGCGTGACCGACGAGGCCTATGTGGCTGCCGGCGCCACCATCACCGATGTCGCCGGGGCCTTTGGCGCCGGTCTGGTGCTCAAGGTGCGGGCGCCGTCTGCCGCGGAGTTGTCCCTGTTCAAGCCTGGGGCCACGGTGGTGGGCATGCTCAACCCCTTTGACGCCGAAGGCTTGCAGCGCCTGGCTGCGGCCGGACTCACGGCCTACGCCCTGGAGGCGGCGCCGCGCACCACACGGGCCCAGAGCATGGACGTGCTGTCCTCGCAGGCCAACATTGCCGGCTACAAGGCCGTGATGATCGCTGCCGACAAGTACCAGCGCTTCTTTCCGATGCTGATGACCGCCGCAGGCACGGTGAAGGCGGCCCGCGTGGTGATTCTCGGGGTGGGTGTGGCGGGCCTGCAGGCGATCGCCACGGCCAAGCGCCTGGGGGCGGTGATCGAGGCGTCGGATGTGCGCCCGTCGGTGAAGGAACAGGTCGAATCCCTGGGGGGCAAGTTCATCGACGTGCCCTATGAAACCGCCGAGGAAAAAGAAGCGGCCCAGGGCGTGGGCGGCTATGCGCGTCCCATGCCGCCGAGCTGGCTGGAGCGGCAGAAGGTTGAAGTGGCCAAGCGCGTGGCGCAGGCCGACGTGGTGATCTCCACTGCGCTGATTCCTGGCCGCGCCGCACCGGTGCTGGTGACCGAAGACATGGTCAAGGCCATGAAGCCCGGCTCGGTGCTGGTGGATCTGGCGGCGGGCAAGGGCCCGCAAGGCCCGCACGGTGGCCCGGGGGGCAACTGCCCGCTGACCGAGGCCGACAAGACGGTGCAGCGCCACGGCGTGACGCTGGTGGGTGAAACCAATCTGCCCGCCTTGGTGGCCGCAGACGCCTCGGCACTGTATGCCCGCAACGTGCTCGACTTCCTGAAGCTGGTGCTGAACAAGGAGGGGCAGTTGCATGTGGATTTGGATGACGACATCGTGGCCGCCTGCCTGATGACGCACGAAGGAACGGTGAAGCGCGCATGAGGATGAAGAGTGAGCCCTTGAACCTGCGCCTGGGGGCGTGGGCCATGGCGGCAGTCGTGCTGGGCCTGACGGCGTGCTCCGTCATCCCCGAAGGCAGCCCCTCGGCCGGTCGGGCCAAGGTGAGCCTGCCGGCGGCAAAAGCGGGCGGGCAATGGGTGGATCTGGGCGGTGGTGAAGAGTCGCTGGACAGCCTGGACGCGACTCGGCCGGCCCCAACGTTGCCCACCCGGGTGGTGGGTTTGCGCGGCGCTGATCAGTCTCTGCTGGCCGTGATGGTGGTGCAGTCCAACCGCAGCGGCTTGTGGCCAGATCGCCAGGCCGTGCCCAATGCGTGCCCGCAGGAGCGCGGCGTTTACGTCGAGGATGTCACCGCCGGCAGCCCCACGCGGACCGACTGCCTGCGCTACAAGCGCTGGGCCGATGGTCATGACTGGCTGGCGTCGCGCTATCCCAAGCTCAACGCCTACCTGGGCAGCCACCAGAGCCTGCCGACCAAACCCTTTGGTGCGCTGGACTTCCGCTACAACACCGAGGGCGGAGGCTACGTGCTGGTGCAGGTGCTGGCCAACCGCCGGCTGACTGAGCCGGTGACGCGCAGCAACGGTGATTTTCTGATGGCCGGCCGGCCTGCTGAGGAATGGGCCCGCAAGGTTGCCCAGGCGGCGCGTCTGAGCGCGGCGTCCCTCGATGGGGCCTTGAATCTGCCGGATTTCCCGATGGCTTTGCCGCAATAGGTCGCTAGCGGCCTCAATACAAAGGAGACAGTCGTGGATGTTGTATCCCCAACCCTGATCAACCTGATCATCTTCGTGCTGGCCATCTACGTGGGCTACCACGTGGTGTGGACCGTGACGCCCGCCTTGCACACGCCCCTGATGGCGGTGACCAATGCGGTGTCGGCCATCGTGATCGTGGGCGCCATGCTCGCGGCTGCCCTGACCGAAACGCCCCTGGGCAAGACCATGGGCGTGCTGGCCGTGGCGCTGGCCGCAGTCAACGTGTTCGGTGGTTTTCTCGTCACCCGGCGCATGCTGGAGATGTTCCGCAAGAAAGAAAAGAAGGCCCCGGTGGCTCACGGAGACAAAGCATGAGCATGAACCTCGTCACCCTGCTGTACCTGGTGGCCAGCGTCTGTTTCATCCAGGCGCTCAAGGGCTTGTCCCATCCCACCACCTCGATCCGGGGCAATCTGTTCGGCATGATCGGCATGACGATCGCCGTGCTGACCACGGCGGCCCTGATCGTCAAACTGTCTGAAACGGCCGGCCTGTCCACCGTGGGTGGACTGGGCTATGTGCTGGCCGCCCTGGTGGTGGGCGGCGGCGCCGGCGCCGTGATGGCGCAGCGCGTCGAGATGACCAAGATGCCGGAGCTGGTGGCCTTCATGCACAGCATGATCGGTCTGGCGGCGGTGTTCATTGCCGTGGCCGCGGTCGCTGAGCCGTATGCCTTCCAGATCGTGCACGCCAAGGGCGACCTGATCCCGACGGGCAACCGGCTGGAGCTGTTCCTGGGCGCGGCCATCGGTGCCATCACCTTCAGTGGCTCGGTGATTGCCTTCGGCAAGCTGTCGGGCAAGTACAAGTTCCGCTTGTTCCAGGGCGCTCCGGTGCAGTTCGCGGGTCAGCACATGCTGAACCTGGTGCTGGGCCTGGCCACCGTGGGCCTGGGGCTGGCCTTCATGGTCACCGAGAACTGGACGGCCTTTTTTGCCATGCTGGCGCTGGCCTTTGTGATGGGCGTGTTGATCATCATCCCGATCGGTGGCGCCGACATGCCGGTGGTGGTGTCGATGCTGAACAGCTACTCGGGCTGGGCCGCGGCCGGCATCGGCTTCAGCCTGAACAACGCCATGCTGATCATTGCTGGCTCTCTGGTGGGCAGCTCGGGGGCCATCCTGAGCTACATCATGTGCAAGGCCATGAACCGCTCGTTCTTCAACGTGATTCTGGGCGGCTTTGGCGGTGAAGCGGCCACGGCAACGGCCGGTGATCAGGTGCAGCGCAACGTCAAGAGCGGCAGCGCGGACGACGCGGCCTTTGTGCTGTCGAACGCCGAGACCGTGGTCATCGTGCCGGGTTATGGTCTGGCCGTGGCGCGGGCGCAGCACGCCGTGAAGGAACTGGCCGCCAAGCTGACCGAGCACGGCGTGATCGTGAAGTACGCCATCCACCCGGTGGCGGGCCGCATGCCGGGCCACATGAACGTGCTGTTGGCCGAGGCCGAAGTGCCTTACGACCAGGTGTTCGAGATGGAAGACATCAATGGCGAGTTCGGTCAGGCCGATGTGGCCATCATCCTGGGGGCCAATGACGTGGTGAACCCGGCCGCCCATGTGAAGGGCAGCCCGATCTACGGCATGCCCATCCTGGAGGCCTACAAGGCCAAGACGGTGATCGTGAACAAGCGCTCGATGGCCGCAGGCTACGCGGGCCTGGACAACGAACTCTTCTACATGGACAAGACCATGATGGTCTTCGGGGACGCCAAGAAGGTGGTTGAAGACATGGTGAAGGCGGTGGAGTGATCCCGCTCCAGACGCACGCAATTGTGTGATTGCATACTTTTGCGTCGGGCTGCGCTCGGTGTGAGCTCTTGATTGAGTGTCGTTTTGTAAAAAAACGAATCAAAATAGGAGGTTGTGCTGACGCAGGCCTGACTTGACTCGAAGGACTGCGCATATTCCCAAGCAAGAGTCTGGAGAGACAAGAAATGACCGACCGCCCATGGCTCGGCAGTTACCCCCAAGGGGTGCCCGCCGACATCGATCCTTCGCATTACGCCTCCTTGGTGGCCTTGATGGAGGAGAGTTTCGAGAAGCATGCCAGCCGGGTGGCCTACAGTTTCATGGGTCGGGATGTGACCTATGCGCAGGCCCACCGCCAAAGCTTGGCACTGGCCGCCTACCTGCAGGGGCTGGGCCTGAGCAAGGGTGACCGTGTCGCCCTGATGATGCCCAACATTCCTCAGTACCCGGTGTGCGTGGCGGCGGTGTTGCGCGCGGGCCTGGTGGTGGTCAATGTGAACCCGCTGTACACGCCGCGCGAACTGGAGCACCAGCTCAAGGATTCGGGCGCCAAGGCCATCATCCTGATTGAGAACTTTGCCACCACCTTGCAGCAGTGCCTGGCCCACACGCCGGTCAAGCATGTGGTGCTGTGCGCGATGGGTGATGAGCTGGGCCTGCTCAAGGGCGCCCTGGTCAACTACGTGGTGCGCAATGTCAAGAAGATGGTGCCCGAGTACCACCTGCCCGGCGCCGTGCGGTTCAAGGATGCGGTGCGTCAGGGCACCCGTCGTTCGTTCAAGCGCCCCGACATCAAGGCCGACGATGTGGCCTTGCTGCAGTACACCGGGGGCACCACCGGGGTGTCCAAGGGCGCGGTGCTGCTGCACCGCAACGTGATCGCCAACGTGTTGCAGTCCGAGGCCTGGAATTCGCCGGTGATGGGCCAGGTGCCGGCCCATGAGCAGCCCACGAGCGTGTGTGCCTTGCCTCTGTACCACATCTTTGCCTTCACTGTGGGCATGATGCTGTCCATGCGCACCGGGGGCAAGCTGATCCTGATCCCCAATCCGCGCGATCTGCCCTCGGTGTTCAAGGAACTGCGCCGGCACACCTTCCACAGTTTTCCCGCGGTCAACACGCTCTTCAACGGGCTGGCGAACCACCCGGATTTCGGCACCGTGAACTGGAAGAACCTCAAGGTATCGGTGGGTGGAGGCATGGCGGTGCAGGGCGCGGTGGCCAAGCTCTGGCTGGAGAAGACGGGCTGTCCGATCTGTGAGGGCTATGGTCTGTCGGAAACGTCGCCCACCGTCAGCTGCAATCCAGTGACGGCCACCGAATACACCGGCACCATCGGCGTGCCCCTGCCCAGCACTTTCCTCAAGCTGCTCGATGACGATGGCCTGGACGTGCCTCTGGGCCAGCCGGGCGAGATCGCCATCAAGGGTCCGCAGGTCATGGCCGGCTACTGGCAGCGCCCCGATGAAACCGCCAAGGTCATGACACCCGATGGGTTCTTCAAGACCGGTGACATTGGTGTGGTGGATGCCAAGGGGTTCTTCAAGATCGTCGATCGCAAGAAAGACATGATTCTGGTCAGCGGCTTCAACGTCTATCCCAATGAGGTGGAAGAGGTGGTGGCCGACCTGGAGGGCGTGCTGGAGTGTGCCGCCGTCGGCGTGCCTGATGAAAAGACCGGCGAGGCGGTGAAGCTGGTGATCGTGAAAAAGCACCCTGAGCTGACCGATGTGCAGGTGAAGGAGTTCTGCCGCGCCAACCTGACGGGCTACAAACAGCCGCGCATCATCGAGTTTCGCACCGATCTGCCCAAGACCCCGGTGGGCAAGATCCTGCGCCGGGAGTTGCGCGACAAGGCCTGAACCTGGGCGCGGGTCGGGACGCGGCACAATGCGGGCGGCCTTCGGGCCGCTTTTTCATGCTCAGTGCCAAGGGGTGCTGTTCGATTGTTCAGGAGTTGGATGGATGACGCTCGCTATTCTCAGTGCCCTGTCGCAGGAGCAGACAGGTCTGCGCGCCCTGCTGGATCAACCGCGTGTGGAGCAGCATGCCGGCCGTGAGTACTGCCTGGGCCTGTGGCGCGGCCGGCCTGTGGTGCTGGCGCTGTCCCGTGTCGGCAAGGTGGCCGCAGCCACCACCGCCACCGCCTTGATCGAGCGCTTTGGTGTGACGGACATCGTGTTCAGCGGGGTGGCTGGCGGTCTGGGGGAGGGCGTGACGGTGGGCGACGTGGTGGTCGCCACCCATTGCCTGCAGCACGACATGGATGCCTCGCCGCTGTTTCCGCGCTATGAAGTGCCCCTTTATGGGCAGTCGCATTTCGCCTGCGATCCCCTGCTGGCAGAAGGCCTGAGGGTGGCCGCCCAGGCGCTGCAGGCCCGGGTCGGGAGCCATTTTGACGCGTCCGTGCGGCGCTTGTATGGGCTGGATGCCATGCAGGTGCACCAGGGGTTGTTGATCAGCGGGGACCGGTTTGTCTCGGCCGCTGACGAGGCACTGGGCCTGCGGGCCCGCCTGCCCGAGGCTTTGGCGGTGGAGATGGAGGCTGCCGCGGTGGCCCAGGTCTGTCACGACTACGGGGTGCGCTTTGCGGCACTGCGCACCATCTCAGACCGGGCCGATGACCAGGCGCATGTCGATTTTCCGGCTTTCTTGGAGGCGGTGGCGGGCCGTTGCACCACCTTGATCGTGGGCGGCCTGTTGGATCACCTGAGTCAGCAGCCGTCCTGACGCGCGGTGGCCGGGTTCACTGCAGCCAGCCGCGCCGGCGGAAGTACAGCATGGGCACCACGGCAGACGCGGCCATCAGCGCCAGCGCATAGGGGTAGCCCAGCGACCAGTCCAGCTCCGGGATGGCCTTGAAGTTCATCCCGTAAATGCTGGCGATCAGGGTGGGGGGCAGCAAGGCCACGCTGGCCACCGAGAAGATCTTGATGATCTTGTTCTGGTTGATGTTGATGAAACCGACCGTAGCGTCCATCAGGAAGTTGATTTTGTCGAACAGGAAGGCCGTGTGGTTGTCCAGCGACTCGATGTCGCGCAGGATCTGTCGGGCTTCTTCAAACTGTTCGGCATTCAGCATGCGGCTGCGCATCATGAAGCTGACGGCGCGCCGCGTGTCCATCACGTTGCGGCGGATGCGGCCGTTCAAGTCTTCGTGGCGGGCAATGGCGCCCAGCACTTCGCCGGCCAGGGCGTCGGTCACATCGCCGGAAAGCACCTGCTTGCCGGCCTTTTCCAGCTCGTCGTAAATGCCTTCCAGGGTGTCGGCCGAGTATTCGGCATCGGCATCGAACAGCTTGAGCAGCACTTCCTTGGCGTCTTCGATCAGGCCGGGGGCGCGGCGGGCGCGCATGCGCAGCAGGCGGAACACCGGCACGTCTTCGTCGTGGATCGAGAACAGCACCCCTCGGCTTTTCAGGTCGGTGTTGTGCTGGTTCAGGATGAAGGCCACACGCACGGTGCGGGGCGCATCGTCATCGGCGATCAGAAAGTCACTGCGGATGTGGAGTTCGCCGTTGTCTTCTTCGTAGAAGCGGGCGGATTCCTCGATGTCCTCGTCCATCGCGTCTTCCGGGATGGAGAGGCCGTAGTACTGCTTGATCCAGCGTTTTTCTTCGACCGAGGGGGATTCCAGGTCCACCCAGATGGGCTGAAACTTGGACAGTTCCTCCAGGGATTCGATTTCTTCCTGGAACAGCCGGCCATTGGCCAGCGTAAAGATATTGAGCATCGCGCGCTCCGTGGGTCAGGGTTGCAATCGGTCGGGAATGGGGTGCTTTCAACCCCCGATGCGGCCACGGGAATTGAAAGCTACCAACTGGGGTAGGTTTCCAAGGCGGTCTCTCCAAAATTGAATTGGGCGGATTATCGCACCGCAACAACGCTGGTCGGCTCATTTCGAGCCCTTGTTCAGGGCGCGGACCGGGGTGTCCTTTCCACCGCGCCATTCAGGGTTCAGGTGCTGGTCGGGTGAAAGCTGATTTGTTACATTGAAGCGGCTTATGGCAGTCCCATCGGAGGTTCGCGCAATGAGGGTGTACGGCGTACCAGCCGATGAAGTTCAGCGCCTGCAGGTGCTGGAGTCGCTGGCGGTCTGTGATCTGGCGTCGGTCCCCGAGTTGGATCGCATCACCCGCCTGGCGGCCCGGCATTTCCAGGTGCCGATCGCCATGGTCAACCTGGTAGCGGCAGAGCTGCAGTGGACCAAGTCCGCCCATGGGGAGACGCCTCGCACTTTGCCCCGGGAGCATTCCTTCTGCGGCCACACCATCCTGCATGACGAACCTTTTGTGATCAGCGATGCCCGTGAGGATGCGCGGTTCATGGCCAATCCCCTGGTCGCAGGGTCGCCTGGGCTGGTCTTTTATGCGGGCTGCCCCATCCGGTCCTTGGCCGGACACCCCTTGGGCGCCTTGTGCCTGATCGATCGCCAGCCGCGGCCCTTCGGTGCGTCAGAGGCCCAGGATCTGCAGGATTTTGCTGCCCTGGTGGAGCAGTATTTCCGAGGGGTGGAAGCGGATCGGCGTGCCAACCTCTCGGCAGCTCAGTTTGAGCGTACCTTTGCCCAGGCCTCGGTTGGCATGGCCTTGGTTTCGCCGCAATGGCGTTGGTTGCGTGTGAACGGGCAAATGGCTCAACTGCTGGGCTGCAGTGCCGACAGCCTGGCTGGCGAGCCGCTGGAATCGGTGTTGTTTCCGCCTGACAAGGATCGGGTGCTGCGCCATTTGCATGATCTGCTGCGCCCCGATGCGAGCGCGCCGCCTCAGGAGTTGCTCTTTCTGCGCCCCGATGGGTCGTTGGCCTGGTCTCTGGTGGGTGTTTCGCGTCTGGCGGCAGAGCGGGATGCCGAGGCCGGTTTTGTGCTGGTGGCCACCGACATCACTGCTCGCAAGGCCTCAGAACAGGCGTTGGCGGTGTTGCAACTGGAGCTGGAACATCGGGTTGAGCTCCGGACCCAGGAGCTCAGCGAGGCCAATGCGCGCCTCAGCACCGAGGTGGACCGCCGCCAGGCGGCCCAGGTGGCGCTGGAGCATGAAAAAGAGCTGTTCAGGGCCACCCTGGCCCATGCCACCGATGCCTTCATCGAGGTGGATCCATGTGGCCGGGTGACTGCCTGGAACGAGGCAGCCACCGATACCTTCGGTTGGCGACGTGATGAGGCCATTGGGCGCAGCGTCTTTGATCTGCTGGTACCGCAGGGGGTGGTGCCGCGCTACCAGGTGGCTTTTGAGCGCCTTCGGGCGGAGGGGCTTGACCGCATGGGGGGTGGGCGGCTTGAGGTACAGACCCAGCATCGCGACGGTCGCTTGTTCCCTTCTGAAGTCTCGTTGGGGGTGAATCGCTTTCACGGGCAGGTGCGCATGCATGCGTTTTTGCACGATATCTCGGCTCGCAAGGCGGTCGAGCGCGAGTTGCTGGAAAGTCGCACCCGTTTGCGCCTGTTGGCCGACAACATGCCTGCGCTGATCGCCTATGTGGACGGCAACCGCATTTACCAGTTCAACAACCAGGCGTATCAAGATTGGTTTGGTGTGCCGGTGGCTCAGATCGTGGGGCAGTCTCTGGATGGGTTCATGGATGGTGCGGTGTTGGCGGCGCAGCTCGAACCCTTGCAGCGAGTGCAGGCGGGTGAGATGGTCAGTTTTGATTCCAGACTGAACACCCGGCGGGGTGAGATCCGGGTACACACCAACTTCATCCCGGACACCGCCATGTCGCGTCCGCCCTACGGCTTCTACATCCTGGCCCAGGATGTGACCGACCAGTATCAGTTGCAACAACGTCTGCAGCATGAAGCCAGCCACGATGCCCTGACAGGCTTGCCCAACCGGCGCGCGTTTCTGCAGCGTCTGGTGGAGGCCTTGGCCCGGGTGCGGCGTCAGGGCACGGGCCTGGCGCTGATGTTTCTCGACCTCGATGGGTTCAAGCTCTACAACGACACCTACGGGCACGACTTCGGCGATGCCGTGCTGCGTCATTTCGCCCGCACGGTTCAGTCGGCTGTGCGCGAGACCGATTCGGTGGCGCGTTTGGCCGGCGATGAGTTCACCGTCATCCTCGAGGGGCTGGCGCATCCGGCAGCCCATGCTGCCTTGGTCGCCCGCAAGCTGCTTGCCGAGTTGGCCGTGCCTGTTGTGCTGGGTGGGCGAGAGCTGACCCTGGCCGCGAGCATCGGCGTCGCCGTCACCGGGGGGGACTCGGGCGGTGTCGCTTTGTCGGCCGAGCTGTTGCTGTCGCGGGCGGATGCCGCCATGTACCAGGCCAAGGCCGCTGGCAAGGCGCAGTTCGTTCTGAGCTGATGTCATGGCCCCGGCCCGGGGTCTCTGACGCCAGTGGGCCGAATTCTGGCCCGCCCGCCCGCCCGGAAAAGCCGTTTTTCGAGCGGGTCAACTGACTGAATTTGCCGCCCTTCTGAGGTCGCGTCAAGGCCTCATCCGTGTGCCATGGAGGGGCTTCTGAGGGCTTTCCCGAGTTGGCTCAAAAACCCGTGACGGCTTGATGAAAAGCCATTGCAATTCGGGTTTTGCGGGCGCATAGTGAATTCAGGTTCACCGAATTTGAGGTTCGCCATCCACCCTGAAAGGTGGCGTTTTCAACCCAGAGTGCACAGGAGGCTACTCATGAACTTGACGATCAGCGGTCATCACCTCGAAGTTACACCCGCCTTGCGTAGTTATGTGACGACCAAGCTGGACCGGATCACCCGACATTTTGATCAGGTGGTTGATGTGAAGGTTTTACTCACTGTTGAAAAGCAAAAGGAAAAGCAGCGCCGCCAACGCGCCGAGTGCAATGTCCACGTCAAGGGCAACGACATGTTTGCCGAGAGTTCCCATGAGGATCTGTACGCAGCGGTAGACGAGTTGATGGACAAGCTGGATCGTCAGGTTGTTCGTCACAAGGACCGGATGCAGGACCACCATCACGACCCAGCCAAACGCCTGATGTGAGGCTGCTTGCCAGACATTTTGAGTGCTGACAAGATCCCCGAAGCCGCTGTTGCAAATCAGCGGCTTTTTTCTTGTCAGTTGCAGGCTGATCGCGGTTTTTCGCCGAAGCTGGACGACCGGTGCATAATCCGCCCTAACTCACCATGAACCGTCTCGCGTCCATCCTCCCCGCTGCTCAAGTGCTTGTGTGCGTCGACGCCACCAGCAAGAAGCGTGCATTTGAAGAAGCCGGCCTGTTGTTCGAGAGCCTTCACGGCCTCAGCCGTGCATTGATCACCGACAGCCTGTTTGCACGCGAACGCCTGGGCTCCACTGGGCTGGGGCACGGCGTGGCCATTCCGCATGGGCGCATCAAGGGGCTCAAGTTCCCGATGGCCGCGGTGTTCCAGTTGGCCAACCCAATCGGTTTTGATGCCCCCGATGAGCAGCCCGTGGGCCTGTTGATCTTCCTGCTGGTGCCCGAGGCAGCGACTCAGAAACACCTGGAAATCCTGTCTGAGATTGCCGAGTTGCTCAGCGATGCCCCTTTGCGTGAACGGATCAAGGCCTGCACCGATGCGACCGAGCTGCACCAGATGATTGCCACCTGGCAATCCACCCAGCCGGCCTGATGGCTTTGAGGCAGTCTCTGTCGTGAAACCCAATGTCGTCAGCGCGGATGTCCTCTTCGAGGAATTCCGCTCCATTCTCAAATGGGAATGGGTGGCCGGCCTGGGGGCTTCGGAGCGCCGCTTTGATGAGGTGGTGGTCCGGGCCGCCCGATCGGGTGCCGATCTCGTGGGCTACCTCAATTACATCCATCCTTACCGGGTGCAGATTCTGGGTGAGCGGGAGATCGCTTACCTGACCAATGCTACCCCGGAGGATTGTGCTCGCCGCATTTCCCGTATCGTGACCCTGGAGCCGCCGGTGCTGGTGCTGGCCGACGGTCAGTCTGCACCCGATGCCTTGCTGTCGATGTGCGAGCGTGCACAGATCCCGATGTTTGCCACCCAGGAGTCATCGGCATTTGTGATCGACGTGCTGCGGGCCTATTTGTCCAAGCATTTTGCAGATCGCACCTCCATGCACGGGGTGTTCATGGACATCCTGGGGCTCGGGGTGATGATCACGGGTGAGTCCGGCCTGGGCAAGAGCGAGCTGGGTTTGGAGCTGATCTCGCGGGGCAACGGTCTGGTGGCCGATGATGCTGTGGATCTCTATCGCATCAATCAGACCACCATCGAAGGGCGTTGTCCGGAACTGCTGCAGAACCTGCTGGAGGTGCGGGGCATCGGCCTGCTCGACATCCGCGGAATCTTTGGCGAGACCGCGGTGCGGCGCAAGATGCGGCTCAAGCTCATCGTGCATCTGGTCCGCAAGGAAACCCTGGAGCGCGACTACGAGCGCCTGCCCTACGAGCCCCTGACCCAGGACGTGCTGGGCGTACCGGTGCGCAAAGTGGTGATCCAAGTGGTGGCCGGTCGCAACATCGCGGTCTTGGTGGAAGCCGCCGTGCGCAACACGATTCTCCAGTTGCGCGGCATCGACACCTATCAGGAGTTTGTCGAGCGGCACCGCCGAGCCATGGAGCAAGAGGGCTGATCCAATTCAGGCCCGCTAGGGTCTCGGCCGGATTCGGGTCTGGCGTTCAGCGTTTGTCGCTGGCGCAGCTGGCGCAAAGGCCGTACAGCGACATGGCGTGGTCCTGCAGCAGCCAGTGTTTGGCTTTGGCCACCATTTGCTGACGTCGTTCGATCTCGGCGTCATAGAACTCCTCGACCTTGCCACAGCTGGTGCAGACCAGGTGATCGTGGTGCTGACCTTCGTTGAGTTCGTAGACCGCCTTGCCACTTTCAAAATGACTTCGGCTCAGAATGCCGGCCTGCTCAAACTGGGTGAGCACCCGGTAGACGGTGGCCAGCCCGATGTCCGATTGCTCTTGCAACAAAACGCGAAACACGTCCTCGGCCGTCATGTGACGTTGGCGCCCTTTCTGGAACAGCTCCAGGATCTTGAGGCGGGGCAGCGTGGCTTTGAGCCCGGTATTTTTCAGTTCTTCGATATTGGCCATGCAAGGGTCCTTCCGCCAGCGTACCAACCCGCTCTGACAGGCCCAGCCGCTACAATGGGCCGATCATATCGCTACCTCCCGACCCATGTCTGCTTATTCCCCTCGAAGCGCCCGGCTGAGTTTGTCGCTGGCACTGTGTGCCGGTGTCGTGGCCTGTGGTTCGTTCGACGGCGCTGGCAGCCGCATCGCCACGGCCGTCACGCCTTATCGGATCGAGATTGTCCAGGGCAATTTCGTGTCCAAGGAGCAGGTTGCCGCCTTGCAGCCGGGCATGACCCGGCAGCAGGTCAAGGAGGTGCTGGGCACCCCACTGGTCGTCAGCGTGTTCCATTCTGATCGCTGGGACTATGTGTTCACCTTGCGTCGCCAGGGGGTGGAGCCGCAATCGCGTCGTCTCAGCGTCTATTTCAAGGGTGATGCGCTTGATCGCTTCGAAGGCGATGAAATGCCCAGCGAAGCCGAGTTTGTGGCCACTCTGGACTCGCGTACCAAATCCAAGAAGATTCCATCTCTGGAAGCCACTGACGAGCAACTGAGCAAGTTTCCCGTGCCCAAACGCAGTGTCAGCGCCAGCACCCAGGTGGACGATTCACCTTTGCCGGCCAGCTATCCGCCACTCGAGCCTACCCGTCGCTGATGCGGTCGCGGGCACTGCCCGGGGTTCTTTTTTTCGACAGACAGGATATTGAGAAGATGAGTGCTGCTTTGCACAAGATCGCCATTGCTGGCGCTTCGGGCCGCATGGGCCGCATGTTGCTGGAGGCGGTTCAGGCTGCCGATGACTGTGTTCTGGCGGGCGCGCTGGACGTGCCGACGAGCCCGGCTCTGGGCACTGATGCGACGGCTTATCTGGGGCAGGGCAGTGGTATCCACATCACCTCGGATTTGCGCGCGGGCTTGCAGGGTGCGCAGGTGCTGATCGACTTCACCCGTCCTGAAGGCACGCTGGCCCATCTGAAGGTCTGTCGTGAACTCGGGGTCAAGGCCGTCATCGGGACAACGGGCTTCTCTGATTCCCAGAAGGCCGAGATCGCAGAGATCTCCCGCGACATCGCCATCATGATGGCCCCCAACATGAGCGTGGGCGTGAACGTCACGCTCAAGCTGCTGCAGATGGCCGCCAAGGCCCTGTCGACGGGCTACGACATCGAGATCATCGAGGCTCACCATCGCCACAAGGTGGATGCCCCGTCGGGCACCGCCCTCAAGATGGGCGAAGTGATCGCCGATGCCCTGGGCCGAGATCTCAAGGATTGCGCGGTCTATGCCCGTGAAGGCGTGACCGGTGAGCGCGATCCGTCCTCGATCGGGTTTGCGACCGTGCGTGGTGGCGACATCGTCGGCGACCACACGGTGCTGTTTGCCGGCATCGGAGAGCGCATCGAGGTGACGCACAAGTCGTCCAGCCGTTCGACCTATGCCCAGGGCAGCTTGCGGGCGGTGCGCTTCCTGGCGTCCCAGCAGGCCGGCCTGTTCGACATGTTCGATGTGCTGGGCCTGAACTGATCGGCCCCGCCCATGGGCAGCCTGCAATTGCTTGGTGATGGCGACCTGCTCACGCGCGGCGTGGCGGTCCTGCTGTTGCTGATGTCGGTGGCCAGCTGGGTGGTGATTCTCCGCAAGGCCTGGGTCTTGTGGCGCGCCCGGGGCGATGTGCCCCGAGCCACTGCTGTGTTCTGGCAGGCTCAAGGCATGGACCAGGCCTTGGCCCATCTGGCGGCGCTGGACCGTGATCGCGCCTTGCTGCCCTTGGTGGAGGCGGCGACCTCCCTGAGCCCCGCGGGCTCGCTGGCGGGCGCGGGCTCGCGTGAGCAGCAACTCACCCGCCACCTTCGTGATGCCTTGCATGGGGTTCTGCGTCGCTTGCAGTGGGGGCAGGTGCTGCTGGCCACAGTGGCGTCCACCGCGCCTTTTGTGGGTTTGCTGGGCACCGTGTGGGGCATTTTCCATGCCTTGACTGCGTTGGCCGGCGTTCGCACCCTGACCCTTGATCAGGTCGCCGGCCCGGTGGGCGAGGCCCTGGTGATGACGGCTGCCGGGCTGGGGGTGGCGATACCAGCGCTGCTGGCCTACAACGTGATGGGCCGCCTGATTGCGGCCATCGAAGCCGATCTGGAAGGCTTTGCCCGCGATCTGCGTGAATTGTTGCTTGAGAAGGCGCTGCCGTGAGCTTCGGTCGCCTTGAGCGGGTGGAGACCTCTCGCCCCCTGAGTGACATCAACGTCACCCCCCTGGTGGATGTGATGCTGGTGTTGGTGGTGATTCTGATCCTGACAGCGCCCTTGTTGGCCAGCAGCCTGCGCCTCGATCTGCCCCACTCCGAGGCGGCCCAGCCGGTGCAGAGCCACCGCTCGGTGTCGCTGGCCTTGGATACCGGCGGGCAGATCTACCTCAACGAGGCCCCCTTGACCGATTTGGCTGCTGCACAGCGGCTTCATGAGTTGGCCCAGGAAGACCCGCAGATCGAGGTGCAGTTGCGGGCCGATGCCCGCGTGCCGTATGGTCGGGTGGTCGAGCTGCTGGGCCTGGCCCAAAACGCCGGCTTGAGTCGCATTGGCTTTGTGGCGGATCCGCGGCCACCATCCCTGAGCGGGCCTGCGTTGCCCGGCGGCCCGGGCCTGGTCCGCTAGCGCCTAAAATCCACCCATCGCAAGCCGCTGGGCTTGCTCCTCCAACCGGCGGCAACCGTGGTCGCCACAGAGTATTCCATGCAAGAAAAGTACAACCACATTGAGGTCGAGCGCGCTGCGCATGGCCATTGGACTGCCCGCGACGCCTACCGCGTGACCGAACAGGCCGGCAAGAAAAAGTTCTATGCCTGCTCCATGCTGCCTTACCCCAGCGGCAAACTGCACATGGGCCATGTGCGCAACTACACCATCAACGACATGTTGACGCGCTACCTGCGCATGAACGGCTACAACGTGCTGATGCCCATGGGCTGGGATGCCTTCGGCCTGCCAGCCGAGAATGCCGCCTTGAAGAACGGCGTTCCGCCGGCGCAGTGGACCTACGACAACATCGCCTACATGAAGAAGCAGATGCAGGCGATGGGCTTGGCCATCGACTGGAGCCGAGAGGTGGCCACCTGCGATCCGAGCTACTACAAGTGGAACCAGTGGCTGTTCCTGAAGATGCTCGAAAAGGGCATTGCCTATCGCAAGACCCAGACGGTGAACTGGGACCCGGTGGACCAGACCGTGTTGGCCAACGAGCAGGTGATCGATGGCCGTGGCTGGCGCACCGGCGCCCTGGTGGAAAAGCGTGAAATCCCTGGCTACTACCTCAAGATCACCGACTACGCTGCCGAGTTGCTCGACCAGGTGCAGAACCACCTGCCGGGCTGGCCCGAACGTGTGCGTCTGATGCAGGAAAACTGGATCGGCAAGAGCGAGGGGGTTCGTTTTGCCTTCCCGCATGACATCCGCGGTGATGACGGCCAGTTGATCGGTGACGGCAAGCTGTATGTCTTCACCACCCGGGCCGACACCATCATGGGCGTGACCTTTTGCGCCGTGGCCCCCGAGCACCCCTTGGCGCAGCATGCTGCGCGTGGCGATGCGGCGCTGCAGGCCTTCATTGAAGAATGCAAGTCGGGCGGCACCACCGAAGCCGAGTTGGCGACACAGGAAAAGAAGGGCTTGCCCACGGGCCTGAGCGTGATCCATCCCTTGACCGGCGAATCGGTGGCCGTTTGGGTCGGCAACTATGTGCTCATGAGCTACGGCGACGGCGCGGTGATGGGGGTGCCTGCCCACGATGAGCGCGATTTTGCGTTTGCTCTCAAGTACCAGTTGCCGATCCGTCAGGTGGTGCAGGTTGAGGGTGAGGTGTACGACAGCACCCAATGGCACGACTGGTATGGTGACAAGCAGCGCGGCATGATGATCAATTCGGGCCCGTATGACGGCCTGAAGTTTGCCGATTGCGTGAATGCCGTGGCTTCGGCCCTGGCCGACAAGAGCCTGGGCGAGAAGAAGACCACCTGGCGCCTGCGCGATTGGGGTGTGAGCCGCCAACGCTACTGGGGCACGCCGATCCCGATCATCCACTGCCCCGAACATGGCCCGGTGCCGGTGCCCGAAAAAGACCTGCCCGTGGTGCTGCCGCAGGACTGCATCCCCGATGGGTCGGGCAATCCGCTGCACAAGCATGAAGGCTTCCATGCCGGTGTGACTTGCCCGGTTTGCGGCCAGCCGGCGCGCCGTGAAACCGACACCATGGACACCTTTGTGGACTCGTCGTGGTACTTCATGCGCTACTGCGATCCGAAGAACAGCGAGGCCATGGTGGCCGAAGGCGCCAATTACTGGATGCCGATGGACCAGTACATCGGCGGCATCGAGCACGCCATCCTGCACTTGCTGTACGCCCGTTTCTGGACCAAGGTGATGCGCGACCTGGGCCTGGTGAAGGTGGACGAGCCCTTCACCAAGCTGCTGACGCAGGGCATGGTGCTCAACCACATCTATTCGCGTCGCACCGAAAAGGGGGGCAAGGAGTATTTCTGGCCCCACGACGTGGAGCATGTGCTCGACGAAGGCGGCAAGATCGTCGGCGCCAAACTCAAGAATGCCGTGGGCGACCTGCCCGTGGGCACCTCCATCGACTACGAGGGGGTGGGCACCATGAGCAAGAGCAAGAACAACGGTGTGGATCCGCAGGATCTGATCGAGCGCTATGGCGCCGACACCGCACGGCTGTACACCATGTTCACGGCGCCGCCCGAAGCCACCCTGGAGTGGAACGATGCTGCCGTGGAGGGCAGTTACCGCTTCCTGCGCCGCGTCTGGAATTTTGGCAGCAAGCTGCTGGCGATCAATGTCGAGGCCGCCAATGCCAGCACCGCCCAGGCCAGCTCGCTGGGTGAGGTGGTGTTCGGCAAAGAGGCCAAGGCGCTGCGCCTGGAGGTGCACACCGTGCTCAAGCAGGTGGACTACGACTACCAGCGCATGCAGTACAACACCGTGGTGTCGGGCGCCATGAAGATGCTCAATGCCTTGGAAGATTTCAAGGCCATGGACTGCCCGGGTGCCCAGGTGGCCCTGATCGAAGGCTTCGGCATCCTGCTGCGTTGCATCTACCCCGCCACTCCCCATGTGGCGCACAGCCTCTGGACCGAGCTGGGTTATGCCGGCTCGCTGGGTGATTTGCTCGACGCCGCCTGGCCCCAGGTGGACGAGGCGGCTCTGCAGCAAGACGAAATCGAACTGATGCTGCAGATCAACGGCAAACTGCGCGGCTCCATCCTCGTGCCGGCCACAGCAGACAAGGCGGCCATCGAAGGCATCGCCTTGGCCAGCGAGGTGTTTGTCAAGTTGGCCAACGGCGCGGCCCCCAAGAAGGTGGTGGTGGTGCCAGGTCGTCTCGTCAACCTGGTGGTCTGACGTGCTGCGCCGCACCGCCCTGATCTGGCCTGTGGGCCTGTTGCTGACTGGTTGCGGCTTTCAGCTGCGCCGGGCGCCCGACTTCGTCTTCGAGCGCGTGTTCATCAATGGCCAGCCCAACTCACCACTGTCTGAAGAGCTGCGCCGAAACCTGGAGTCGCTGGACAAACTTCAGGTGATCCGGGATGCCCGGCAGATGGAGACGGCGCAGGTGATCATTGACCTGTTGTCGGACCAGCGCGAGAAAGTGGTGGTGGCCTTGAACGCCTCGGGTCAGGTGCGGCAGTTTCAACTGCGGGTGCGAGTGCGGTTCAAGCTGCGCACCTTGCAGGGCAAGGAGCTGATTGCCCCGACCGAAATCCTGCAACAACGCGACATCAACTACAGCGAAACCCTGGCCCTGGCCAAGGAAACCGAAGAAGCCTTGCTTTACAAGAGCATGCAGACCGACGTGGTGCAGCAGCTCATGCGACGCCTGGCGGCGGTGCGCGAGCTTTGAAGGCAGGGTTTCATGCAACTGGCTTTCGCGCAACTGCAGAACCACCTGGCCAAAGGTCTTCGCTCGCTCTACATCCTGCATGGTGACGAGCCCTTGCAGCAGCAGGAAGCGGCTGATGCGATCCGGGCTGCTGCACGTGCGCAGGGCTATACCGAGCGCAGCAGCTACACCGTGGCAGGGGCCCACTTCGACTGGAGTGAGGTCCTGGCGGCAGGCGGCTCGCTGAGTCTGTTTGCCGAGCGGCAGATCGTGGAGGTGCGCATCCCTTCCGGCAAGCCGGGCAAAGAGGGCAGCCCTGCGATCCAACAACTCGCGCAGGCGGCTGCAGGCAACGACAGCACGCTCACGATTTTCATCCTGCCGCGCCTGGACAAGGCGACACGGACGGGGGCATGGTTCACGGCGCTCGAGCAGCAAGGCGTCACCATCGCTCTGGAGCCCGTCGAGCGCCAGGCCTTGCCGGCGTGGATTGCCCAGCGCCTGCAACAGCAGAGTCAGCGCGTGGCGGCAGGCGAAGAGGGGCAGCGCACCTTGCAGTTCTTTGCTGACCGGGTGGAAGGCAATTTGTTGGCGGCACACCAGGAGATCCAGAAGCTGGCCTTGCTGTATCCCGCAGGCGAATTGACGGCGGCCCAGGTGGAGAGCGCGGTGTTGAACGTGGCGCGGTATGACGTGTTCAAGTTGTCCGAATCGGTGCTGTCTGGCCGTGCCGGGCGGGTGCAGCGGATGCTGGATGGTTTGCGTGCCGAAGGCGAGGCCGAGGTGCTGGTGCATTACACGCTGGCCGAGGACATTCGTGCCCTCAAGCGGGTCAAAGATGCCGTGGTGGCCGGGCGTCCGTTGCCCATGGCCTTGCGGGAGCAACGGGTGTGGGGCCCGCGCGAGCGTCTCTTTGAGCGGGTGATCCCGCGTCTGGCCTCGCATGAGCTGGCCGAACTGTTGCAGGCCGCACATCGGGTGGATGGCATTGTCAAAGGCTTGAAACGCCCGGACTGGCCTACCGACAACTGGCAGGCCTTGCAGCGCCTGGCCATGATGGTCTGCTCGCTCTGTCGTCCTTGACACCCGCCTTTGACGGGCTCGGCCTGCCGCAGTGCTTTGCGGCAAAATGGGGTCATGAATGCCCTGAATGTTGCCGAATACACCCAGACCCTCGGTTTGCAGGCCAAGGTGGCCTCTGCCAGCATGGCGCGTGCCTCGTCTGCCACCAAGAACAAGGCCTTGAAGGCCCTGGCTCGACTGCTGCGTGAAAACACCGCCGCGCTGGCGCTCGACAATGCACGCGACTTGGAGCGGGCCACCGCCGCAGGCCTGTCGGCTCCGATGGTGGACCGCCTGAAGTTGACCCCCAAGGTGCTGGACACCTGTGCCGAAGGTTGCGAGCAGTTGGCAGCCATGCCCGACATCATTGGTGAGGTCCTGGGCATGAAGCAGCAGCCCAGTGGCATCCGTGTGGGGCAAATGCGGGTGCCGATCGGTGTGTTTGGCATGATCTTCGAGAGCCGGCCCAACGTGACCATCGAAGCTGCCAGCCTGTCCATCAAGAGTGGCAATGCCTGCATCTTACGCGGAGGCTCTGAGGCCATCGAATCCAACAAGGCGCTGGCGCGCCTGGTAGAGCAGGCACTGGCGGAGGCCGGCTTGCCCACGCATGCCGTGCAACTGGTGCAAACCACCGACCGCGAGGCGGTGGGGCAATTGATTGCCATGCCCGAGTACGTGGACGTGATCATTCCACGTGGCGGCAAGGGCTTGATCGAGCGCATCAGCCGCGAGGCCAAGGTGCCCGTCATCAAGCACCTGGACGGCAATTGCCACACGTATGTGGACGATCCTTGCGATCTTGACCTGGCCATCAAGGTGACCGACAACGCCAAGACCCAGAAGTACAGCCCTTGCAATGCGAGCGAAAGCCTGCTGGTGGCCCGCAGTATCGCGCCGGCTTTTCTGCCGCGCATCGGGACCGTGTTTGCACAGAAGGGGGTCGAGATGCGTTGCGATGCAGAAGCCCTGGCGATGCTGGCCGCTGTGCCCGGCGCTCACCTGGTCGAGGCCTCTGAGCAGGATTGGTCGGAGGAGTACCTGGCACCCATCATCAGCGTGAAGGTGGTGGCCGGCGTGGATGAAGCCATTGCTCACATCAATCGTTACTCCTCGCACCACACCGAAGCCATCCTGACGCGTGACCATGTGCATGCCCAGCAGTTTTTGCGTGAGGTGGATTCGGCCAGTGTGATGGTCAATACCAGCACCCGTTTTGCCGATGGCTTTGAATATGGTCTCGGCGCCGAAATCGGCATCAGCACGGACAAGTTCCATGCCCGTGGCCCGGTGGGCATCGAGGGCCTGACCTCGCTGAAATGGATTGTGTTGGGTGAAGGCGAGATCCGCACCTGATTCGCTTGTCCGGCTGTTGTTTGGCTGGATGGGGGCTTGCAAAGCTCTGACACAGCCCCATATCGTTCCAGTTCTGCCTTTCTTCAGTTTCTACACCTCCGCACAAGGGCCCGCATGGTTCCGCATCTCATCACGGCGCTGACAGGCCCGATCAATGAACTCGAGCAGCGCATCCTCGACTCGACGCCAGCCATTGAGCGCTGGTTTCGTCTGGAGTGGATGGAGCACACGCCACCGTTCTACACCTCGGTGGACATCCGCAACGCAGGTTTCAAGCTGGCGCCGGTGGATACCAATCTGTACCCGGGGGGCTGGAACAACCTGACTCCTGAGATGTTGCCGCTGGCGGTGCAGGCGGCCATGGCGGCGATCGAGAAGATCTGCCCCGAGGCCAAGAACCTGTTGGTGATCCCGGAGAACCACACCCGCAACACGTTCTACCTGAGCAATGTGGTGCAGCTTCAGCGCATCTTCCACATGGCCGGGCTGAACGTCCGTGTCGGCTCGATCAGTTCGGAGATCAAGGACACCACGGTGATCGACTTGCCCGGTGGGGAGCAGGTCACCTTGGAGCCGGTGATCCGAAGTCAGCATCGTCTGGGCCTGAAGGACTTCGACCCCTGCACCATTTTGCTGAACAACGACTTGTCGGCCGGTGCTCCGGGCATCCTGGAGGACCTGCACGAGCAGTACCTGTTGCCGCCTTTGCACGCGGGCTGGTCGGTACGTCGCAAGAGCAATCATTTCCAGAGTTACGAAGACATCAGCAAGCGCTTTGGAAAGATGCTGGGCATCGACCCCTGGTTGATCAACCCGATGTTTGCCAAGTGTGGCGACGTCGATTTCTCGGCTGATCAGGGCATCGAATGCCTGCGCAGCAACGTGGATGCCTTGCTGTCCAAGGTCAAGCGCAAGTACAAGGAATACGGCATCAACGAGAAGCCTTTTGTGGTGGTCAAGGCGGACAACGGTACCTATGGCATGGGCATCATGACCGTGCGTGACGTGAAAGACCTGGATGCGCTGAACCGCAAGACCAAGAACAAGATGAACATGATCAAAGACGGCCAGACCGTCAATGAAGTGATCATTCAGGAAGGTGTGCTGACCAACGAACGCGTGAACGACAGCGTAGCCGAACCCGTGGTCTACATGATGGATCGCTATGTGGTCGGTGGTTTCTACCGCATTCATGCCGACCGGGGTGTGGATGAGAACCTCAATGCGCCCGGGGCCAGTTTTGTTCCCCTGGCATTCGAGCACAGTACCCACCTGCCGCAACCCGGTATGAAGCCGGGTGCGAGTGCCCCAAATCGCTTCTATATGTATGGCGTTGTTGCCCGTTTGGCCATGCTGGCCAGCAGCTATGAGCTGGAGGCCACAGATCCGAATGCCGAGGTCTATGCCTGATTTCCAGTGCCGCCGCAACTGGCGCTGGTCGAAAGTTGTTGCGCTGCAACAGAGCTGCTGCTGCCCTGCGGATTAGGGGGGCTTGCCCGCTTGCGCGATTGAGCCTGCAGAGCACAATAGCGGTCCCTCAGGCAACAGGCCTCGCCCCTTGTGGGTGGGGCGTTTTTTGTGTCAGCTTCTAAATCCTCTCTCGCGGCGCTCACGCTTGGCGCTATTGGTGTCGTTTACGGCGATATCGGAACCAGCTGTCTTTACGCGTTCAAGGAGGTGTTTATCAGTGGGCATGTGCCCATCACACCAGATAACGTGTTGGGCGTGCTGTCGCTGTTTTTCTGGACCCTGACGGTTGTGGTGTCCATCAAGTATGTGGCGCTGATCATGCGGGCAGACAACCACGGCGAGGGGGGCTTGATGGCCTTGCTGGCCCTGGCCTCTTTGTCGGTGAAGGATCGTCCGAAAGCCAGGCATCTTTTGGTGATGGCCGGTGTCTTCGGTGTGGCCCTGTTCTTTGGCGACGGGATCATCACGCCGGCCATCTCGGTGTTGTCTGCTGTCGAGGGCTTGGAGATTCTCACGCCGGCTGCCAAGCCCTATGTGGTGCCCATTTCTCTCGCTGTTTTGGTGCTGTTGTTTCTGGTCCAGCGGCGTGGCACGGGCGATATCGGCAAGTTCTTCGGACCGATCACCGTGGTCTGGTTCTTTTCGATTGCCGCCATGGGGGTGCCAGCCATTGTTCAAAACCCCTCCGTGCTCAAGGCCATCTGGCCCGGCTACGCGATTCATTTTGCGATCGAGCATTACGGGCTGGCGTTCATCACCCTGGGGGCGGTTTTCCTTTGTACGACTGGTGCCGAGGCTTTGTATGCCGACATGGGTCACTTCGGCAAGAAGCCGATCCAGATTGCTTGGTTTGGTCTGGTCATGCCGTCGTTGATGCTCAACTACTTTGGCCAGGGTGCTCTGGTCCTGCGGGATCCATCGGCCGCGGAGAATCCGTTCTTCCTTCTGGCACCTGAATGGGCCCTGCTGCCCATCGTTGCCCTGGCCACGATGGCCACGGTGATCGCGTCTCAGGCCCTGATCTCGGGGGCGTTTTCTGCCACCAAGCAGACCATTCAGCTGGGCTTTCTGCCTCGCCTCTCCGTGCTTCACACCTCGATCAAGGACACCGGACAGATTTACATCCCTGCGATCAACTGGATGTTGCTGGCTGGGGTGATTCTGGCCGTGACACTCTTCGGATCCTCGTCAGCTCTGGCGGCTGCCTATGGCATCTCTGTCAGTCTGGTGATGTGCATCACGACCATCCTGACCTTCTACGTGATCCGTTATGGCTGGGGTTATCCGCTGCCGCTTTGCATCGCGTCCACGGGCTTCTTCTTCACGGTCGACATCGGCTTCGTGGCCTCAAACTCACTCAAGATTTTGCAAGGTGGCTGGTTCCCTCTGGCATTTGCGTTGGTTCTATACCTCGTGATGACCACTTGGAAGGAAGGCCGCCGACTGATGAGTGCTGCGTTGCGGGCGGATTCTCTGGATCTGCGTTCTTTTCTGGAGTCTGTCTTTGTCAGCCCACCCGTGCGGGTGGAAGGTACGGCCGTGTTTTTGACGTCGGATGTCGGGACTGTGCCGAATGCCTTGCTGCACAACCTGAAGCACAACAAGGTCTTGCACCAACACAACCTCTTTGTCACGGTTCGCAACCACGAGGTGCCATGGATCGGGCTGGACAAGCGGGTCGAGATCGAACCCTTGGGACACGATTGTTGGCAGGTGGTGATCAATTACGGGTTCAAGAACGACCCGGATGTACCCAAGGCGTTGGCGCAGATCCGGTCGCGTGGCTGTGTTTTCGAAGCCATGGCGACCAGCTATTTCCTGTCGCGGGACACCGTCATTCCAACCATCGGCAGTGGCATGGCGGCATGGCGTGAGAAATTGTTTGCACAGATGCACCGAAACGCCAGCGCTGCGGCCGACTTCCTCAATTTGCCCAACAACTCGGTCGTTGAGTTGGGCAGCAAGATCGAAATCTGACGCGCGCATCAGCGTACCCTGCAGAATTTTTGCGGCACTGCCACAATCCACGCAATGGTGGCGTGCCGCACAGCGCAGGTTCTTCTCTGGATTTGACGACGGGGGCCGCCGACAAAGTGGCCGGGATTGAATCAAACTGATGTTCTTTCCCGGCATGTCGTCATGGACGTCGTCGCGAGCCCTGGCTTTCTTGCGCTCGGCATTTCAGGAACCCAAAGTGAACATTCTTTTCGTTGCAGACCCCTTGGAGAGCTTCAAGATCTACAAGGACACAACTTTCGTGATGATGCGGGAGTTGCAGCGCCGTGGGCATGTGATCTCCGCTTGCGAGCCTGGCGACATCAGCTGGCGCAGTGGTGGGGTGGTCACTGCCAAGGTCCGGCAGATCGTGCTGACCGGGCAGTCCGAGGCCTGGTTCAATGCCCAGCCACCGGAAAATCATGCGCTGCGAGACTTTGATGCTGTGTTGATGCGCAAGGATCCTCCGTTTGATTCCGAGTATTTCTATGCAACTCACTTGTTGGAGCAGGCGGAGCGCGAGGGCGCCTGTGTTCTCAACAAGCCGGCGGCGTTGAGAGATCACCCAGAGAAGCTGGCCATCATGGAGTTTCCTCAGTTGATCGGCCCAACGCTTGTCACGCGTGATGCCACTGAGATTCGGCGCTTTCATGCCGAACATGGCGATGTGATCCTCAAGCCCTTGGATGGCATGGGCGGCATGGGGATCTTTAGAGTTGGACATGATGGGCTGAACCTTGGCAGCATCATTGAGACATTGAATCAAGATGGCGCTGTTTCTGTGATGGTCCAGCGGTATCTGCCCGAGATTGCGGACGGCGACAAACGCGTGCTCATCATTGGGGGGCAGCCTGTCCCCTATTGCCTTGCGCGCATACCCCAAGGCGGTGAAGTGCGGGGTAATCTTGCCGCCGGTGGCAAGGGGGTCGCGCGCCCTCTGTCGGCACGTGATCGGGAAATTGCTGAATTCCTCGGCCCGATTCTCTTGGCTCGTGGCCTGCTGCTGGTCGGCGTGGATGTGATCGGCTCTTGTGTTACCGAAATCAATGTGACAAGCCCAACTTGCTTCCAAGAAATTGCAGATCAAACAGGTTGCGACGTGGCTTCACTCTATGCGGATGCTGTCTTGCAATGGATTGAGAACCATCCCAAGAAAGTGCATTGACCCATT
>NZ_JBWKWP010000023.1:0-84856 GCF_059422285.1 Curvibacter sp. GW821-FHT01G03
CAAAACCTTCATTGCTGCGGCTCCAAATTGATTAGTTGAATTGACGTGCACGTAAACCAGATGATTCTATGCGGCACAACGTCGATTGACAGAGATGGTCCTCGAATTCGAGACACCATCGCGGCAAGCACAAAAAAGTACGACCGTGCTTTTTTCGGATTATACAAGGGGAAGATTGACGTTACGTCAATCACCAGCGCAAATTGAAGGGGCTTTCAGAAGGAGGCCTGGCAGGCCCCGATCAATGGGATGGGGTCGCCGTGGCCTGGGCGGCGGCGGCTTCGATGGCCCGGCGGCCGGTTTCGTCTGCTGCATCAAATTGCCTCAGCAAGGCCTGCTGACGCGGGCCTGGCATCGAGTCTTTTTGCGGCAGGCGCTCGCCAGTGACCACATACAACACGTCCAGGCCCGAGCGAGCCCAGACCGCCAGGGCTTCGGTAGCCACATGGCCCGCCCCCGACTCCCAGTTGAACATGGTCTTGCGGGTGACCGGCACCAGGGCGGCAAAGTCGTTCTGGCTGAAGCCCAGCCGTTCGCGCTCTTCGCGCAGGCGTTGACCTGAGTTCATGAGAAACCTCCTGATGGATCCAGTGCCCGCGATGGGCTCAACCCCCAGACACCGGCGCTGGCGCCGCCGCAGCAACGGGCACCAGCGCGGCGACCTCGGGGCCTTGCACCCGCAGCACCCGCTGCGGATAGGGAATATCGACCTGCGCCGCGCGCAGACCCGCCAGCATGGCCAGGTTGACGGCGGAGCGGACATTGACCTGCCCGCTGGCCGGATCATTGATCCAGAAGTGCAGGCTGAACTCCAGCCCGTCAGGCACGAAATTGACCAGATACGCCACGGGCGCCGGATCGGCCAGCACCCGAGGCTGTGCCTTGGCCGCATCGCACAGGATCTGTTGCACCAGGCTCACGTCGCTGTCATAGCCCACCACCACATTGGTCGTGATGTTGAACCGCAGGTCGGCCGCCGACAGGTTCTCGACCCGCTGCGACACCATGGTTTCGTTGGGGACGATGGATTCGCGTCCATTGGTGGCGCGCAGCAAGGTGTAGCGGGTTTTGATGTCGGTGATCTTGCCCTCGAAGCTGTCGACCCGCACGTTGTCACCGATGCGCAGCGAGCGCTCCAGCAGGATCACAAAGCCGCTCACGTAGTTGGCCGCCAGCTTCTGCAGGCCGAAGCCCAGCCCCACCCCCACCGCACCGCCCAGCACCGACAGCGCCGTCAGGTCGACCCCCACGGCCGACAAGGCGAACAGCAAGCCCATGAGCAGCAGCACCGCCCGCATGGCATTGACGGCCACCCGCCGCATCGACAGGTCGCTGATGGCATGGCTCAACACCTTGCGCTCCAGGGTGGACGAGACCCACAGGGCCACCACCAGCACCAGACCCGAGCTCAGGCAGCCCTCGATCAGGGTGCGCAGACTGATCGAGGTCTTGCCAAAGGCCAGGTGGATGGCGTCCAGTTCTTCGAGTACCGAAGGCAGCAGATCAACAATCCAAAGCACCGCGGCCAACCAGGCCACCCACGAAAACAGTCGCTCGACCAGGCGCATGGCCCCCGACTCCGGGAAGGCAGCCGACAGCACCCGGGCAAAAAAGCGGATCACGGCCAGCGAGACCAGCACCGGGATCGCGATCTTGAGCAGAAAAACGCTTTGATGGTGGGCCACCACGGCCTTGGCCGCGTAGACCAGGGCCAGCGCCAGCGCAGGGAAGAGCAGACCGTCCAGGGTGCGGCGGCCAAACCAGACGGAGTCACCGGTGCCCCGCGCCCGCCGGCCGGCCCAGAATGAAATTCCAAAGGCCACGACCAGGCTGCCCAGCAGACAGGCCAATTCGATCCAGGCACGCGAGGTCTGGAACTCGGCCTGCAGGTTGTCCAATAAATCCATCAACGCTTCAATCTCCCTGTGGTGCCCAGCGGGGCACCCGTTTCTCGGCAAAAGCCCGTGCGCCCTCCTGGGCATCCGGGTCCATCATGTTGAGGGCCATGGTCTGGGCCGCCAACTGGTAGGCGGCCTCGACACCGGCTTCGCGCTGGCGATAGAACAAGGCCTTGCCCATGGCCAGCGCGGCCCGCGGCTTTTGCAGCAGGCCTTGCACCAGAGTCTCCAAAACCGCATCGAGTTCCGCTGGCGCGGCCACCCGATTGAGCAAGCCCTGGGCCAAGGCCTCGCGGGCGTCGATGAAATCACCAGTGAACAGCATCTCCAGCGCCTTCTTGGCCGACACGTTGCGTGCCAGCGGCACACTGGGGGTGGCACAGAACAGGCCGTAGCGGATGCCGCTGGTGGCAAAACTGGCCTCGGTGCTGGCCACCGCCAGATCGCATTGAGCCACCAACTGGCAGCCCGCCGCCGTGGCCATGCCCTGCACCCGCGCCAGCACGGGCACCGGCAAGCGCTGCAAAGACAGCATGAAGCGGCTGCAGCGGTCGAACAAGGCCTGGTGGTCAGCCTGCGCCAGGCCGGGTGCCGCCATGGCCTTGAGGTCATGGCCCGCGCAAAAGGCCCGGCCAGTGGCCGCCAGCACCAGCACACGCAGGCCTTCGTCGGCAGCGGCCGCGTCCACCGCGGCCTGCAAAGCGATCAGCATCGGCTCACTGAGCACATTGAAGCGCTCCGGCTGGTTCAGGGTCAGGGTCAGCACACCGCGGGCATCGCGCCGGGTGAGCAGCAGGTCGGGCTGCGGGGTGTCAGGCATGTGATGGGCCCCAGGCTCAGAGGTCAGCCAGCACGCGCACGTGCGCCTCGACGCTGCGCGCCAGGGCGGCCGGGTTGTAGCCCCCCTCCAGACAGGACACGATCCGGCCCTTGGAGAAGCGGCGCGCGATGTCCTTGACCCGCAGGGTGATCCAGGCAAAGTCTTGCTCGGTCAGGCCCAGTTGGCCCATGTCGTCCTCACGGTGGGCGTCAAACCCGGCGCTGATGAAGATCATTTCGGGCTTGAAGGCCTCCAGCCGCGGAATCCACATCATCTCGATGATCTCGCGCAGGTCCATGCCGCGGGTGTAGGCCGGCACGGGGATGTTGAGCATGTTCTCGGCCGGGTGCTGGTCTCCCGAATAGGGGTAGAACGGGTGCTGGAAGAAGCTCACCATCAGGGCCCGCGGGTCACCGGAGAGGATGTTTTCGGTGCCATTGCCATGGTGCACATCAAAGTCGACGATGGCCACGCGCTGCAGTCGGTAGCGCTCCAAGGCGTAACGGGCCGCGATGGCCACATTGTTGAAGAAGCAGAAGCCCATGGCCTTGTCGCGGCAGGCGTGGTGGCCCGGCGGGCGCACGGCGCAGAAGGCGTTTTCGAGCTCGCCGGCCATGATGGCGTCGGTGGCCGCCAGGGCGGCACCAGCCGAGCGCAAGGCGGCTTGCCAGGTGAAGGCATTGATGCTGGTGTCCTGGTCCAGTTGGGCGTGCGGCGGGCCCCCGGCCTGGATTTCGTCGACCAGGCGATCGGTCAGCCCCCGCAAGGCGGCGATGTGCATGCGGTCGTGCGCCAGCTCCACATCGGCCAAGGCGGCAGTCGGGGCCTCACGCCGGTCCAACGCATCACCGACGCCCGTCATCAACAGGCGATCCTCGATGGCGTCCAGCCGGGCCGGGCATTCTGGGTGATCATGGCCCATCTCGTGTTTCCAGCAGTCACGGTGGGTGTAGTAACCGGTTTTGTTCACAGGCGATCTCGTGTCTCTCATATTTTTGGGATAACGTCTCGGGCCATGCACACTCAGCAAAAACTCAAGGCGCTGCAAGATCAGCTTAACACGGTGATTGCGGGCAAACCCGCCCAGATCCAGGACAGCCTGGCCTGCCTTTTGGCAGGTGGACACCTGCTGATCGAGGACGTTCCGGGCGTGGGCAAGACCACGCTGGCCCATGCCCTGGCCCGCACCCTGGGCCTGCAGTTTGCGCGCGTGCAGTTCACCTCCGACCTGATGCCCAGCGACCTGACCGGCGTATCGATCTACGAGCGCGGGCGCGAGGATTTCGTCTTCCACCCGGGCCCGGTATTCGCCCAGGTGCTGCTGGCCGACGAGATCAACCGCGCCAGCCCCAAGACCCAGAGCGCCCTGCTGGAAGCCATGGAAGAGCGGCAGGTGACGGTCGAAGGCCAGACCCGCCCCCTGCCCGCCCCGTTCTTCGTGATTGCCACCCAGAACCCGCACGACCAACTGGGCACCTATGCCCTGCCCGAATCGCAGTTGGACCGCTTTCTGATGCGAATTTCGCTCGGCTACCCCGAGCGCGATGCCGAACGAGCGTTGCTGGCGGGGCAGGACCGCCGCGACCTGCTGGAACAACTGCAACCTTTGCTGACATTGCCAGAGCTGCAATCGCTGCAGCAACAGGTGCTGGCGGTGCATGCCGCCCCCTCCCTGCTCGACTATGTGCAAGACCTGCTGGCGGCCACCCGCAACGGCCGCTGGTTCCTGCAAGGCTTGTCGCCGCGCGCCGGTCTGGCCCTGCTGCGCGCGGCCAAGGCCCAGGCCCTGCTCTGCGGCCGCGACTACGTGGCCCCTGACGACGTGCAGGCCGTGCTGCCGCAGACCACGGCCCATCGCCTGGTGCCGGTAACCTCCTCCGGCCGGGGCGCCCTTGAGCAGGTGCGCGCCCTGCTGGAGGCCGTGCCGCTGCCATGAGCACCCCCCAGGCAGCCTTGCCGGGCGGTTGGGCCCGATTCAACCCCGCCAGCCAGGCCCGGGCCCGATTCAGGCGCTGGTGGCAGGGGCGCCTGCCCTTGAGCGATCTGATGACGCTAAGCCAACGCAACGTCTACATCCTGCCCACGCGACCCGGTTGGATGCTGGCGGCCACCCTGCTGATCCTGCTGCTGGCCTCGATCAACTACCAACTCAATCTGGGCTACCTGCTGACGTTTTTGCTGGCCGGTTGTGCCGTGGCAGGCATGCATGTAGGCCACGCCACCCTGAGCGGCCTGTCGATGCGCCTGCAGCCCCCGGCCCCGACGTTCTGCGGTCAGGCCGAGACCCTGGAAGTGGTGCTGGACAACCCCCGCAAAACCGCTCGCCACGGCATCGGACTGGCCGTGCTGGACAGCGCCGACTGGGTGTGGACCGATGTACCGGCCCAAGGCCAAAGCGTGCTGCACCTGGCCTTCTGCCCACGGCAGCGCGGTCTGCAACGGGTGCCGGTCCTCAGCGCGGAGACCCGTTTTCCCCTGGGCACTTTCAGAGTCTGGACGATCTGGCGGCCGGCCGCACAAGTGCTGGTGTACCCGCAACCGGAGGCGGCCCCTCCCCCGCTGCCCCCGGGCCAGGCCCGAGACCAGGCCCCAGCCTTGGCGGCCGGCCTGACCCGCGGCCAGGAGTTCGACGGCGTGCGCACCTATCGGCGGGGCGACCCGATGCGGCAGGTGGTCTGGAAGAAGGCGGCCACGGCGCTGGCCACGGGCTCGGCGGCCCTGGTCAGCCGAGACAGTGCGCCGGCCCCCTTGCACGAGTTGTGGCTGGACCACGCCAGCCTGACCGCCCTGCCGCCCGAGGCGCGATGGTCCAGGCTGTGCGCCTGGGTGCTGGCCGCCGACACCCTGGGCCTGAATTTCGGGCTGCGACTGCCCCAGAGGGAGATCCCGCCCGGCACGGGCCCGGCCCACCGCCAACAATGCCTGGAGGCCCTGGCCCTGTGCTGAAGCACCCACTCCCCATGTCCCAATTGCCGCGCGACAGCCGCGACACCCTTTTTCTGCTGGCTGTGGTCGCCTGGGTGGTCCTGCCGCACGCCAGCAACCTGCCAGCCTGGACCTTGCTGATGGTCTGCCTGACGCTGGGCTGGCGTGGCTGGCTGGCCTGGCATGCCCGCCCACTGCCGGCCCGCTGGTGGCTGATGGGCCTGCTGCTGCTGGCCATGACGGGCACCTTCTGGAGCCACAAGACCTTGCTCGGACGCGACGCGGGGGTCACCCTGGTGGTGGCTCTGCTGGCACTCAAGACGCTGGAAATGCGGGCCCGGCGGGACGCCTTTGTGGTGTTCTTCCTGGGTTTCTTCACCTTGTTGACCCACTTCTTCTTTTCTCAGAGTCTGCTGGTGGCGCTGGCCATGTTGCTGGGCCTGCTGGGGCTGCTCACCGCCCTCATCAATGCCAATCTGCCGGTAGGCCGCCCGCCCCTGGCCACCTCGGCCGGCCTGGCACTGCGCATGACGGCCTGGGGCGCGCCCGTGATGGTCGCCCTGTTCCTGCTGTTCCCACGGGTGGCGCCACTGTGGGGTCTGCCGGCCGACGCCCAAGGCGCCCGCAGCGGCCTGTCCTCACGCATGAGCGTGGGCGACGTGACCGAACTGGCGCTGGACGATGCCATTGCCTTCCGACTGCGCTTCTTGAACGCCAACGGCGCCGCCCCGGAGCAAAGGCAGCTTTACTTCCGTGGGCCGGTGTTCTCGAACTTTGATGGCCGCGAGTGGAGGCCGCGTCAGCCAGAAGACCTGATGAACCAGGTGCTTTACCGACGCCCCCCCGCCAGCCTGAAGACCCAGGGCACGCCGGTGCCCTACGAACTGACCCTGGAGCCCAACAACCGCCCCTGGCTGCTGACCCTGGATGCGACCGCCGAGGCGCCCCGCCTGGGCCCTCAGGTCGCCTATGCCACCCCCGAGCTGCAATGGGTGATGGCGCGCCCCGTCACCGAGTTGCTGCGCTACCAGGCCGTGGCCTACCCCGAGTTCAGCTACGGCCCCGCGGCCAACGACCCTTTGCTGCGGCAGGAGACCGAGCTACCCGCTGGCTACAACCCGCGCACCCTGCAACTGGCCAGTGAAATGCGTCGCGACCCGAAGCTGGCCGGGGCCGACGACGCGGCCCTGGTCCAGCAGGTGTTGAACCGCCTGGCCACTGGCGGCTACAGCTACACCCTGGAGCCCGGCCTGTATGGGCGCGACACCGCCGACGAATTCTGGTTCGACCGCAAGGCCGGCTTTTGCGAGCACGTGGCCTCATCGTTCGTGGTGCTGATGCGGGCGCTCGACATCCCGGCGCGCGTGGTCACTGGCTACCAGGGGGGCGAGCGCAACCCGCTCGATGGCTACTGGACCCTGCGCCAGAGCGATGCGCATGCCTGGTCAGAGGTCTGGCTCAAGGGGCGGGGCTGGGTGCGCGTCGACCCCACCGCGGCCATCGCCCCTGGGCGCGTCGGATCGATGCAACGCCTGGTGGCCCCGCGCGGGTTGGTGGCGAACGCTCTGGTGACCATGAGCCCCGGGCTGATGCAAAGCCTGCGTGGCATCTGGGACGCCACCAACAACCGCTGGAACCAATGGGTGCTCAACTACACCCAGGGGCGCCAGCTTGACCTGCTGCGCCAGTTGGGCTTCGAAGCCCCCAGTTGGGAAGACCTGGCCATGCTCCTGGGCGGCCTGCTGGCCGCGGCCGCCCTGGGCGCCAGTGGCTGGCAGTTGTGGGACCGCCGCCAGCATGATCCGTGGCTGCGCCTGCTGCACCGAGCCCAGGCCCTGGCCCATGCCCACGGCCTGCCAGCCACGGGCGTGACCACACCGCGCGCCCTGGGCCAGCAGGCCCTGGCGCACTGGGGCCCGGCCGGGCAGGCCCTGAACGACTGGCTGTTGCAACTGGAGCGGCTGCGTTATGCCGCACCGGCATCGACGGGCGCGCCGCGCATGGCAGTCCCCTTGAAAAAACTGGAGCAGCAACTCAGGCAGTTGAACTGGCCGCCCCGCCCTACCTGAGGACACGGCGCACCAGCAGTTCCTTTTTTTGAGGCCCAGGTCGGCTGCGGCGCCTTGATGCCGGCTTGACTGCTGTGACAATGACGGCCATGCACGCACTGACCCGAACCCTGGCCACCCTGATCACCGCCAGTCTTCTCAGCCCCCTGGCCATCGCGGGTCACGAGACCAAGACCGGCAAAAAGCACCACGCCGGCAGCAAGGCGGTCAAGGCCGTCAAGCCGACCCCGACAGCCCGCAAAAAGGCCGAATCAGTGGTCGGCACCTTGCCCTATGCCCAACGCAGCGAAGCCATGGCCTTTGCCGACGACGTAGCAGATCGCCGCCAGCTGGATCGGGTGGTGCTGCGCGAGACCCTGGGCCAGGCCCGGCTGCTGCCCGGAGTGCCCAAACTGATGTTGCCCCCCAGCAGCCCCAGCGCCAAAAACTGGCAGGCGTACCGGGCACGCTTTGTGGAGCCTGTGCGCATCGGCGCCGGGGTGGCTTTCTGGCAGCGCCACCGCGACACCCTGGAACGGGCCGAACGCGAGTTCGGCGTGCCGGCGTCGGTGATCGCGGGCATCCTGGGGGTCGAGACCCTGTACGGCCAGCACATGGGCAACTACCGCGTGATCGACGCACTGGCCACCCTGGCCTTCGACTTCCCGGCCAGCCACCCGCGCGCGGCCGAACGCCAGGCTTACTTTCGCGGCGAGTTGGAACAATTTCTGGCCTACCACCAACGCAGCGGCACCGACGCCCTGCAGCCACGTGGCAGCTACGCCGGCGCCATGGGCATGCCCCAGTTCATGCCCAGCAGTTGGGCGCGCTATGCGGTGGACTTTGACGGCGATGGCCGCATCGATCTGTTCAACAGCCCCGCCGATGCCATCGGCTCGGTGGCCAATTACTTCAAAGCCTATGGCTGGCAGACGGGCCTGCCGGTGCGCTATGCCATGCACTTCGACCTGGAGCGGCTCGACAAGGAGGCCCTGCTGTTGCCCGACATCCTGCCCACGTTCAGCCCGGCCCAGTTTGCCGCCAAGGGGGCAGTGATCGACGAGGGTCCGGTGGCGCCAGGCACCAAGCTGGCCCTGATTGAGTTGCACAACGGCGGCGCCCAGCCCAGCTACGTGGCCGGCACCGACAACTTCTATGTGATCACCCGCTACAACTGGTCGAGCTACTACGCGATGGCGGTGCTCGAGTTGGGCGAAGCCATCCAGGCCGCACTGCCCCACTGAGAACAGCGGCCGTCGGCTCTTGAACACGGCCCTCGTCAGGAGGGCATGACCAACTGGCCGAACTTGCCAGCCTGGAAGTCGCGGATGGCTTGCTGCATCTGCTCGACGGTATTCATCACAAACGGGCCCTGCTTGACCAGAGGCTCGCGCAGGGCCGGGCCGCTGAGCAACGCAAAGTGCAGGACCGCCGAACCCTGAGCCTGCAACTGCAAGGTTTCCTGGGCGGTGGCCGACTCGGCTGGCAATTGCAGGCCCAGGCCATGCTCGGCCGTCAGGGTGCGCTGCTCGCCAGCGGCAGACAGGAGCAACTCGCCCGCGAGCACGTAGAGCAAGCCCCCCCAGCCCCGCGGCAGCACGTGCTCGAAGTGGGCGCCTGGCTGAACAAAGCCGTCCAGCAGGGTGAAGGGTTCGGGCAATTGGGCGGTCGCTGGCGAGGCCACGCCCTGGCTTTCGCCCAGCACCACGCGCACCCGCACACCGGGGTGGCGGATCTCGGGCACCTCGGCGGGCTCCAGGTGGACGGCAAACGGGGCATGGCCCTTTTTGGCAGCCGGCAGGTTGACGAAGATCTGCAGCGCATGCACGTGCGGATTCAGGCCCTCGGGCTGCTCGGTGTGCACGGCACCGCGTCCGGCTGCAAACCAGTGCAGTGCGCCGGGGTGGATGGGCCCGTTGTTGCCCATCGAGTCGTAGTTCACATGGGGCGAGGTCGAATCCTCGAACATGTAGGTGACGGCCGAAATGCCCGCGTGGGGGTGCGGCTGGAAGGTGGGCGAGGTCATGTGGAAGTGATCCACCATCACCACCGGGTCGATCAGGCCCTGGAACGCATCTTCAGGCAGGTGCTTGGCCGTGAAACCCGTGCCAATCCGCATGTCGTGGCCCGCCACAGGCTTGGAAATTTTCAATGAACTCATCAAGGACTCCAGTCAGATTCGAAAGCAGAAGATCGGATCGGCGGTGCTGAATCAGCCTCAGGCCTGGCGGGCCAGGGCCTGCCAATGCCGGATCGGGCGCACACCATCAAGCCAGGGGTCGATGCGCTCGAAGTAGGGGTCGTAATAGGCCTTCTTCAGTTGCACCTCCTGCACGAATTCACGGCTGGGCCAGACCTCGTACAGCAGCAATTCGTTGGCTTCTTCGGCATTGGCCAGCACATCAAAGCCCAGGCACACCCCCTCTTGCAGGATCTGCTGGCGCAGGGCCAACAGCTCGCCCAGCAGCTGGTCCCGGCAACCAGGTTTCACGCGCAAGGTCACCGTGATGACCCAGGGCTGGGCAGCATCGCTGGATGGCATCACAAGGCGTCGGTGAGACCACCGTCCGTCAGCAAGGTTCGGCCCGTCATCCAACGCGAATCATCGGAGGCCAGAAAGGCCACCACATCGGCCACATCTTCGGGCTCACCGATGCGCCCCAAGGGGGTGGCGGCCATCACAGCCTCACGGCGTGCCGGCGGTGTTGCAGCGGTCATGTCGGTGCGTGTCATCGATGGGGCCACGGCATTGACGGTGATGCCACGCGGACCCAACTCTTTGGCCAGCGCGTTCGTCAGCACCGACACCGCTGCCTTGCTGGCCGCATACAGACCGGAGCCCGGCCGGGGCTGGTAGATCAGGTTGGTGGAGAAGTTCACGATCCGCCCCCCGCGCAGCGGAAAGTGCGGCAAGGCGCTCTGCACCATGTAGATCACGCTGTTGAAGTTGACGTTGAAGGCCCGCGCCACACTGGCAGCGTCCATCTCCGCCAGGGTGCGCATCTCCAGCATGCCGGCACAGTTGACCAAGGCATCCACCTGCCCGAAGCGTTCGACGATGCGCGTCATGGCGGCTTTCACGCTGGCTTCATCACTGACGTCGGCCGCAAAGGCCTCGGCCACGCCGCCAGCGGCGCGGATTCGCTCCAGCACCTGTTCGGCGGCTTGGGCATTGCGCTGGTAAACGATGGCCACCGCCAGGCCCTGGGAGGCCAGTTTGACGGCGACGGCGGCGCCGATGCCGCGTGAGCCACCGGTGACGATGGCGATTCTGGGAGAGGCTTGCATGGGCTGGGTCCTGTCATGCCGAAGCCCGCGGGCAGCGGGCTTCGGCGTCTTCTTGGGCTGGGTGGCTTACTTCTTGGCAGCCGAACTGGTCACCTGCCACACCAGGGTGGCAAAAGGCATGTCGAGGGCGCCATAGACGTCATGGGCCTTGGGGTCGTTGTTGTCGCCCAGCATCTCGACCGCCACGCTGGCGTAATCCATCACCGGGATGCCTGCGCCGGCCAGGCGGGCCAGACCGGCCGTGCGCTTGGGTTCAGAGAAGGTCCCCGAAGCGTCCAGCACCACGCGCGAGTCATAGCCAGCAGCCTTGGCCGACAGCGCCGGGTAGGTGGCGCAGATTTCGAGCGACACGCCGGCCACCACGAGTTGCTTGCGGCCGGTCTTGGCCACGGCCGCCACCACGCGGGCATCTTCCCAGGCGTTGATCTTGGAACGCACAATGGGTTGCACGTCGGGCACGGCCGCCAGCAGTTCAGGGATCACGGGGCCCCACATGCCGTCGGTCATGGTGGCGGTCAGGATGACCGGCACACCCAAAATGCGGGCGGCCTTGGCCAGCGCCACCACGTTGTGCTTGAGGTCACCGACGGTGATGTCGCGCACGCCGGTGTACAGGCCCACTTGATGGTCGGTCAGCAGCAGCACGGTGTTCTCGCGGCTGAGCAGGTTCAGGTAGGCATTCTGGGCATTGGACATGGCGTTGCTTTCTTTGCTGGAGGAGGAGGTAGCGGCAGAAGCCGGCAGTGCGGCGGCGGCCATGCCAGCGGCCAGGGGTGCCAAGGCGACGGCGCTGACCGAGCCTGTGCCAAGAAAATGTCGTCGATCCATGCTGTTTTCCTGAGAGGTTGAATGAACAGGACTGGACTGTGAAAGGTTTCAGGCCCAAGAAAAAGGGGCTTGCTGATAACGTAAAGTTCCACATATAGAACGATCTACAAAAATTGTTTATTTCAATGGAACAACAGAACAAATCTGTCATATATGATAAATATGAGTGTCGAGTGGAATGATTTGTTGCTTTTTTTACAAGTTGTGGAGCGCAAAGGTTTCACCTCTGCAGGAGAAGCGCTGGGTATTCCGAAGTCACGCCTGTCGCGCCGGGTGACCTTGCTGGAGGCGCGCCTGGGCACCCGCTTGCTGCAACGCAGTTCGCGCAGGCTCAGCCTCACAGATGCCGGTCAGGCCCTGTACGCCCATTGCCAGGTGATGCTGAAAGAGGCCGAGGCCGGGATCGCGGCCGTGCAGCAGCGCAGCACCCGGCCCATGGGCAAGGTGCGCTTGAGCTTGCCCGTGGGTTTGTCAGAAATGATTGCCGGCACCCTGCTGCCGCGCTTTCTGCAATGCTTTCCAGAGGTCCAGGTGGCGGTGCAGGCCACCAACCGCAGCGTGGACCTGATCGCCGAACAGGTTGACGTGGTGGTGCGCGGCGTCGGTACGGCGCTGCGGCTCGACACCTCCAGCCTGGTTCAGGCCTGTGTCTGCACCGTGCCCTGGAAGCTGGTCTGCAGCCCCGCCTACCTGGCAAAAATCGGCCCGCTGAACAGCCTGGGGGATCTGGAGCAGGCCGCCCTGTTGCTCTACACCCCCAACGATGAAGGTGACACCGACCTGCGCCTGATCGACGAGCAAGGTGTGGTCCACGCGCTGCCCATGCCCATCCGCCTGCAAAGCGACAACCTGGGGGTGCTGCGCCAGGCGGCGCGCAGCGATCTCGGCCTGTGCGGACTGCCCGGCTACCTGTGCGCCGACGACCTGGCCAGCGGACGGCTGGTCAGCGTGCTGCCGGGCTGGCGCCCGATGGCGGGCCACCTGGTGGTGCTCTTCCCGAGTCGGCGCGGCTTGGCCCCCGCGGCACGGGCCCTGGTCGACTTTCTGAAGACCGAGTTGCCGATGCTGATGACGAGCGAGCCAGAGCGCCCTCGGGCCCTGCCCGCTCAGACCCGAGGCTGAGACCGCCGCCGCTCCTGGGGCACCCCCCGGTCGGCCAGCCACGCGGGCAACTGAGCCGGCGACATGGGACGGGCAAAGTGATAGCCCTGAAGCTCGTCGCAGCCCAGGGCCTTGAGCAGTTCGCTGGCCTCGCCGGTTTCCACGCCCTCCGCCACCACCACCAAGCTCAGGCTGTGGCCCAGAGCGATGATGGCGCGGACGATGGACAGGTCGGCCGGATCGGTCAGCAGGTCACGCACAAAGGACTGGTCGATCTTGAGCTTGTCGATCGGAAACTGCTTCAGGTAGGCCAGGCTGGAGTAGCCGGTCCCAAAGTCATCGATCGACAACTGCACCCCCAGGGCCTTGAGGTTCGTCAGCAGCCGACCCGAGACCGCCGCATGCTCCATCAGCTGCGACTCGGTCAGCTCCAGCTCCAGCCGGCCTGGGTCCACGCGGTTGGCCCGCAGGCAGGTCTGCAGGTGCGACACCAAGCCCTCATCCGTGAGCTGGGCCGCAGAAAGATTGACCGACACCACCAGGGGTGGCAGGCCCTCGTCGCCCCAGCGGGCAATCTGCTCGCAGGCCTGCTGGATGACCCATTGCCCGATCGGATGGATCAGGCCGGTCTCCTCGGCCACCGGAATGAAGCGCGCTGGCGACACCGACCCCAGCACCGGGTGCTGCCAACGCAGCAAGGCCTCCAGCCCCACCACCGCCAGGGTGTTGGCATCGATGCGCGGCTGGTAATGAACAGACAGCTCTTCGTGGGCCAGGGCCTGCCTCAGGTACTGCTCGATCTCTTGCCGCTCCCGGGTGCTTTGGTCGATCTCGGGGCTGAAGAAGCGCGCGGTGTCACGCCCCGAAGACTTGGCCTCGTACATGGCCGCATCGGCCTGTCGCATCAACTCGTCCAGATCGGTGCTGTCATCGGGGTAGATGGCCATGCCCACGCTGCAGGACACCTGCAGGCTGTGCCCCTCCACCGGGTGCGCCTGGCGGATCAGCGGGATCAGGCGGCGCTCGACCACCGAACGCACCTCGTCGCCGTCGGCCACGCCTTGCATGATGACCACAAACTCGTCCCCCCCTAGACGGCTCACGGTGTCGCCACCGCGCACAGCCTGGGTCAGGCGATGGGCCACGGAACGCAACAAACCGTCTCCGATGTGATGCCCCAGCGAATCGTTGATGTTTTTGAACCGGTCCAGATCGATGAACAGCACCGCCACTCGCCCACCCGACTGTTGGGCAGCGCTCAGGGCCTCACCCAGCCGGGTGATGCACAGAGAACGGTTGGGCAGTTCGGTGAGCACATCGTGCTCGGCCAGGAACTGCACACGCGCCTCGGTGCGCTTGCGGTCGGTGATGTCGACCGAGATCCCGATGTAGTGCGACACCTCGCCCTGGCGCGAGGCGTCGCGCACCGCCGAAATCATCAGCCAGGCCGGATAGCTTTCGCCCGAGCGCCGACGGAAATGCACCTCGCCCTGCCAGGCATCGCGGTCACCCAGCAAGGCAGGCAGGCTGGCGGGCCAGTGCTCCACCTCGCCGGGCAGGATCAACTGACTGAGCTGTTCCCCGATCACCTCGTAGTAGTCGTAATAGGTGCTGCGGCAGAAGGCCTTGTTGACGCTCAGGATGCGCTGGCGCTCATCCATGATGATGATGCTTTCGGACGAGGCCTCGAACACCTTGGCCCACAGCTCCAGGCGCTGCTCCATGAGCTTGAGCATGTTGATCGGCGTGAAGGCCGTCAGCACCGCATCCTGCCCCTGGAACTGCAGGCGCCGCGCCGACAGCACGGCCCAGGACGGCGTCTCGCCGCCCAGCCAACGCACCTCGAACTCGTCCACCGCCCCCTGATCAGCGAGGCGCTGGAAGAAGCGGGCCCGCACACCTGGTTCGAGCCCGGTGGCCCAGGGGTCTTCGCTGCGGCCGGCCAACCAGGGCTGCGCAGGTGCGTTGGCATGCAGCACCTGATGCCGAGGCACGGATGTCACCACCATGGCGATGGGAATCGCTTCCACCATGTCGTGCTGGGTCTGGGCCGCGCGAGCACTGGCCGCCAGTTCCTGCTGCGTCAGGCGCTCGCGATCCAGCTGCGCCAGCATGTCATTGAAGGCCGTCACCAATTGCCCGATCTCGTCGCGGCTGTGCCAGAGCGCTCGCTGGCTGTGATCGCCAGTGCGACTCACCTCGTCAGCCACCTCGGCCAGGTGACGCAGCGGGTGAGAGATCAGACGCGCCACGGTGTAGACCAGGCTCAGGATGCAGCCCAGCAGCAACAAGGCCGTGCCCAGGTGCAGCCACATGCGCAGGAACAAGGCCTCGACGCGCTTGTGAAGCATGGCGTCCAGCGCGCCCAGCACCTGGGCCCAGGCCTGATCCAGCCGCAGCAGGGTCTGACCATAGCCGTCGCGGAAAGCCGCCAGATCAGGAGGCGGCGGGCCGCTGTCGTCAGACAGCGCTCGCACCACCGCCAACAGGGCCTGCAATTGCTGCTGAAGCTGCGCGGGCGAATCGCCCAAAGCCTGCCGCAAGGGCAACTGGCCAGCCGCCAGCGCCTGTTGGTAGTCTGCGGCGACCCCCAGCGAGACCGCATCCAGTCGCCCGGCCAGGATCAACAACTCGGTGCGCCGTCGGCCCGAGCGAAGTGCCTGCTCAGAGACGCCATCAAGGGCTTGCGCCGTGTCGTACAGCACCTCCAGCAATTCGGGAAATCTCAAAACCCCGAGCGACATGGCGTAATAGCTGTCCAGATCGGGGTCCAGGATGAGGTTGGACTGGTTGCCTACCATGGTCAGCAGCTCACGCCCCTGGCGGGCCACGGCCCCCAGCAGCTTGCGCGTTTCAGGCTGGGCCTGGGCCGCCGCGAGCGCCTTCACCCAGGCTGCGCTGAGTTCAGCGGCCCCCAGCGACTCATCGTGCTGCTGGCGCAACTCGTCCAGCAGCCCTTGCCGGGCCTGGCGAGTGTCAGCGGGCTCAACAGCGGCGGCCTGATTCCCGGGCGCCGCATCACGGAAAGGCGGCAGCAACAGGTCACGCACCGCAACGCTGTAGCGGGTGCCCACGATCTCTTTGCGGGCGAAGTCAATCGCGAGGTACTTCTCGTGGATCAGGATGCCCGACACATAGATCACCGCGGTCAGATCCAGCAGGTAAATCAGGGTGAGCTTGCGCCCGACGCTCAAACGCCCCAGCCAGCCAATCAAGGGCTTCAACAGTCTCACCCACGAACCTCCTGTGCCAAGAACGGCGCCATGACCTCAGATACCTTCCTGCGATGCACTTCGGCCACGCTGGGGCCCAGGGCCTGCTCAAGGGCCCAGGGCCTGACGGCGAAGCCCCTCAGGCCGCTGCCGGGATCAGGAAGTCTCGGCTGATGCGCCCACCCAGTTCATTGACCCGGTCCAGGAACTGGGTCAGGAAGGCGTGCAGACCGGTGGCCAGGATCTCGTCGATGCGGGCATATTGCAGATCAGCCCGCAGCTTGCCCGCACGGCGCAGCGTCTCGTCCGACTGGTCGTTGGACACCATCTCCAGGTTGTGCACCACCTCATTGAGGCTGGCATGCAGGGAGCGTGGCATGTCAGCACGCAGAATCAGCAGTTCGGCCACCCGCTCGGGCTTGATCACGTCGCGGTACACCTTGCGGTAGATCTCGAAGGCCGACACGCTGCGCAGGATCGCGCTCCAGTGGTAGAAGTCGTACTCCTGATCCTTCTCGCTGGCCGCGCCGAAAAAATCGCTCTGCACGGCATGGAACTTCACATCGACCAGACGCGCCGTGTTGTCGGCTCGCTCCAGGAAGGTGCCCAGGCGCATGAAATGCAGCGCCTCGTCCATCAACATGGTGCCCACGGTCACACCGCGAGACAGGTGGGATCGAAACTTCACCCACTCGAAGAACTGACCCGGATCGCGCTCGAAATCGCCCTGGCGCAACATGCGGTTGACCTCCAGCCAAGTCTGGTTCTGGATCTCCCAGGCCTCGGTGGTGAGAGAACCGCGCACCGCACGGGCGTTCTCGCGCGCCGCACGCAGACAGGACATGATCGACGAGGGGTTGTCCTCATCCTTCACCATGAACTCCAGCACGCGAGCAGGCGTCACCTCGCCATACAAAGCCTGGTAGGACGGCAACAACTCGCTGATGGACAGCAGGCCCTGCCAACCCACCTGGGCCACGGCGGCCGACTGGGGCAACAGAGAGGTCTGGTAGTTCACGTCCAGCATCCGGGCGGTGTTTTCGGCACGCTCGGTATAACGAGACATCCAGAACAAATGATCAGCGGTTCTTGACAACATTCAGTGACTCCTAAGCCTCAAACACCGCAGGCGCTGCGCGCCCGGCTGCATTTTGTAGAAAGCATGCCTGCGGCCTGCTTTTCGGCACACTCGGTATAACGAGACATCCAGAACAAATGATCAGCGGTTCTTGACAACATTCAGTGACTCCTAAGCCTCAAACACCGCAGGCGCTGCGCGCCCGGCTGCATTTTGTAGAAAGCATGCCTGCGGCCTGCTTTTCAGCACGCTCGGTATAACGGGACATCCAGAACAAATGGTCAGCGGTTCTCGACAGCATTCAATATCCCCTCTCAAACTTCCAGAATCCAGGTGTCCTTGGTGCCCCCGCCCTGTGACGAGTTGACCACCAGAGAGCCCTCCTTCAAGGCCACGCGGGTCAGGCCACCGGGCACCATCTGCACCGTCTTGCCCGACAGCACAAAGGGCCGCAGATCGATGTGGCGCGGCGCGATGCCGGACTCGACGAAGGTCGGGCAGCTCGACAGGCTGAGCGTGGGCTGGGCGATGTAACCACTGGGGTTGGCCAGCACCGCGGCGCGGAACTCTTCGATCTCGGCCTTGGTCGAGGCAGGGCCGACCAGCATGCCGTAGCCGCCGGCACCGTGCACTTCCTTGACCACCAGGTCCTTGAGGTTGTCCAGGGTGTACTGCAACTCGTCCTTGTTGCGGCACATGTAGGTGGGCACGTTGTTCAGGATCGGCTTTTCGCCCAGGTAGAACTCGATCATCTTGGGCACGTAGGGGTAGATCGACTTGTCGTCGGCCACGCCCGTGCCCACGGCATTGCAGATCGCCACGTTGCCGGCACGGTAGGCGTTCATGAGCCCGGCACAGCCCAGCGTGGACGTGGGGCGGAACACCTGCGGGTCGAGGAAATCGTCGTCCACCCGGCGGTAGATCACATCCACCCGCTTGAGGCCACGCGTGGTGCGCATCCACACGAAGTCGTCCTTCACCAGCAGGTCCTGCCCCTCGACCAGCTCAACGCCCATCTGCTGGGCCAGGAAGGCATGCTCGAAATAGGCACTGTTGTACATGCCAGGGGTCAGCACCACCACGGTCGGCTCGGCCGTGGCCGGAGGTGCCGAGGCGCGCAAGGTTTCCAGCAGCAGGTCGGGGTAATGCGCCACCGGGGCCACCCGGTGCTGGCTGAACAGGTCGGGGAACAGCCGCATCATCATCTTGCGGTCTTCGAGCATGTAGCTCACGCCGCTGGGCACGCGCAGGTTGTCTTCGAGCACGTAGTACTCGCCGTCGCCATTGGCATTGGGGGCCCGCACGATGTCGATGCCCGAGATCTGCGAGTAGATGTTGTTGGGCACATCGACGCCCATCATCACGCTGCGGAACTGCGCGTTGTTGAGAATCTGATCGGCCGGGATGACACCGGCACGGATGATGTCCTGATCATGGTAGACATCGTGGATGAAGCGGTTCAGCGCGGTGACCCGCTGGACCAGCCCTTTTTCCATCGACTGCCATTCGTGCGCCGGGATGATGCGCGGAATCAAGTCGAAGGGGATCAGGCGCTCGGTGCCTGCACCATCCTCATCCTTGGCGCCATAGACCGCGAAGGTGATGCCCACACGGCGGAAGATCATCTCTGCTTCTTCGCGACGGGCCTTCATCATCTCGGCCGGCTGTCGGGCCAGCCAACGCTCATACGCCTCGTAGTGGGTTCGCACGGGGCTGCCCGCGATGGGCAAACGGGTGTACATCTCGTCAAATTTCAGCATGGACCATCTCCTGCTTTCAGCATAGCAATTTCCGGGCCCAATCTGCACTTGTTTTGTGCACAGCGCTGATCCAAAACGAAAATTTTCCACATCAAGGTAACTGCGGCCACTGCCAGTAGCGGCGATCCAGCACCCGCTGGCAGGTCCAGCGATCCGGATGGCTGCTGGACCAATGCACGGCCCCACATTCAGGGGTGGCTGCCCAGGCGATGTTCAGCCCGGCATATCGGTCCACCACCCGCGTGGCCGGGTGACCGAAGCGATTGCGGTAACCGGCCTGGGCCACCGCCACCGAGGGCTGCACAGCCCGCAGGAACTCTTCACTGGAGGACGTGGTGCTGCCGTGGTGCGGTACCAACAGGAAATCGGCCTTCAAGGGTGCCCCGCGCGCCAGCAGGGCGCGCTCCTGATCCCGCTCGATGTCGCCGGACAGCAAGGCGGTCTGGCCCTGCGCGTCCTGCACGCGCAGCACGCAACTCAGGGCATTGCTGCGCGCCCCCGGCACCACGTCTGCTGCAGCAGGGTGCAGCACTTCAAAGCCCACGCCATCCCATTGCCAGCGCTCACCGGCGACACAGGCTTGTGCCGGGCGCCCTGCCCAGGCGGTCAACCCGCTCCAGGTGGCCCTCAAGTGGGCTTCTGGGTAGGCCTGCAGCACCGCCGAAGCCCCACCGGTGTGATCGGTGTCGCGGTGGCTGAGCACCAAAGTGCTCAGGTCAGCGCCCTGCGCCCGCAACAGCGGCACCAGGACCCGCTCGCCCGCATCACTGTCGAGGGAGTACCGGGGCCCCGCGTCATACAGAAGGCTCCGAGTGGCCGTGCGCAACCACACGGCGGTGCCCTGCCCCACGTCAACGGCCAGCAGGTCAAAACGCCCCGGTGCTGGGGCGCCCGGCTGCCACAGCAACACCGGCACCAGCAAGGGCAGCCCCAGACAGCGCCAGGCCGGAGGCCAGGGGCCGACACACAGGAGGCCACCCAACCCGCCCGCCAGGACCGCCCAAACCGGTGCCACAGCCGTCGACCACGTCGCGCCAGGCCATTGCGCCATCCACTGCAAGGCCCACAGCAACAGTTGCAGCGCCTGCTGCGCCAGCCACCACAGGGGCGGCAGCAGGCAGCCCAGCAGGGCCAGCGGCGTGACCACCGCCGTCACCCACGGCACCGCCACCAGGTTGGCCACCAAGCCGACCACCGACACCTGACCAAACAGCAGGAGACTCAGCGGCGCCAGGGCCAGGCCCAGTACGCCCTGCTCGCGCAGCAGACCCAACAGGGGCCTCAGCGCCCTGAGAGACAGCGCCGTGGCCGCCACCTTCGAGGAGGTGGGGCGCCCGACATCCGTGGCAAACAGGACGCCTACTGCCACAAAGCTGAGCCAGAAGCCCGGCTGCAGGCAGGCCCACGGGTCCCACAGCAAGACACCCGCCACCATCACCGACCAAAGCGCGGGCCAGGGCCAGCGGCGCCCCCCCGACTGCAACGCACAGACCAGCGCCAGCATGCCCACGGTGCGCTGGGCCGGAATCCCCCACCCACAGAAGACCGCATAACACAGCGCCACCAGCAGGCCAGCCCAGCGCCCCAGCACCGGCGCCGGACACCACAGGCAGCCCCGCCCCCAGGCGCCAGGCCAACGCGCAGTCTGGCGCCAGAGCCAGGCCAGAACCCGCGCCGACAGCCAGGCCAGCAGGGTGATGTGCAAGCCCGAAATGCTCATCAAATGCGCCACGCCGGTCTGCCGGAACAGCAACCAATCCTCGCGGCGGATGGATCGCTGGTCCCCGGTGACCAGCGCCACCACCACCCCGGCGCCGGTTCCGGGGTCGGCCGCAGCGCCCAAGGTGCTCACGATGGCCTCACGCACTCGCAGCCGCAACCGTTCGACCGGGTAGGCCGCGGTCACGGCCAGCAGGCGTGGCGCCTGCGCAGCCGTGCGGGCGCGCACCCAGCCCGAGGCCAGGATGCCTTGCTCCCACAGCCAGAGTTCATGATCAAAGCCCCCCGGGTTTCGCGCACCATGCACGCGCTTGAGCCGCACCGTGAAACGCCAGCGCTGGCCCGGCACCGGGGCCTCGGGCGCGGCGACGGCCAGGCCTGAGGCCGCAACGACACCGCCCATCAGCCCCTCGACCAGATCGCGCTCACCCTCCTCGTCCGCACCTGGGGGGCTGGCGGGGTGTTGCAGCGGGTTCCAACCCAACAACAGGTCGGGCGGCAACGCCACGGGTTGCCCCTGCAGTGCAGCGGATTCAACCCGCAGGACAAAGCGCCAACCCCAGGGCCCCGCCTGCGGCAGGCTGGCCACCTGTCCCACCAGCACCAGATCCCGCCCCTCCAGCTCAGGCGCCAGCGCCTGCTGCAGCAACTGAGCCGCCCGCAAGCCCGCGCCGCCCCAGGCCACGGCCCCCGCCAGGGCCGCCACCAGCGCCAGCCGGGCCGGGGACGCCACGGCGGCACGGCGTCGGCCCCAGGCCACGCCAAGCAAGCCGAGCAGCCCGAAGAACAGCACCGCAACATACACGCCAGAGGCTGACAGCCGGCCTTGCTGCACCTGCAGCAGGGTTCCGGCCAGGACCCCCAGCCCCAACACCCCCCAAGCCCGCCAGGGCAGACGCCAGCGCGCGCCGGCCTCGCGGCTCAGGTGCAACGACGCTGACTCACGCCGGGAAATCCAGTTCATCAAGCATCCTAGGGACGACCACCGGCAGCCCACCGGGGTCACAGGGGGTCCCCGTGCATTTGCGGCCCCCTCGGTGCACTCGGTCGGGCCGCCGGTCCTGCCCTCACGGGAAACTGTGGTGACCGGATTGCATCAAACTCAAAGAAGTGACCCGGCACCGTCGAATTGACACACACAGTGGCGCGGCTCTTGCTAGGATGAGCTTAGAGCCTGTTCAATGTCTCCCTCGGTCCGTGCGAGACATTGAACAGGCTCTTAGAGGCTGCCAACCCGAGGCGGCCGTTTCCCGGCACTTTTGCCAGAGAGACAAGACGAATGTCGATCCACGCTGCACTGAACCACGTCACCCACTACCGCTATGACCGGCCCGTCAACCTGGGCCCCCAGGTGGTCCGCCTGCGCCCGGCACCGCACTGCCGCAGCAAGGTCATTTCCTACTCGCTGCGCATCGAACCCGAAAACCATTTCATCAACTGGCAGCAAGACCCGTTTGCCAATTACCAGGCCCGCCTGGTCTTCCCCAACCCCACCACAGAATTCAAGGTCACGGTCGATCTGGTGGTCGAGATGGCGGTGTACAACCCCTTCGACTTTTTTCTGGAGCCTGCGGCCGAGAACTTCCCGTTCCAGTATGAGGAGCTGGTCAAGCAGGAACTGGCGCCCTACCTCGCCACCGAGCCCCCGACACCGCTGCTGAAGAAATACCTGGCCGAAATCGACCGCAGCGAATGCCGGACCATCGACTTTCTGGTGCGCCTGAACCAGAAGCTGCAAAACGACATCCGCTACCTGATCCGCATGGAACCCGGTGTGCAAACGCCTGAGGAAACCCTCGGCAATGCCTCGGGCTCCTGCCGTGATTCAGGCTGGCTGCTGGTGCAATTGATGCGCCACTGCGGCCTGGCGGCCCGTTTTGTGTCGGGCTACCTGATCCAGCTCAAGCCCGACGTGAAGGCGCTCGACGGCCCCAGCGGCACCGAAGTCGACTTCACCGACCTGCACGCCTGGTGCGAGGTCTACCTGCCCGGCGCCGGCTGGATCGGCCTGGACCCCACCTCGGGTCTGCTGGCCGGCGAGGGCCACATTCCGCTGGCCTGCACGCCGCAGCCCTCGGGGGCCGCCCCCGTTGAAGGGGCGGTCGACAAGTGTGAAGTCGAGTTCAGCCACCACATGGAAGTCACGCGCATCTACGAATCGCCGCGTGTCACCATGCCCTACACCGACGAACAATGGGCCCGCGTGCTGGCCCTGGGCGAAGCGGTGGATGCCGAACTGGTGGCGGGCGATGTGCGCCTGACCCAGGGCGGCGAGCCCACCTATGTGGCCACCGACGACCGCGAAGGCGCCGAATGGAACACCGACGCCTTGGGCCCCACCAAGCGCGCCTACGCCACCGAGCTGGTGCACAGGCTGCGTGACGAATATGGCCAGGGCGGCTTCCTGCACTTTGGCCAGGGCAAGTGGTACCCGGGTGAGCAGTTGCCGCGCTGGGCCCTGTCGATCTGCTGGCGGGCAGATGGCCAGCCGGTCTGGAACAACCCGGCCCTGTTCGCCGACGAACGTGTCACGGCCCACTACACCGCCGCCGACGCCCAGCGCTTCACCAGCACCCTGGCCGGCAAGTTGGGCATGACCGACCAGTACATCGAAGCGGGCTACGAAGACACCTGGTACTACCTGTGGCGCGAGCGCCGCCTGCCCGTCAACGTCGACCCCTTCAACTCCAAGCTCGACGACGAGATGGAGCGCGTGCGCCTGCGCCGCGTGTTCGATCAGAAGCTTGACTCGGTGGTGGGCTATGTGCTGCCACTGGATGTGAACCCCGACGCCGACAACCCGGCCATGGTCGGCCCGCGCTGGCAGACCGGCCCGTGGTTCTTCCGCGACGAGCGCATGTACCTGATCCCGGGCGATTCGCCCATGGGCTACCGCCTGCCCCTGGACTCCCTGCCCTGGGTCAGCAGCGCCGAGTACCCCTACATGGTCGAGACCGACCCGATGGCCCCGCGCTCCGCCCTGCCGGCTGCCCAGGCCCTGCACAGCCGCTACGCCAGCGGCAGCACCGACCTGCGCGGCGTGCCCTACATCGCGGGCACGGCCAGCCCGGGCGAAGCCCAGCGCCGCGTCCAGGGCCTCGGCACCGGCCCAGGGGGCCAGAACGGCCAGGGCGATGGCGACGCCGCCACCCAGCCCGGCCAACCCCAACCCGGCCGATGGGACTTGGCGCCCGCCCGTGGTACCTCGGCCCACTGGATCACCCGCACTGCCCTGTGTGTCGAGGCGCGCAACCCGGCGCGCGCCAACGGCCCCAAGGTTGAGGCGGCCAGCGTCAAATCGAGCCTTCTGTACATCTTCATGCCCCCGCTTTCGCGGCTGGAAGACTACCTGGACCTGTTGGCCGCCATCGAGGCCACAGCCGAAGAACTGGGCGTTCAGATCGTGCTGGAGGGCTACCCGCCACCACGCGACCCGCGCCTGAAGCTGCTGCAGGTCACCCCGGACCCGGGGGTCATCGAGGTGAACATCCACCCGGCGCACAACTGGAAACAATTGGTGCAGCACACCGAGTTCCTGTACCAAGCGGCCTTCGAGTCGCGCCTGACGGCCGAGAAGTTCATGACCGACGGTCGGCACACGGGCACCGGGGGCGGCAACCACTTTGTACTGGGCGGCGCCACGCCGGCCGACAGCCCCTTCCTGCGCAAGCCTGAGCTGCTGGCCAGCCTGATCCTTTACTGGCACAACCACCCCTCGCTGAGCTACCTGTTCTCGGGCATGTTCATCGGCCCAACCAGCCAGGCCCCGCGCGTGGACGAAGCCCGCAATGACCAGCTCTACGAACTCGAGATCGCGCTGCGCGAGATCGAGCGCAACCGCGAGCTGTACGGCCAGGACATGCCGCCCTGGCTGGTGGACCGCACCCTGCGCAACATCCTGGTCGACGTCACCGGCAACACCCACCGCAGCGAGTTCTGCATCGACAAGATGTACTCGCCCGACAGCAGCACCGGCCGGCTCGGCCTGCTGGAACTGCGGGCCTTCGAAATGCCGCCGCACGCCCGCATGAGCATTGCCCAGCAACTGCTGCTGCGCGCCCTGATCGCCCGCTTCTGGAAGCAGCCCTACAAGGCGCCCGTCACCCGCTGGGGCACCCAGTTGCACGACCGCTGGCTGCTGCCCACCTTCGTGCGGCAGGACTTCAACGACGTGATGGCCGAGATGCGCCAGGCGGGCTACGCCTTCGACGACGCCTGGTTTGCCCCGCATTTCGAGTTCCGCTTCCCGCTGGTCGGCAACGTGCAGTCCATGGGCATCGAGCTGACACTGCGCAACGCGCTGGAACCCTGGCACGTGATGGGCGAGGAGGGCTCGGCCGGCGGCACGGTGCGCTACGTCGACTCGTCACTGGAACGCATCGAGGTGCATGTGAGCGGCTTCAACGATGCGCGCCATGTGGTCACCGTCAATGGCCGACCGCTGCCGCTGCAGCCCACCGGCATCGAGGGCGAATTTGTCGCCAGCGTGCGTTACAAGGCCTGGAACCCACCTTCGGCCCTGCACCCCAGCATCGGCGTGCATGCGCCCCTGGTGTTCGACATTGTCGACAGCTGGATGAAACGCTCGGTTGGGGGCTGCCAGTACCACGTGGCCCACCCGGGCGGGCGCAATTACGTGACCTTCCCGGTCAACGCCTACGAGGCCGAAAGCCGCCGCCTGTCGCGCTTCTTCCGCATGGGCCACACCCCGGGCACCCTGCAGGTGCCCGAAGCCACCGTGGGCGTGCCGGGCAGCCGTGAGTTCCCCTTCACGCTCGACCTGCGGCGCTGAGCTGGCCTGGTGTTTCGTGAAATCGTCCTGCCTCAACAGCATGACGGTTTCATGACTTGCATCAGGTCAACAAGCCGCTCATGGGACAATGACGCCCGTGGAACCGACCTCCCCCCTCTCGTCCGAGCCCTCTGACACGCGCCCGCCCCAGCAGGCGCGTGATCTGGTGCTACCCGCCACCCAAGGCCATTACGACGAATTGCGCGGCGAAGAAGCCACGGCGGCCGAAGCGGCCGACGGCGGCGCAGCCCCCGGCTTCACCGGCCCCTGGAGCGACTTCTTCAAGCACCTGGGCAGTGAAGGGCTGGCCGACCTGGACCACCGCGAGGCCAGCCTCAAGCGACAGATCCGGGACAACGGCGTCACCTACAACGTCTATGCCGACGCCTCGGGCCCCCAACGGCCCTGGTCGCTGGACCTGTTTCCGCTGATCATCAGCCCCGAAAGCTGGCAACAGATCGAAGCCGGCGTGTTGCAACGCGTGCGCGTGCTTGATCGCGTGATGGCTGACGTCTACGGCCCGCAGCACCTGCTGTCCAGCGGCCTGCTGCCCGCCGCGCTGGTGCAAGGGCATCCGGGCTATCTGCGCGCCATGAAAGGCGTCAAACCCGTGGGGGGCAGCCACCTGCACATCGCCGCTTTTGACCTGGCCCGTGGCCCCGACGGCAACTGGTGGGTGGTGTCTCAGCGCACCCAGGCGCCTTCAGGTCTGGGCTACCTCCTGGAAAACCGGCTGGCCGTGTCGCGCCAGTTCCCCCAGGCCTTCGAGGCCATGCACGTGCAGCGCCTGGCGGCCACCTACCGCGCGCTGATCGAAGGCCTGAAGGCCATGAGCCCGGCCGGTGCCGACTCGCACATCGCCCTGCTGACCCCGGGCCCGTACAACGAAACCTATTTCGAGCACGCCTACCTGGCGCGCTACCTGGGCCTGACCCTGGTCGAAGGCAGCGACCTGACGGTGCGCGATCAGCGCCTTTACCTCAAGACCCTGCAGGGCCTCAAGCCCGTGCATGGCCTGCTCAAACGGCTGGACGACGAGTTCCTCGACCCGCTGGAACTGCGTCCCGACTCCACCCTGGGCGTGCCTGGCCTGTTGCAGGCGATCCGCGCCGGCCACGTGCTGGTGGCCAACACCCCGGGCTCGGCCTTCCTTGAATCCCCCGCCTTGCTGGGCTTTCTGCCCGCCCTGGCGCGGCATCTCCTCAACGAAGAACTGCAACTGCCCGCCCTGCCCACCTGGTGGTGCGGCGAGCGCGCAGCCCTCGAAGAGGTGTTGCCCCTGCTGAGTGAGTCGGTGATCAAGCCCACCTACCCGGCCAGCGCCGGCCGGCACTGGTTCGAATCGGTGTCGGGTCCCACGTTGTCGCAGCGCCAGCTCGATGAATGGGCAGGCCGCATCCTGCGCCAGAGCGACGAGCACACGGTACAGCAGCGCCTGCCTCTGTCGCAGATGCCGGTGTGGCGCCAGGTCAAGGGCCAGGGCCGGCTGGCCCGCCGCTCGGTGATGCTGCGCGTCTTCGCGGTCGCCGATGGGCCGGGCTCCTGGCAGGTGTTGCCAGGCGGCATGGCCCGCATTGCCAGTGCCAATGCCGAGATTGCCTCGATGCAACGCGGCGGCAGCAGTGCCGACGTGTGGGTGCAGACCGAGGGGCGCGTGGACAGCACCAGCCTGCTCAACCCCCACCCTGGCGTGGCCGCCGTGGTGCAACGCAAGCGCCTGGTCACCAGCCGGGCGGCCGAGAACCTGTTCTGGCTGGGCCGTTACACCGAACGAACCGAGAACACCTTGCGCCTGGCCCGGCTCACGCTGGCCTGTCTGAACGGCGACGACCAATCCGCCCAACCCTTGCTGGCCTGGCTCAGCGACATGGCCGTGTTCGGTGGCCTGGTGCTGCCCAGTGTGCCGCCCGCCACCCAGGCCCGCCGCGTGTTCGAGCGCTCGCTGATCGATGGCCTGGACAAGACCAGCCATGCCAGCAGCGTGGGTTTCAACCTGCGCGCCTTGCGCCAGTCGGCCTCGGCCGTGCGCGAGCGGCTGTCGCAAGAACACTGGAACGTGATCATGCAGGCCGAAGACGAATTCTTCAGCCGATGCAAGGCAGCGGCATCCACAGGCGCCATGGGATCGACGGATGCGCTTCAGACCCTGGAGATCACCAGCGGGCACCTGGCGGCCATCACCGGGGGCCAGACCGACCGGATGACCCGCGATGACGGCTGGCGCCTGCTGTCCATCGGGCGCCACATCGAACGCCTGGCCTTCCTGGCGTCGGCGCTGTCGCTGGGCCTCAAGGCCGGCGCCCTGCACGACGATGCCGGCTTTGAGGCCACGCTGGCCCTGTTCGACAGCACCATCACCTTCCACGCCCAGTTCCAGCAAAGCCGCGAGTTGCCTGCCCTGCTCGACCTGCTGGTGATGGACCGCGACAACCCCCGCTCGCTGGCCTGGGTGGCCCAGACCCTGCGCGGACGTCTGGCCCGCCTGGCCGGCAGTGCGCCGGGCCAGTTGAGCACGCTGTCACTGCTGATCCCCAACCCCGACATCTGGAGCCTGGAACAGCTGTGCAGCGAAGAGCCCCACCCTGCGCCCAGCGAGACCCAGCCACCGCTGGCCGAGCTGCTGGCCCTGTGCACCAGTTCGGCCTACAACATCTCCGACGAGATCAGCGCCCAGTACTTCACCCACTCGGGCGAAGCACGGCAAAGCCTGGGAGCCTGAAGCCATGCGACTCGGCATCACCCACGAGACCCGCTACGACTACAGCCCCCAAGTGGAAACCGCGCAGCACATGGCGCATCTGAAGCCGCTGCAGACGGCCACCCAGACCCTGGTCAGCCATCGGCTGGCCATTGAGCCTGAAGCCGCGCAAACCAGCGAGACCCGTGATGTGTTCGGCAATGCGCGTGCCTTTTTCTCGTTGCAGACGGCCCATGCCGAATTGTGCGTGCTCGCCCACAGCGTGGTCGAGACCCGCGAGCCGCCACAGCCGCCCCTGGGGCCGGACGGCAGCCTGCCCTGGGAACAGGTGCGCGAACGCTTCCGCTACCGTGCCGGTGGCCGCTACGACCCAGCCGCCGAATTCGTGTTTCCATCGGTCTATGTGCCGCGGCACGACGATTTTCTGACCTACGCCCGCCCCAGCTTCGGAGCCGGCGTCAGTGTGCTCGATGGGGCTCAATCGCTGATGCAGCGCATCTTTGAAGACTTCACCTACGCCTCCAACAGCACCGAGATCAACACGCCGGCCGTCGAGGCCCTGGCCCAGCGCAAGGGCGTGTGCCAGGATTTCGCGCACATCATGATCGCCTGCCTGCGCGGCCTGGGCCTGCCGGCCCGCTATGTGAGCGGCTATCTGCTGACCACCCCGCCGCCGGGCCAGCCGCGCCTGGTGGGCAGCGACGCCTCCCATGCCTGGGTGGCGGTGTACTCACCCGGCGAGGATGGTGGGCTCGGCCAATGGTTCGATTTCGACCCCACCAACAACCGTTCTCCGGGCGAAGACTACGTGACCCTGGCCATCGGCCGCGACTATGCCGACGTGTCGCCCATGCGCGGGGTGATCCATGGCGGGGCCAACCACCGTTTGAACGTGGCCGTGACCGTGGAGCCCTTGGAGGGTGCTTTCGATCTCGCATGAACTCGCGACAAATCGTCTGCACGTTCTTAGAAATTCAATCACTTCTTTTCAAGCCCCAGAAGGGCGGCTCACGGCACGGCTGCGGCGGCAAGGCGGCACAATGCGTCTTTCGGCTTCGGCCGGCCCGCCCAACCCTTTTCAGGACGCCTTTCCATGAGCATTTACGACAAGCTGCAAGCGCTGAACATCCAACTGCCGCCCGTGGCCGCCCCGGCTGCGGCCTATGTGCCCTTTGCCCAGACCGGCAATCTGGTCTTCCTCTCGGGCCACATCGCCAAGAAGGACGGCAAGCCCTGGGTCGGACAGTTCGGCCGCAACATGGCCACCGAAGAAGGCAAGGCCGCTGCCCGTGCCGTGGCCATCGACCTGATGGGCACCCTGCACGCCGCCGTGGGTGACCTGAACAAGGTCAAGCGCATCGTCAAGGTGATGAGCCTGGTCAACTCCAGCCCCGATTTCACCGAGCAGCACCTGGTCACCAATGGCGCCAGCGAGCTGCTGGGTGAAGTGTTCGGCAGCGAGCGCGGCGCCCACGCCCGCAGCGCCTTTGGCGTGGCCCAGATCCCGATGGGTGCCTGCGTCGAGATCGAACTGATTGCCGAGATCGAGTAAGCGCAAACTCTGGTGCCCCATACAAAAAGCCCGGCATCGCCGGGCTTTTTGTCTTGCACTTTCAAGCAGGGAGCCGGTGACCGCGACAGTCGCTCAAAAGCTTTCCCAATCATCCTGAGCACCGGCGGCCGGAGCCGAGGCAATGCGGGGCGCCGCGGGCGCCGGGGCCTTTGCGGTCTTGACCGCCGACAAGGCCGGCGCCGGGGTCGATCGGGCCACGGGCTTGGCGGGCTGAGGCAGGGGTGCCCTGGCTGGCGCGCTTCGCATCGGCGCCAGGCTGGCACCACCGTGCCCAGCCATCTTGAAGGTGCCCACCACCTGGGCCAGTTGCTCGGCCTGCTCACGCAGGCTTTGCGCGGCGGCCGCACTTTGCTCCACCAGGGCGGCATTCTGCTGGGTCATCTGGTCCAGGCTGGCCACCGCCTGGTTCACATGGGCGATGCCGCCGCTTTGCTCGTTGGCCGCGGCCGTGATCTCACCGATCATGTCGGTGACGCGTCGCACCGAGCTCACGATGTCGCCCATGGTCTGGCCCGCATCGGTGACCAACCGGGTACCGTTCTCGACCCGTTCGACCGAGGCACTGATCAGGGTTTTGATCTCACGCGCGGCTTCGGCACTGCGCTGGGCCAGGCTGCGCACCTCGCCAGCCACCACGGCAAAGCCACGGCCCTGCTCCCCGGCACGGGCCGCTTCAACAGCCGCGTTGAGGGCCAGGATATTGGTCTGGAAGGCAATCCCGTCAATCACGCCGATGATGTCGGCGATGCGTTTGCTGCTGGTCTGGATCTCATCCATGGTGGAGACCACCTGCTGCACCACGGCACCGCCTTTTTCGGCCACCAGCGAAGCGCTGGCCGCCAGGCTGCTGGCCTGCTGCGCCGATTGGGCGCTGTGCTGCACGGTGTTGGTCAGGTTGTCGAGTGCCGACGCACTTTGCTGCAGGTTGCTCGAGGTCTGTTCGGTGCGCATCGACAGATCGTTGTTGCCGGCGGCAATCTCGCTGCTGGCCAGGGCAATGCTGTCGGTGCTCTGGCGCACCCTCGCCACGGTCTGGGCCAGCGATTGGCTCATGGCCACCAGCGAACGCAACAGTTCGCCAAACTCGTCCTGCCGATCGGTCTCCAGCGTGGTGCTCAAGTCGCCTTCGGCAATGCGTGCAGCGAGACGATTGGCCTGGCTCAAGGGCTTCACGATGCTGCGGATCAAGCCGTAGGCACCCCACAGAATGGCGATCACGATGAGGGCAATGCACACCGCAGCCACCTTCACGGTCAGCAGGCGGGACTCGGCGATCTTCTGCTGGCTTTCCTGGGCGTGCTGGTGCTGTAGCGTGACAAAACCGCCGAGGTCTTCGAGGTACGCGGCCAGCGCCGCCTTGAAGCGTCCGTTGGCCAGCTCCGCCACCTCATTGGCCTGCCCTGCAGCCCGCAGTTGCCGCCCCTGCTCACGCAAGTCGAGCATCACTTGGCGGCTGGCCGCGATCTTGGCCAGTTGCGCCTTGTCCGAAGGCTCGTCGGCCACGGCTTCAATGGCCTTTTGCAACTCGCCGATCTGGGCCGTCGTGCTGGCAATGGCCTCTTTCAAAGCCACGGCCAGCGCCGGGTCCGAACTCAACAGCACCGAATAGGTGCGCGCCGAGTTGGCCTGGGTCAGGCCGGCCCAGCGCGTGGCCTTGTCGATGCGCGCCGCATAGGCGGCTGACTGGCGATCGCTTTCAGCCTGGACTGCCGCTGAGCGGTACGCCGCAAAGCCGATCACGCCCAACAAGGCAGCAATGATCAAGGCCACCGCGAGCCACAACTTGGTGGCCATCTTCAAATTGGCAATTTTCATGTTCTGCTCCTCAGAGTCCGACGCGCCGACCTCCTGGTGAGCATAGACCCAAGCAACAAACGGATGGCCATGCCAAGGTGCAGATCGGGGTTTACACCTTGTTAACAGCAGTCATTGTAATCATATTTATCGAAATTTATTGATAAATAACAATTTCATTCGATTCTGGTGATCACTTCCGGCTTGAAACCCAGGTCGGCCGCTTTGCCTTTTCGACCTCGCAAGGCCCGCGCGTTGTTGAGCGAGCGGATCTCCAGGGTTTCCTCCCGGGCCTTGCCGCCGCGGCCCGTGCCAGCGATGCGGATGCTGCGGGTGTAGGCCGCGGCACCGGCCAGGGTGTCCTTGGGTTCCAGATCGATCAGCATCAAGCCACGGCCCCCCTTTTCCATGTTCTTGAGTTCGGCCATCTCGAAGCTCAGGATGCGCCCCCCGGTCGAGGCGCACACCACATGGGTGGCGGGGGCCAGCGGCTGGGCGCCGCTGCTGTGGGCCACATGGGAGGGCTTGCACACCGTCTCACCCTCGCCCAGCGTGACAAAGGCCTTGCCACTCTTGTTGCGCGAGACCAGGTTCTCCAGCGTGGCCAGGAAGCCATAACCACCCGAGCTGCTGAGCAGCACCGTGGCCTGGGCCGGCCCGGCGAAATAATGGGCCGGCTGGGTTCCGGCTTCGAGTTCGATCAGGGTGGTGACGGGCTGGCCATCGCCCCGCGCGCCCGGCAAGGTGGACACCGGGACCGAGTACACACGCCCATTGCTGCCCAAGACCACCAGCAGATCGACCGTGCGGCACTCGAAGGTGCCGTACAAGCCGTCACCGGCCTTGAAGGCAAAGCTGCCAGGCTCATGCCCATGGCCATTGCGGGCCCGCACCCAGCCCTTTTCAGACACCACCACGGTGACCGGCTCGTCGATCACCTTGACTTCGGCCACGGCACGCTTTTCGGCCTGGATCAGGGTGCGACGCGGGTCGGCAAACTGCTTGGCATCGGCCTCGATCTCCTTGATCATCAAGCGCTTGAGCGAGCCGGGGTTGGCCAGGATGTCTTCCAGTTTTTGCTGCTCGCCGCGCAACTCCGACAGCTCCTGCTCAATCTTGATGCCCTCCAGTCGAGCCAGTTGGCGCAAGCGGATTTCAAGAATGTCTTCGGCCTGTCGGTCGGACAGATTGAAGCGCGCGATCAACGCGGCCTTGGGCTCGTCGCTGTGCCGGATGATGGCAATGACCTCATCGATGTTGAGCAGCACGATCTGCCGCCCCTCCAGGATGTGGATGCGGTCCAGCACCTTGTCGAGGCGATGCTGCGAACGACGCTTGATGGTGCCCTGGCGGAACTCGATCCACTCCTCGAACATCTGGCGCAGCGATTTCTGCACCGGACGGCCATCAAGGCCGATCATGGTCAGGTTGATCGGTGCAGTGGTCTCCAGGCTGGTGTGGGCCAGCAGGCTCGTGATCAGTTCGGGCTGGCTGATCTTGCTGGTCTTGGGCTCGAACACCAGGCGCACCGGCGCGTCCTTGCTGGATTCGTCGCGCACCGCGTCCAGCACGGCCAGCACCGTGGCCTTGAGCTGGGTCTGCTCCTGGGTGAGGGCCTTCTTGCCAGCCTTGACCTTGGGGTTGGTCAGCTCTTCGATTTCTTCGAGCACGCGCTGGCTGCTGACCCCGGGGGGCAGCTCGTTCACCACCAGTTGCCATTGGCCGCGGGCCAGCTCTTCGATCTTCCAGCGCGCGCGCACCTTGAGCGAACCGCGCCCGCCGCGGTAGGCGTCGGCAATGTCCGTGCTGCTGCTGATGATCTGGCCGCCGCCCGGGTAGTCGGGGCCTGGCACCAGGGTGAACAGCTCGGCTTCGCTCAGCTGGGGGTTGCGGATCAGGGCCACGCAGGCGTCGGCCACTTCGCGCAGGTTGTGGCTGGGGATCTCGGTGGCCAGGCCGACGGCAATGCCGCTGGCACCATTGAGCAGAGCAAACGGCAGACGCGCCGGCAGGTGGGTGGGCTCCTGGGTCGACCCATCGTAGTTGGGGACGAAATCCACCGTGCCTTCGTCGATCTCATCGAGCAGCAGGCTGGTGATCTTGGACAGGCGCGCCTCGGTGTAACGCATGGCGGCGGCACCATCGCCGTCGCGGCTGCCGAAGTTGCCCTGCCCGTCGATCAAGGGGTAGCGCTGGTTGAAATCCTGCGCCATGCGCACCAGGGCGTCGTAGGCGGCCTGGTCGCCGTGGGGGTGGAAGCGGCCCAGCACATCGCCGACCACGCGAGCGCACTTGACCGGCTTGGCCGCCGTGTTGCCACTGAAGCCCAGGCCCATGCGGTCCATGGAATACAGAATGCGGCGCTGCACGGGCTTTTGCCCATCGCACACATCGGGCAGGGCGCGGCCTTTGACCACACTGAGGGCGTACTCCAGGTAGGCGCGCTGGGCGTAGTTGGCCAAGCTCAGGCCGTCATCGCTTTCGCCGGTGGATAAATCTAGGGTCGGTTGATCACTCATGGGGTCTCGATGGCAGACGGTTGCGAGGGCGCGAACGACAACTCGTTCAGGCCCGGGGAAAGGCGGGGTTCGATCATGTTGGCGCGGCCGATGGCGCCGCCGGGCACCGGCAGCCACTCCAGGCGAGGCCGGGCCTGGCTGCGGCGTTGCTCTGCCACCTGAGGCGGCGGCTTGAGCAGCGCATACAACTGGGTCACGGTGCGCACGTAGTTCTGGGTTTCACGGATGTTGGGCACCTGCTGGCCGGCGCGCTGCACCGCGCTGACGCCCGCGTTATAGGCGGCCAGGGCCAGGTCGAGCCGGTTGTCGAACAGGTCCAGCAGATGACGCAGGTAGCGGGTGCCGGCCTGCAGGTTGATGCGTGGGTCGGTCAGTCGCTTCTCGATCGGTTGGCGAGGGTCACCCACCACACCGTATTGCTCGGCGGTCGGAGGCATCACCTGCATCAGGCCCACAGCCCCGCGCGGCGACACCACATTGGCGTCAAAGCCCGACTCGGTGGCGATCAAGGCCTGCAGCAACTCGAAATCGACCCGGTGCAACTGGGCCGCCTCGCGCATTTGCAGCTTGACGCGCTTGTAGCCCGGCGACACCTCGAAAAAAGCCAGCAGGCGGGGCTGCAGCGTGGGCACGGCCACCGCGCGCGGCGTGTCGGCCCGGGCCGGCTCGCCCTCCTGGGCGGCATTGCCGCGGTAGAAAAGCGCGTAGCGATCATCCAGGCGCTCGGCCGCAAAATGGGGCGTGCCGTGGGGGTCCACATAGCCCCACACCTCCGCGCGGGCGGGCGCCAGCCAGGAGGCGGCCAGCCCCCCAGCGATCAGCAGCAGCCGGGCCAGACGGCGCGGCTCAGATGTCGATCTCGACCGCATCGCCATGCAGTTCCATGAGCTCGCGACGCGCCGCGGCCTCGCCCTTGCCCATGAGCTTGGTGATCAGGCCCTCGGTGTCGGCAAAGCTCTGGTCGCCCAACTGCACCGGCAGCAGGCGGCGCGTGTCGGGGTTGAGCGTGGTGTCCCACAACTGCTCGGCGTTCATCTCGCCCAGGCCCTTGAAGCGGCTGATGGTCCAGCTGCCCTCACGCACGCCTTCCTTGCGCAGCTTGTCCAGAATCGAGGCCAGCTCGCCCTCGTCCAGCGCATACACCTTGGAGGCCGGCTTTTTGCCACGCGCCGGGGCATCGACCCGGAACAGCGGCGGGCGCGCCACATACACGTGGCCGGCGTCGATGAGCTTGGGGAAATGGCGAAAGAACAGCGTCAGCAGCAGCACCTGGATGTGCGAGCCGTCCACGTCGGCGTCCGACAGGATGCACACCTTGCCGTAGCGCAGGCCCGACAGATCGGGGCTGTCGTTGGGCCCGTGCGGGTCGACCCCGATGGCCACCGCGATGTCGTGAATTTCGGTGTTGGCAAACAGGCGATCGCGCTCGACCTCCCAGGTGTTGAGCACCTTGCCACGCAAGGGCAGGATGGCCTGGCATTCCTTGTCACGGCCCATCTTGGCGCTGCCGCCGGCCGAGTCACCCTCGACCAGAAACACCTCGTTGTGACCAAGGTCGCGGCTCTCGCAGTCGGTCAGCTTGCCGGGCAGCACCGCCACGCCCGAGCCCTTGCGCTTTTCAACCTTCTGACCGGCACGCTGACGGGTCTGGGCCGCCTTGATGGCCAGTTCGGCCAGCTTCTTGCCGTATTCGACGTGCTGGTTCAGCCACAGCTCCAGCGCGGGGCGCACAAAGCTCGACACCAGGCGCACGGCATCGCGCGAGTTCAGGCGCTCCTTGATCTGGCCCTGGAACTGCGGGTCCAGCACCTTGGCACTGAGCACATAGCTGGCCCGCGCAAACACGTCTTCGGGCAGCAGCTTGACGCCCTTGGGCAGCAGCGAATGCAGTTCGATGAAGCTTTTGACGGCATTGAACAGGCCATCGCGCAGGCCGCTGTCGTGGGTGCCGCCGTTGCTGGTGGGGATCAGGTTGACGTAGCTCTCGCGCACCGGCTGGCCTTCTTCGGTGAAGGCCACGGCCCAGGCCGCGCCCTCGCCATCGGCAAAGCTGTCGTTGCTGCCATCGGCAAAGCCCTCGCCTTCAAACAAGGGGATCACCGGATCGGTGTTCAGCGTCTGCATCAGGTAGTCGCGCAGGCCGCCCTTGTAGAGCCAGTTCTGGCTTTCCTTGGTCTTTTCATTCACCAGCGTGACGGACACGCCGGGCATCAGCACCGCCTTGCTGCGCAGCAGGTGCGTCAACTCGCCCATCGGCAGGTTGGGCGATTCGAAGTACTTGGCATCGGGCCAGACCCGCACCGTGGTGCCTTGCTTGCGGTCACCTTCAGCAGCACCGCCGCCCGCGCGGGTGACCAGGGGCTCGATCACATCGCCGGCCGCAAACACCAGCTTGGCCACCTTGCCTTCACGGTATGAGGTGGCCTCCAGACGCACTGCCAGGGCATTGGTGACGCTCACCCCCACGCCGTGCAGGCCGCCAGAGAAGCTGTAGGCCCCTCCCTTGCCCTTGTCGAACTTGCCGCCCGCATGCAGGCGGGTGAAGACCAGTTCAATGACAGGGGCGTTTTCCTCGGGGTGCAGGCCGAAAGGAATGCCGCGGCCATCGTCTTCCACACTGACCGAGCCATCGGCATGCAGCGTGACCTTGATCTTCTTGCCATGCCCTGCCAGGGCCTCGTCGGCGGCGTTGTCCAGCACCTCCTGGATGATGTGCAAGGGGTTGTCGGTGCGGGTGTACATGCCCGGCCGCTGCTTGACGGGTTCAAGCCCCTTCAGGACGCGGATTGAGCCTTCGGAATATTCGGTCGTAGGTTTGACTGCCATGGCGCGGATTGTAGTGTGCAGACTCGACCAAACTGGATGTGCATACAGGCACCCAGGCCGAGGTTTGTCACGGTCACCCGCGTGATCTGCAAGCAAACGTTGAATTCGCTACATTTCTGGCATGAGTTCACAACCCAAAAATCTTTCGATGGCCCAGGTGCTGATCTGTGGAGCGGCCATCGTCACCCTGTCGATGGGCATCCGCCATGGCTTTGGCCTGTGGCTGCAACCCATCACCCAGGACCAGGGCTGGCCGCGCCAGACCTTTGCGCTGGCGATTGCCATCCAGAACCTGTCCTGGGGCTTGTGCGGGATCTTTGCCGGCATGGCCGCAGACCGTCTGGGCGCCTTCAAGGTGTTGCTGGGCGGCGCCCTGCTGTACGCACTGGGCCTGGCAGGCATGGCGCTGTCAACCAGCACCCTGACCTTTGCACTGACCACCGGCGTCTTGATTGGTGCGGCCCAGGCCGGCACCACCTATGCCGTGATTTATGGCGTTCTGGGTCGGCAGATATCGGCCGAAAAGCGGTCGTGGGCCATGGGCGTGGCCGCGGCTGCTGGTTCGTTCGGGCAGTTCCTGATGGTGCCCGTGGAAGGGCAGCTGATTGCCCAGCTGGGTTGGAAGGAGGCCTTGCTGGCCCTGAGCCTGCTGGTGTTGATGATCGTGCCGCTGGCCTTCGGCCTGCGTGAGCCGGGCTTTCAGGGTGGCGCCCCCGCCAAGCGCCAGCAGACGGTGGTTCAGGCCCTGGCCGAAGCCTTCAAGTACCCCAGCTTCCAGCTGCTGATGGCGGGCTATTTCGTCTGTGGCTTCCAGGTGGTGTTCATCGGCGTGCACATGCCGAGCTATCTGAAGGACAAGGGCCTGTCGCCTCAGGTGGCCAGCTATGCACTGGCCCTGATCGGCCTGTTCAATGTGTTCGGCACCTACATTGCCGGCACCCTGGGCCAGCGCATGGCCAAGAAGAACATCCTGTCCTTCATCTATTTCGCGCGCGCCGTGGTGATCACCATTTTCCTGCTGGTGCCGCTGTCACCCGTCAGCGTGTATGTGTTTACGGCCGTGATGGGCACCCTGTGGTTGTCCACCGTGCCGCCCACCAACGCCACGATTGCCCAGATCTTTGGCGTGCAGCACCTCTCCATGCTGGGGGGCTTTGTCTTCTTCAGCCACCAGATCGGGTCGTTCATGGGGGTCTGGCTGGGCGGCTACCTGTATGACCGTACCGGCAGCTACGACATCGTCTGGTACCTGGCCATCGCCTTGGGCGTGTTCGCCGGCCTGGTCAACCTGCCGGTGCGCGAAGCCCCCATCCACCGCCCCCACCGCCCGGCGGTGGCCTGAGCCTGCCGCCATGGAAGCCACTTCCCCCCACACTGCCACCAGAACCCCCTGGTTGACCCGGGCCGCCCATGCACTGGCCTGGGTGTTGATGGCCGCCGTGCTGGCAGCGGTGTTTGCCCTCTATGCTCAAGGTGATTTCTTATTGACACTCGCCAACCAGCTCTGGGCCTGTTTCTGAGTGCATCCGGTGGGTGCCGGGCCCGGACCGCTTCAATGATTCAGAGGGGAATGGGATGAAGACCATGGTTGTGACCGGTGCTTCCGATGGCATCGGGGCCGAAGTGGCAAGACAGCTGGCACGCCAGCATGGCCGAGGCCTGGCCTTGGTGTTGGCCGCCCGCAGCGCGGCCAAGCTCAACGAGGTGGCCCTGCAGTGCGCCAGCCATGGTTGCGACACCCTGGTGGTCCGCACCGATGTGTCGGACGAAGAAGCCTGCCGGCACCTGATCGAAGCCACGGTGGCACGCTTTGGACGCCTGGATGTGTTGATCAACAACGCCGGCATGTCGGCCCACGCCTTGTTCGAGGATGTGGCCGACAACGATCTGCATTGGTATGAAGACCTGATGCGCATCAACCTCTGGGGCAGCGTGTGGTGCACACACGCTGCCCTGCCCCACCTGAAAGCCACCCAGGGCAGCATCGTGGCTGTGTCGTCGCTGGCCGGACTGATCGGCGTGCCTGGACGAACCGCCTACAGCGCCAGCAAATTCGCCATGACCGGTTTCTTTGAAGCCTTGCGGGCCGAACTCAGGCACAGCGGCGTGAGCGTCACCACCGCCTACCCCGGCGTGGTGGCCACCGACATCCGAGTCCGCGGCTACAACGCGCAGGGCAAGGCTGCCGGGCGCAGCGGCCTCAAGGAAGACAAGGCCATGTCGGTCGAGGAATGTGCCCGCCTGATCCTGAGTGGGCTGGCCCGCCGTGATCGCGAGGTCGTCATGAGCCTGCAGGGCAAGGTGGGGCGCTGGCTGCGCCTGCTGGCCCCAGGCCTGGTCGAAAAGATGGCCCTCAAGGCTTTGCACAACGACGTGCGACCGGGGCATTGAGCCATGGCGCCTTCACCCCATGCCCTGCTGCCGGCCTCTGCCTGGGTGCAACGCTGGAGCCACCTGGTGCCCCTCGGTGGCCGTGTGCTGGACGTGGCCTGCGGCCACGGGCGCCACGCGCACTGGTTTGCCGGGCGCGGCCATCCGGTCACCATGGTCGACCGCCATGCCGAGGCCATTGCCGCCCTCGAAGGCCTGGGCGAAGCCGTGTGCGCCGACATCGAAGCAGGGCCCTGGCCCTTTGCGGGTCGGGTGTTTGAAGCCGTGGTGGTGACCCACTACCTGTGGCGACCCTTGATGCCCACCCTGCTGGCCAGCCTGGCCCCGGGCGGGCTGTTGATTTACGAAACCTTTGCCCAGGGCAACGAGACCGTGGGCAGGCCTTCGCGGCCCGACTTTCTGCTGCAACACGGCGAACTGCTGCGCCATTGCGCCGGGCTGCGGGTGGTGGCCTACGAGGACGGATTCCTCCCCGAGCCGGCGCGCTTCGTGCAACGCATCACCGCCATTCGCGAGACCGGACAACCCGATGGGGGGCTGGTGCGTTATGCGCTGACCGACCTGCCCTGACCCCCGAGCGCGCCCGGGGGCCCGGCAGCCTAGTTAGAATGCTCTTTTACCGTTTGAGACTGCGGACATGACCTCCCCAACCGGCCCTATTACAGGCAGCATCGTCGCCCTGGTGACTCCGATGCACGAAGACGGCAGCGTGGACTACCCCACCCTGCGCAAATTGATTGACTGGCACATTGCCGAAGGCACCGATTGCATCGGTGTGGTGGGCACCACGGGTGAATCGCCGACGGTCAACGTCGAAGAGCACTGCGAGATCATTCGCGTGTCGGTCGAACAAGCCGCCAAGCGCGTGCCCATCATGGCCGGCTGCGGCGCCAACTCGACGGCCGAGGCCATCGAACTGGCCAGGTTCGCCAAGGGCGTGGGCGCCGACTGCCAGTTGCAGGTCGTGCCCTACTACAACAAGCCCACCCAGGAAGGCCAGTACCGCCACTTCAAGGCCATTGCCGAAGCCGTGGGCGACCTGCCCACCGTGCTCTACAACGTGCCCGGCCGCAGCGTGGCCGACATGGCCCACGACACGGTGCTGCGCCTGGCCCAGGTGCCTGGCATCGTCGGCATCAAGGAGGCCACAGGCAACATCGAACGCGCCCAGTGGCTGATCCGCGAAGTGCCCAAGGGCTTTGCCGTCTACTCGGGCGATGACCCGACCGCCGTGGCCCTGATGCTGTGTGGCGGCCAAGGCAACATCAGCGTGACCGCCAACGTGGCGCCCCGCCTGATGCATGAACTCTGCGTGGCCGCGATCGCTGGCGATGTGAAGCGCGCCATGGAGATCCAGTTCAAGCTGATGCCCGTGCACAAGCACCTGTTCGTCGAAGCCAACCCCATCCCCGTCAAATGGGCCATGAAGCGCATGGGCCTGTGCGGTGGCGCGATGCGCCTGCCCATGACCGAGCTGACACCGGCCAACGAGCCGGTGGTGGAAGCCGCCCTGCGCGCCGCCGGCCTGATCTGACCGCCGTCGAACGACACCCTATTCCTGCCTTGGAAGGACTTCCCGTGACCCCAACCACACGACTGGGCCCTTGCAGCCTGCTCAGCCTGCTCAGCCTGTCTGTCGCCCTCAGCGCCTGCTCGTCGCTGGAGAGTGACAAGATCAACTACAAAAGCGCCACCAAGGCGCCCACGCTGGAAGTCCCCCCTGACCTGACCCAGCTGAGCGGTGACACCCGCTACGCCCTGGGCGGCGGCAGCAGCGTATCGGCCACCGGGTTCCAGGCCGCCATGGGCAAGCAGCCTGTGTCGGCCATCCAGACCGCGGCCAGCAACCTGGGTGATGTGCGCGTGGAGCGCTCGGGCAACCAGCGCTGGCTGGTGGTCAAGCGCTCGGCCGACCAGCTCTGGACCCCGGTGCATGATTTCTGGGTGGAAAACGGCTTCAGCCTGGTGACCGAGGACTCCCGCCTGGGCATCATGGAAACCGACTGGGCCGAAAACCGCGCCAAGCTGCCCCAGGACTGGATCCGCAACACCCTCGGCAAAGTAATCGACTCGCTGTACGACACCGGCGAGCGTGACCGCTTCCGCACCCGCCTGGAGCGGGCCGCCGACGGCAGCACCGAGATCTACATCAGCCATCGCGGCATGGTGGAAACCTACACCACCAACAACAAAGACACCGCCCAGACCGCCTGGCAACCCCGGCCCGCCGACCCCGAGCTGGAAGCCGAATTCCTGCGCCGACTCATGGTCAAACTGGGTGGCGGCACGGCTGAACAAGCCCGCGCCCAGACCGCGGCCGCAGCGCCAGCCCCCATGGCTCGCGCCGCCCAGGTCAACAACCTGCCGGTGGTGCAGATGGACGAAGGCTTCGAGCGCGCCTGGCGCCGCGTCGGGCTGACCCTGGACCGCACCGGTTTCACGGTGGAAGACCGCGACCGCGCCAAGGGCCTGTACTTTGTCCGCTATGTCGCCCCCAACCCCGACAAGAAGGAACCCGGCTTCATCAGCAAGTTGTTCAGCAGTTCAGATGCCAACACCGCCCCGGTGAAGTACCAGATCGCCGTGCGCAGCGAAGGCAATGCCACCACCGTCTCGGTGCTGGATGCCAACGGCGCACCGGAAACCTCCGGCACGGCACAGCGCATCGTCAAGGTGCTGGTCGACGACCTGAAATAAGACCCACCGGCCCTCAGGTCGGGACGACAGCAGGGCAGGTCCGATGACCTGCCCTTTCTTTTGTCTGCGCCCGTGGTCCGCGCCCACTCACCGACTCCGAACCTCCTGTTTTTTCGATGCGATTCAAGAATCTGGCCAGCGGCAGCACTGGCAACGCCACGGTGGTCGAAGCTGGCGAAGGCAGCCACTGTCGCAGGCTGTTGGTGGACTGCGGGCTGGGCATCAGGCAGTTGGAAACCCGGCTGACTCAGGCGGGCCTGAACAGCAGCGAACTGCATGGCATTTTCATCACCCACGAGCATTCGGACCACATCGGTTGCGCCCTCGGCCTGTCAGCGCGCCACCATTTGCCGGTCTGGATGAGCGAGGGCACCTGGCTGGCCCTGGGCCAGCCTGATCTCGGGGATTGCCTGCGGCTGGCGCGCGATCAGCAAGTGATCGATTTCGGCAGCATGAGCCTGCACCCCTTCACCGTGCCACACGATGCCCGCGAGCCCCTGCAGCTGCGTTGCGAAGACGGACAGTCGCGGCTCGGCTTGCTGACCGACCTGGGCCACATCACACCCCATGTGCTGGCCCAGCTGGCCCAATGCCAGGCCCTGTACCTGGAGGCCAACCACGATGCCGACATGCTGAGCCGATCGCGCTACCCGGCCTTTCTCAAGCGGCGCATCAGTGGCCCCTGGGGCCACCTGGAAAACCAGGCCAGCGCGCAGGCCCTGGCTCAACTCAAGCACCCTTCATTGCGCCACGTGGTGGCCGCCCACCTGAGCGAGCAGAACAACCAGGCCGCCCTGGTGCGGCACACGCTGGCCCAAGCCCTGGACTGGCCCGAAGACGCCATTGGCATCGCCAGCCCGACCCTGGGATCGGATTGGTACAGCCTTTGAGGCTCAACGGGACGCCACAAGGCAGCCCTCACCGAAGCCAGACGAAAAAAAGCCACCCGAAGGTGGCTTTTTGAGAAGCAAGGAGAGCTTACTTCTTGGCAGCAGCGTCTTCAGCGGCCTTCTTGGCAGCGTCAGCAGCGGCGTCGGCAGCCGGAGCGGCCGGGGCAGCAGCAGCCGGAGCGGCAGCGTCAGCAGCCGGAGCGGCCGGAGCAGCAGCAGGTGCTTCAGCCGGAGCGGGAGCAGCAGCGGGAGCCGGTGCCGGAGCAGCAGCCGGTTCTTCCTTCTTGCCACAAGCGGCGAGGGCGGCAGCAGCGATCAGGGTCGCCAAAACGAGCGATTTCTTCATTTCAAGTTTCCTTGTTGGACAGAGAGAATTCCGTTGCGTCAGACCATCCCTACGAACGGCTCTGACTGAGCGTGCGCTGCTTTAGCCGCGCTTTTTCACTCAACTGCAAATTATAGAAGGGAAACGTCAATCCCAACAAATACTGACAAGGGCAATTCAGTGGCCGGATGTATCCGTTACGTAAAGTTCAGGAACCATTCCTGAGCACCCATGAGTGCCGGCGTCACCCATCCTCAGATTCGAATCACTTCCAGCTTCACAATCCCAGGGTAGAGGCCGGAAACGCCGGTGATCCTCGGCGCCAGCATTCGTCAAGCATCTCGCGCAGCGCCACCCGACGCTCAGGCGCCTGGCTGCAGACCCCCGTGCTGCGTTGCAGATCCAGGCGATGCAGGGCCCAGGCGGATGTCCAGAAGGCACTGGGCCATTCGGTGACTGATCGACCTCGGCAGGCACGCGCCTCAATCAGGTGGTCCCAGGTCTGGCGCCAGTGCACAAAGCGGTGATGACGCCGCCTGAGCTCTTCGTAAGAGGCGGCCAGCAGCAGCATCCGACGGCCACTGCGCGACCAGGCCGACAGCGACTCGATCACGCTGCGCTCCCCCAGCGGCCAGTCCTCAAAGCTTTCGTCGCACAGAAACAGTTCGCGCCAGCCCTCGCGGGCTGCGGCAGCCAGGGCCTGGCGAATGCGCTCAGCAAAGGCCTCGCGCCCCTCGAAACGCCCTTCGAAGGGCCACGTGGTGGAACCGGAGGCCTGATCGCCCGTCATGGGGTTCAGAGCTCGGTGGGCAGCGGGTGCAGCCAGCCGGCCTCACACCATTCGATCAACAGATCCCGGGCGCCAGCACTCAAGCGACCCACATCGCGTCCACCCAGCACGCGCAGGCTGGCCAGTTGGCGCATCAACGTGGCGTCGCGCCCGGCGGCGCGAAAGCCCTCGCCGTTGATGAAAATGTGGCGCTCGTCGTGCATCATGCGGGTACGGCGATCCAGTCGGACCCCGGCCGACACATCGACCTCGGTGCTGCTGGCCTCGAACCAGACCTGAGGCTTGGGGTCGGTGAGCGCTTCACCAATCACCCGGGCCAGGGCGTCAGGGTCGTTGAGCACGCTCTGCAGCGCATCGGCCGCGAATTCATGCAGGCCGCCCGGGATGGCCGCCGGGTCGGCCACCGCTGGCTGATGGGCGTCACGGTACAGGCCCTCGCCGGCCAGGTCGTCCGCGTCCTCGGCCAGCCGTTGCAAGACCTCGCGAGCCAGTTCACCCCGCTTGGGCGAGCGAAAGCCGATCGAGTAGGTCATGCACTCGCCTTCGGCAATGCCGTCATGGGCATAGCGCGGAGGCAGGTAGAGCATGTCGCCGGGCTCCAGTACGTACTCTTCCTCGGGCTCGAAATTCGCCAGCACCTTGAGCGGCGTGTCCTCACGCAGACTCAGGTCGGTCTGGCGCCCGATGCGCCAGCGGCGCTTGCCGTGGGCCTGCAGCAGAAACACATCGTAGCTGTCGAAGTGGGGCCCCACGCCGCCGCCGTTGCTGGCGTAGCTGATCATCAGATCGTCCAGCCGGGCGTCGGGCACAAAGCGAAACCCCTGCATCAGGTGGTGCACCGCTTCATCGTGCAGGTCGACGCCCTGCACCAGCAGGGTCCAGTCGGGCTGATTCAGTGCCGGCAGGCTGCGCCGGGCAAAGGGGCCAGAGCGCACGTCCCAGCCCGGGTGGGTCTGGCGCACCAGGCGCGACTCCACTTCCTCGCGCGACGCCAGCTCGAACAGCTCGGCGCGGTCCAGCAAAGGCTGGAAGCCCGGCACCGCCTGGCGCACCAGCAAGGGCTTGCGTTGCCAGTGGCGCTTCATGAATTGCTGCGGGCTGAGGCCGCCCAGCAGCGTGAGAGGTTGGGTGATGTCCATGAGAAAAAAGGCTCCGGTCGGGCCGGATGGTTGCTCCAAGTGGCGCGATTTTCCTACGGAACCGACATCGCGGTCCGTGACGCGCCGCAAGGAAGGGCGATTGCCGCGTCAGTGGACAGCAAAGGCGTAGCCGCTGCCCAGGCGCTTGGCCTGGTACATGGCCCGGTCGGCCGCCAGCATCAGCTCCTTCAGAGCCCGCCCGTCACCAGGCGGCAGGGCCACCCCCACACTGGCCCCCACTTGCACATGGGCCTCGCCCAGCACCATGGGCCGCGAGACGGCCTGCACCAGGCGCCGCGCCAAGGCCTCCAGTTGAGCCAGGTCCAACACCTGGGCCAGCAGCAGAACAAACTCGTCGCCGCCAAGCCGGGCCACCACATCCGACTCACGCACAGCGGTGCGCAGGCGCGCGGCCACCTCGACCAACACCTGGTCGCCGACCTCATGACCCAGGGTGTCGTTGATGGGCTTGAAACGATCCAGATCGATCATCAGCACCGCCTGCTGCCCCGGCCGATCCAGCAGGCCAGCGGCGGCCTGCTCCAGACCGTGGCGGTTGGCCAGGCCAGTCAGGGGGTCGGTGGCGGCCACCAGGGCCATCTGTTCGGCGTGGATGCGCAACTCGGCCCGCTGCAGTTGCAGCTCACGCACCCGGGCACTCAGGGCAAGGGCAAACACCACCGTCTCGGCGCAGACCCCCATTTGCATGCCATTGGCCAACCAGAATGGCAAATTGAACCAGCCCCGGCTGATGGCCACCGTCAGCAGCACCGAGGCAAACAGCGTCAGACGGCCGGCCAGGTACCAGAAGGCTGGCTGAAAGCCACGCCGCCATCGCACAAAGGCCAGGCCCGTGAGCAGGACCACCCCCACCACAGCCGAGGCCTCAAGGAGGTTCTGCGCGGTCTCCATCCAGCCCGCCACGCCACTGGCCAGGATGGCCACGGCACATGCCACCAGCCCTGATTTGAGTGCCACCCACCCCGTCCGGCGGGCCGGCGCGCCCTCCTCCAGGAAAGCGGCCCCGAACAAAGCACTGAAACCCACCCAAAGGGCCGGCGCCAACACATAGCTGCGCTCGATCCACCAAGGTGAATCGGGCCAGAAATAGTGGGCCGTGTGGCCGTTGTAGGTGGCCAGGGTCAGAAAGGCGGCCACACCGGTCAGCACGTAGTAAACCGTGCTGCGGTCACGCCAGCCTCGAACCAGGGCCAGGTTGTAGAGCACCAGCGCCAGCAAAACGCCATAGCAAAGGCCATCGAACAGCAGCTTCTGCGGTCGGGTTGCCAGGTAGCTGGCCGTGTCCCAGATCCGCAGATTCAAGGTCTTGGCGGTGTTGGTCTGCACCCGAAGGTAGACGGTGTAGACCCCGGGTGCCGGCAGCCTGAGGCGCTGCGCATAGCGTTCGCTGGCCAGCGGCCGGGTGCCGTAGGGCAGACTCAGGCCCGTGTAGACCGGTTCAGCCAGGGCCTCACCGGCCTGATTGAAAGGCCCATGGAAGGTCAAGGCATGCATGGCCGTGCTGGGAAACAGCAGCAGCCAGTCACCCTGAGCCTCTTTCTGCTGCACCTGCAAGCGCAGCCAGAGCACCTGATGATCGCCGGGAGTGCGCAGCACCTGAGCGGGTTGAGCGAAATCCTGAGAAGCCTGCACCGCCGGCAGATCAGCCCGACCGGTCGGATCGATCAGCACCTGCACCTGCCCCGTCAGGGATTGCCCGTCTGCCAAGTTCTGCAGCAATAGGGGTGCCGCCTGGGTTTGCCAGGGGGCGGTGATCAGACACAGCATGACCAACGCCCACCGGCCGCGCTGGGCCAGCAAGACACCTAGCCCAGACAGAAAAGAAAAAACCTTGAACATGCACAAATCGGTGGATAGGTGGACAACCTAGCGATAAAAGGCCACGGCTAAGGCATGAAAAGCACGTTGCACCCAGCACCCACCATGGTAGCCCCGACTCATGGCAGGTGCGAGAAAACCCGGCGCCGGGCCTGCTGTGCCTGCCGCAGGCGGGCCCGTCGCATACACTCGGGCCCTCGACGCCGGTCACGCCCCTGCCCTGCAGCACCTGCAGGGCCCCGGCGCCCCCGGCCCCGGGCCGCCCGCAACGAGCCCGCCCGCCCCCCAATCACTGCATCTATCAAGGCAGACGCCATGGAAATCACTGAACAATGCGTGGTCGCACTGACCTGGACCCTCACTGACACCCTGAATGAAGAACTCGACGTGCTCGACGAGCCGGTTGACTTTCTGGTGGGTGGCGACGACCTGCTGAAGAAGATTGAAGAGGTGCTGCAAGGCCATGAGCCCGGCGCCAGCGTCAAGCTGCAGATCGAACCCGAAGAAGGCTTTGGCGAGTACAACGAGAACCTGATCTTCCTGGAGCCGCGCACCCTGTTCCCGAAAGAGCTGGAAGAAGGCATGACCTTCGACGGCACGGCCCTGCCCACAGGCTGCAACCCGGACGCCCCCCGTGATGCGCTCTACACCGTGACCGAGATCTACCCCGAACATGTGGTGCTGGATGGCAACCACCCCTTGGCCGGCATCGCGATCCGCCTGCACCTGAAGGTGCATGCCGTGCGCGAAGCCACCGAAGAGGAGATCGGCAGCGGCACGGCGGGCACCGGCTTCTTCCGGGTACAGCCCCTGGCCCCCGGCAATCAGCAGTTGCACTGACCTGAGCGATCAAAGACAAAGCCCGTGTGCCTGCCAGGGCCACGGGCTTTGTCATGCCTGCCAGGCAGGCCGGATCAGCCCTTGCCGGTCGAACCGTAGCCGCCCTCGCCGCGCTGGGTGGGCGGGAACTCGGTCACCACGTTGAAGCTGGCCTGCAGCACCGGCACGATCACCAGTTGCGCGATGCGCTCCATGGGCTCGATGGTGAAGGCCACGTCGCTGCGGTTCCAGGCGCTGACCATCAACTGGCCCTGGTAGTCGCTGTCGATCAAGCCCACCAGGTTGCCCAGCACGATGCCGTGCTTGTGCCCCAAGCCCGAACGCGGCAGGATCATGGCGGCATAACCGGGGTCTTTGAGCCAGATGGCGATGCCCGTGGGCACCAGTTGCCAGGCGTTGGGTGCCAGGGTGAGCGGCTCGGCCAGGCAGGCACGCAGGTCCAGGCCGGCACTGCCCGGGGTGGCGTAAGCAGGAAGTTGGTCCGCCATGCGCGGATCGATGATCTTGACGTCGATGTTCATTGGGTAAATTCAACAGGCCTCAACAGGCATCAGCAGGCCTTGCGGCGGGAAATCTCGGCCACCAACTGGCGCGCCAGCGCCAGCTTGGAAGCCCGGGGCAGCTCCTGGACGCCTTGCGCATCCACCAGCAACAGCTGATTGTCGTCTTGCCCGAAAGCCGTGGGCCCGATGTTGCCCACCAGCAGCGGCACGCCCTTGCGCGCACGCTTGGCCTGGGCATGGGCCACCAGGTCGTGACTCTCGGCCGCAAAACCGACACAGTAAAGTGCCCCGCTGCGGGCACGATCGCCCTGGGCGACGGTGTGCAGGATGTCGGGGTTTTCGACAAAGCTCAGTTGGGGCGTCTGGCCCGAACCGTCTTTCTTGATCTTCTGGTCGCTGGCGCTGGCCGGCCGCCAATCGGCCACGGCGGCCGTGGCAATGAACACATCGGCCTGCTCGCTGGCCGGCACGGTGGCGGCCAGCATGTCGCATGCCGACACCACGTTGAGGCGGCGCACCCCGCGCGGGGTGGGCAGGTGAACCGGGCCGGCAATCAGCGTCACTTCGGCCCCGGCCTCGCGGGCAGCACGCGCAATGGCAAAGCCCATCTTGCCCGAGGAATGGTTGGTGATGCCGCGCACCGGGTCGATGGACTCAAACGTGGGGCCCGCGGTGACCAGCACCCGCTGGCCGCGCAGCGTCTTGGGCTGGAAGAAGGCAATCACCTCTTCGGTGATCTCCAACGCTTCAAGCATGCGACCGTCGCCGGTTTCGCCGCAGGCCTGGTCGCCCCGCGCCACCCCCAGCAGAACGGCGCCATCCGCCTGCAGCTGGGCGAGATTGCGCTGGGTGGCCGGGTGAGCCCACATCTCGCGGTTCATGGCGGGGGCCACCAGCAGCGGCACGCGCTCGATGGGGCGGGCCAGGCACAGCAGGCTCAGCAACTCGTCGGCACGTCCCTGCACCAGGCGCGCCATGAAGTCGGCACTGCACGGGGCCAGCACGATGGCATCCGCCTCGCGGCTGAGGTTGATGTGGGGCATGTTGTTGGCCTCGCGGCCATCCCACTGCGAGGTGTAGACCGGCCGGCCCGACAGGGCCTGCATCGTGACGGGGGTGATGAACTGGCAGGCGGCCTCGGTCATCACCACCTGCACCGTGGCGCCCTGGCGGATCAGTTCGCGGCACAGTTCGGCCGATTTGAAACAGGCCACCCCGCCGGTGAGGCCGAGCACAATGTGTTTTCCCTGGAGGTCCATGGTGACAAGGGCCCGGCTGAGCGGGCCCGGTTGGCAAAGAATGCGGCAATGTAGCAGACCCGCAACGCCCTTCGGGTCACGCGGGTGGCCATGAAAAAAGGCCACCCGAAGGTGGTCACGAAAAAAAGGCCACCCGAAGGTGGCCTGGGCCGTCAGAGCGGGTGTCTGCCGCTTACTTGGCCGTGGGCATCACGAACTCGGCGCCCTTGCCGATGCTTTCGGGCCAGCGCTGCATCACGCTCTTTTGCTTGGTGTAGAAGCGCACACCCTCTTCGCCATAGGCGTGCATGTCGCCGAACAGGCTCTTCTTCCACCCGCCAAAACCATGCCAGGCCATGGGCACCGGGATCGGCACGTTGATGCCGACCATGCCCACCTGGATGCGGCGGCTGAACTCGCGCGCCACGTTGCCGTCGCGGGTGAAGCAGCTCACGCCGTTGCCAAATTCGTGGTCGTTGATCAGCTTCACGGCTTCGGCAAAGTCCTTGGTCCGCACACACGACAGCACCGGGCCGAAGATTTCTTCCTTGTAGATCTTCATCTCGGGGGTGACATGGTCAAACAGGGTGCCGCCCAGCCAGAAGCCCTTGTCGCAGCCGGGGCCAGCGCTCTTGCCGTCGAAGTTGCGGCCGTCCAGCAGCAACTGGGCCCCCTCCTTCACGCCGGCATCGATGTAGCCGCTGATGCGGGCATGGGCCGCGCCCGTGACGATGGGGCCCATTTCGGCGTCCAGGTTCATGCCGTCGAGCACCTTGAGGCTCTTGGCGCGCTCCAGCAGCTTGGGGATGACCTTGTCGGCCACATCACCCACCAGCACGGCCACCGAGATCGCCATGCAGCGCTCGCCCGCCGAGCCATAGCCGGCGCCGATCAGGGCGTCGACCACCTGGTCGATGTCGGCGTCAGGCATCACCACCATGTGGTTCTTGGCGCCGCCCAGGGCCTGCACGCGCTTGCCGTGGTGGGCACCGGTTTCGTAGATGTAGTTGGCAATCGGGGTGGAGCCGACAAAGGAAACCGCCTTGACATCAGGGTGCTCCAGCAGCGCATCCACGGCTTCCTTGTCGCCCTGCACCACGTTGAAAACCCCGTCTGGCAGGCCGGCCTGCTTGAGCAGATCGGCCATGAACAGGCTGGCGCTGGGGTCGGTCGGGCTGGGCTTGAGCACGAAGGTGTTGCCGGCGGCAATGGCCACCGGGAACATCCACATCGGCACCATCACCGGGAAGTTGAAGGGGGTGATGCCGGCCACCACGCCCAGAGGCTGGCGCATCGTCCAGTTGTCGATGCCGGTGGACACCTGCTCGGTGTAGTCACCCTTCAGCAACTGAGGAATGCCACAGGCGAACTCGATGATGTCGATGCCACGGCTGACCTCGCCCTGGGCGTCGGTGAACACCTTGCCGTGCTCCAGCGTGATCATGCGGGCCAGGGTGTCCTTGTGCTGGTTGACCAACTCAAGGAACTTGAACATCACGCGACCACGGCGGATCGGCGGCATGTCGGACCAAGCCGGGAAGGCGGCCTGGGCGGCAGCCACGGCGGCATTCACGTCGGCCGCACTGCCCAGCAGCACCTGGCGAGCCACTTCACCGGTGGCGGGGTTGTAGACCGGCTGGCGGCGGGTGCTGACGCCTGCCGTGGCGGCGCCACCGATGTAATGACCGACGTCGGCGGAAGAAAGGGTCTGGCTCATGGTGCCTCGCTGTTGAAAGAATGAATGCAGGACTGCAGTCTAGGCAGCGCCCCCGCCCCTGCCTAGCACTCGCCGCTGAACTCATTGTTCAAATTGATGAACAATACGAACATGGACGACCAAATAATCCACACCCTCTGGGGCCACCTGCATTGGCTGGGGGTGCTGGCCCAGCAAGGCAGCTACACCGCCGCCGCCACCCGACTGGGGGTGAGCAAGGCCGCCATGAGCCAGCGCATCTCGGAGCTTGAAAAGCTGGCCGGCGTGCCCCTGGTGCAGCGCACCACCCGCAGCGTGCGCCTGACCGAGGCCGGCCAGCGCCTGGTCGACGATACCCGTGCACCCTTCGATGCCATTGCCCACAGCTTTGCCAGCGTGCGCGACCTGGCCGGCACCCCGCGCGGCCTGCTGCGCCTGACCGCACCGGTGGCGCTGGCGCGCCAGCAACTGGTGCCCCGCCTGGCGACCTTCTTGCAGCAGTACCCTGAAGTGCGGCTGGAGCTGGACATGTCGGACCGCATGGCCTCACTGGCCATGGAGGGGCTGGACCTGGCCATCCGCCACAGCGACCAGGTGCCGGAAACCCATGTGGCCTGGAACCTGTGCCCGACCCGCTCGGTGCTGGTGGCCAGCCCCGCCTACCTGGCCCGGCGCGGCACGCCGGGCCACCCCGAAGACCTGCGCCAGCACGACTGCCTGCATTACCCGCGCCGTGGCGGCACCCCCACCTGGACCTTCGAGTCCCCGGCCACCGAAGCCCCGCCCGGCCAGCCAGGGGAGCGGGTCACGGTCCCGGTGGCCGGCCCCCTGGCCGCCAACAACAGCGAGGCCCTGCGCGATGCCGCCCTGGCTGGCATCGGCATCGCCCTGCTGCCCGACTTCAGTGCCCAGGCCGGCCTGCGCGACGGGCAACTGGTTCAGGTGCTGGCCCACTGGGCCAATGCCGGCCCATTTGCCCGGCAGCTGTATGCGATACGCCCCTATTCGGCCCATGTGCCACGAGCGGTCAGCGCACTGGTGCAGCACCTGCGACAATCTCTGGCTGGCGGGTTTGCGCTGCAGGCCCCATCCAAATCACCCCTGCTGCATGAAGGTGTCGCACCGGCGGCACCTTTATAATCTCCGTTTACCACCTCCCGGGACAACTGCTCCCGACCCCCCGACATGACCAAATTTGTCTTCGTCACCGGCGGTGTGGTGTCTTCCCTGGGCAAGGGAATCGCCTCAGCCTCCCTCGCCGCGATCCTCGAATCGCGAGGCCTCAAAGTCACTCTCATCAAGCTCGATCCGTACATCAACGTCGATCCGGGCACGATGTCGCCGTTCCAGCACGGCGAGGTGTTCGTGACCGATGACGGCGCAGAGACCGACCTCGACCTGGGCCACTACGAGCGTTTCATCGAAACGCGCATGAACAAGACCAACAATTTCACCACCGGCCGGATCTACCAGTCGGTGCTGGAAAAAGAACGCCGCGGTGACTACCTGGGCAAGACCGTTCAGGTGATCCCGCACATCACCAATGAGATCCAGGAATACGTCAAGCGCGGCGCCGGCATCGGCACCCCGGATGAGGTGGACGTGGCCATCGTCGAGATCGGCGGCACCGTCGGCGACATCGAATCGCTGCCCTTCCTGGAAGCCGCACGCCAGATGAGCCTGCGCATGGGCCCGAACAACGCGGCCTTCGTGCACCTGACCTACGTGCCCTGGATCGCTGCGGCCGGCGAACTCAAGACCAAGCCCACCCAGCACACCGTGCAGAAGCTGCGCGAAATCGGCATCCAGGCCGATGCGCTGCTGTGCCGTGCCGACCGCCGCATCCCGGAAGACGAACGCGCCAAGATCTCGCTGTTCACCAACGTGCCCGAATGGGGCGTGATCTCCATGTGGGACGTGAACACCATCTACAAAGTGCCCCGCATGCTGCACGAGCAGGGCCTGGACGGCCTGATCTGCGACAAGCTGCGCCTGAACACGCCGCCGACCAAGCTCAAGCGCTGGGACGATCTGGTGTTCGAGACCGAGAACCCCAAGGGCGAGGTCAAGATCGCCATGGTGGGCAAGTACGTCGACCTGTCCGACAGCTACAAATCGCTCAACGAAGCGCTGCGCCATGCCGGCATGAAGAACCATGTCGCGGTCAAGATCGACTACGTCGACTCTGAAACCATCACCCCGCAGGACGTGAAGCGCCTGGGCCAATACGACGCCATCCTGGTGCCGGGCGGCTTTGGCAAGCGCGGCGTCGAAGGCAAGATCTGTGCGGCCCAGTACGCTCGCGAGCACAAGCTGCCTTACCTGGGCATCTGCCTGGGCATGCAGGTGGCCACCATTGAATACGCACGCCACGTGGCCGGCCTGACCGATGCCAACAGCACCGAATTCGAACCCGACTCGCCCCACCCCGTGATCGCCCTGATCACCGAGTGGAAAGACGCCGACGGCACCATCAAGAAGCGCGACGAGAACTCCGACCTGGGCGGCACCATGCGCCTGGGCGCCCAAAGCTCCGACGTGACCCCCGGCACCCTGGCCCACAAGATCTACGGCGACGTGGTGACCGAACGCCATCGCCACCGCTACGAAGCCAACGTGAACTACCTGGACCAGCTGCGCGAAGCGGGCCTGGTGATCTCGGCCCTGACGCAGCGTGAGCACCTGACCGAAATCGTCGAGCTGCCGCAAAGCGTGCACCCGTGGTTCATGGGCGTGCAGTTCCACCCTGAGTTCAAATCCACCCCCTGGGACGGCCACCCGCTGTTCAACGCCTTCATCAAGGCGGCACTGGACCACAAGACTGCGGCCTGAAAGGCCTGGGAAACACCATGAAACTCTGCGGCTTCGACATCGGTCTTGACCAACGCTTCTTCCTGATCGCCGGGCCCTGTGTGGTCGAGTCCGAGCAATTGCAGATGGACACCGCCGGCGCGCTGAAGGAAATCACCTCGGCACTCGGCATCCCGTTCATCTTCAAGAGCAGCTACGACAAGGCCAACCGATCCTCGGGCACCACTTTCCGGGGGCCGGGCATGGAGCGCGGCCTGGAGATCCTGGCCAAGGTCAAGAAAGAGCTGAACGTGCCTATCCTCACCGATGTGCACAGCGAGGCCGAGATCCCGGCCGTGGCCGCCGTGGTCGATGTGCTGCAGACACCGGCCTTCCTGTGCCGGCAAACCGATTTCATTCGCGCCGTGGCCCAGTCCGGCAAGCCGGTGAACATCAAGAAGGGGCAGTTCCTCGCGCCCCACGACATGAAGAACGTCATCGACAAGGCCCGTGCCGCCGCCCGCGACGCCGGCCTGCCCGAGGACAGCTTCATGGCCTGCGAACGCGGCGCCAGCTTCGGCTACAACAACCTCGTCAGCGACATGCGCAGCCTGGCCATCATGCGTGAAACCGGCGCCCCGGTGGTGTTCGATGCCACCCACAGCGTTCAGCTGCCCGGTGGCCAGGGCACCAGCTCAGGCGGCCAGCGTGAAATGGTGCCAGTGCTGGCCCGTGCTGCCGTGGCGGTGGGTGTGGCCGGCCTGTTCATGGAAACCCATCCCAACCCCAGCGAAGCCCTGAGCGACGGCCCGAATGCCGTGCCGCTCAAGCGCATGAAGGCCTTGCTGGAGACCTTGCTCGCGTTGGATTTGGTCACCAAAAAGACACCCTTCCTGGAGAGCGATTTCCAGTGAGTGCGTACATCATTGCGAACGTCACGGTCACCAACCCTGCGCAGTACGACGAGTACCGCCAATGGTCCACCGCCGCCATCCAGGCCCACCAGGCCGAGGTGTGCGTGCGTGGGGGCCAGGTCGAGGTGTTGGAGGGTGACTGGGCACCAGAACGCCTGGTCATCCTGAAGTTTGCAAGTGTGGCCGCCGCCCGGGTCTTTTATGATTCGCCCGAATACGGGCAAGCCCGTGCGGCCCGTGAGGGCGCGGCCATCATGCGCATGATCGTGGTTGAAGGGGTCTGAGCACCCCGACTGCAGACCGTTTTTGTTTTGTTTTGAAAGAAGACAACATGAGTGCAATCGTAGACATCGTCGGCCGTGAAGTCCTGGACAGCCGCGGCAACCCCACCGTCGAATGCGACGTTCTGCTCGAATCGGGCGTGATGGGCCGCGCCGCCGTGCCCTCGGGCGCCTCCACCGGCAGCCGTGAAGCCATCGAACTGCGTGACGGCGACAAGTCGCGCTACCTGGGCAAGGGCGTGCTCAAGGCCGTCGAACACATCAACACCGAGATCTCCGAGGCCGTGCTGGGCCTGGACGCCTCCGAGCAGGCTTTCCTGGACAAGACCCTGATCGATCTGGACGGCACCGACAACAAGAGCCGCCTGGGCGCCAATGCCATGCTGGCCGTGTCCATGGCCGTGGCCCGCGCTGCGGCCGAAGAATCGGGCCTGCCCCTGTACCGCTACTTTGGCGGCATGGGTGGCATGCAACTGCCGGTGCCGATGATGAACGTCATCAACGGTGGCGCGCACGCCAACAACAACCTCGACCTGCAAGAGCTGATGATCATCCCGGTGGGCGCCCCCACCTTCCGTGAAGCCGTGCGTTACGGCGCCGAAGTGTTCCACGCCCTCAAGAAGATCATCCACGACAAGGGCATGAGCACTGCCGTGGGCGACGAAGGCGGCTTTGCCCCCAGCGTGGCCAGCCATGAGGCCGCCATCCAGCTGATCCTGGAAGCCATCGACAAGGCCGGATTCGTGGCCGGCGAGCAGATCGCCCTGGGCCTGGACTGCGCTGCCAGCGAGTTCTACAAGGATGGCAAGTACCACCTCGAAGGCGAAGGTTTGGTGCTGTCGGCCGAAGAATGGACCAACATCCTGGCCACCTGGTGCGACAAGTACCCCATCATCAGCATCGAAGACGGCATGGCCGAAGGCGACTGGGACGGTTGGAAACACCTGACCGAACGCCTGGGCCAGAAGGTTCAGATCGTGGGTGACGACCTGTTCGTGACCAACACCAAGATCCTGAAAGAAGGCATCGACAAGGGGATCGCCAACTCGATCCTGATCAAGATCAACCAGATCGGCACCCTGACCGAAACCTTCCAGGCCATCGAAATGGCCAAGGTCGCCGGCTACACCGCCGTGATCTCGCACCGCTCGGGCGAAACCGAAGACTCCACCATTGCTGACATCGCCGTGGGCACCAACGCCGGCCAGATCAAGACCGGTTCGATGAGCCGCAGCGACCGCATGGCCAAGTACAACCAGCTGCTTCGCATCGAAGAAGACCTGGGCGACGTGGCCGTCTATCCGGGCCGTGCTGCGTTCTACAACCTGCGCTGAGCCGCCACGGCGCTGATGGGCTGAGACCGCCATGGGCCTTCGACTGCTTCCGCTGATCCTGCTGGCCATGCTGGGCCTGCTGCATGCCCAGCTCTGGCTGGGTCGCGGCAGCATTCCCAACGTCGCCAGCCTGCAGCAGAAAATCGACGAGCAGCAGGCCCGCAACGCGGCGGCGCAGCGCATCAACGACCAGCTCGCCTCCGAGGTCAACGACCTCAAGGAAGGGCTGGCCATGGTCGAAGAACGTGCCCGCATCGAGCTGGGCATGGTCAGGCCCAACGAGATCTTCGTCCAGATCACCAAATAAGCGCCCAGCCTGATGGCTGCGGCGCCTCCTCTTCATGGATGCCCTGTTCACCACCGCGTTTGAACTCTGGGGCGCCCCCACCAGCTGGCTTGAGATCGTGGCATTTGCCCTCGCCCTGGCCATGGTGGCCTGCAACATCCGCGAAATTCATTGGGGCTGGCCGCTGGCGATACTGAGCTCGGCCCTCTACCTGCTGCTGTTCTGGCGCAACCGTCTGTATGGCGATGCCTTGCTGCAGGCTTTTTTTGTGGCGCTGGCGCTGTGGGGCTGGTCGCAATGGCTGCAAGGCCGCCAAACCCCAGACGGCACACCGCGCCAGGCGCTGCGCATCAGCTCCATGGGCACGCGCGGACGCCTGGGCGTGGTGGTGGCCTGTGTGGCCCTGTGGCCGCTGACCGGGTGGTTCCTGCAGCGCTACACCGACTCCGACGTGCCTTGGTGGGATGCCTTCCCGACCGCCGCCAGCCTGGTGGGGCAAGTGCTGCTGGGGCTCAAGCTGACCGAAAACTGGCTGGTGTGGCTGATCGTCAATCTGGTCTGCATCGGCCTGTTTGCCTACAAGGGCCTGTGGCTGACCACCGTGCTGTACGCCTTGTTCAGCGCCCTGAGCGTGGTGGGCTGGCGGGCCTGGCGGCAACAGCAAGGGCAGCAACACCAGACCGTGGTTCAAGCCCATGGCTGAAACCGGGCTGCGCGTGGCCCTGCTGGGAGCAGAAAGCACCGGCAAGACGGCCCTGAGCCTGGCCCTGGGCCAGGCCCTGAACGACTGTGGCATCGCCTGCACCGTGGTGCCGGAATACCTACGCGAATGGTGTGAGCACGAGGCCCGCACCCCCCGTCCCGACGAACAAGCCGCCATTGCCCGGGAACAAGCCCGGCGCATCGTGGAGGCCGCCCGCCACACTGCGCTGGTGCTGGCCGACACCACCCCCCTGATGACCGCGGTGTACAGCGACCTGTTGTTCCAGGACATCCGCCTGTACGCCGACGCGGCGCGCCATCAGCAGGGCTATGCACTCACTCTGCTGACCGGCCTAGACCTGCCCTGGGTGGCCGATGGCCTGCAGCGGGACGGCCCTCAGGTGCGTGAACCGGTGGATGCCCGGCTGCGCCTGGCTCTGAGCAGCCACAGCCTGCCCTACCAGGTGGTGTACGGCACGGGGGAGCGCCGCCTGCAGAACGCGCTGCTGACACTGACCCGATTGCCCAGCCTGCCCCAGCGCAACCGCCTGCTAGAACGCATCGCCAGCCTGCGCGACGAAAAGGTGCTGAACCGCCCCTGGCGCTGCGAGCATTGCAGCGACGGTGCCTGTGAGCACAAGCTCTTTTCGGGCTTGCTGGCACGCGGGTCCTGAAACAAAAACGCCCCATCAAGGGGCGTTTTGGCAGCCTGAGGCACCCATCTGGTGCCTTCTTTTCATTGCACGGTCTTGGTGCCAGGCGCCAGGTGATGCTCGGTGCGGGTGAACAGCGTGGCCGCGTCCACCGCATCGAAATGGTATTGCTGGCCGCAGAACTCGCAGCCCACCTCGATCTGCCCTTGCTCCGCCAGGATGCTTTCGACCTCTTCCGTGCCCAGGCCACGGATCATCTGGCCCACGCGCTCGCGGCTGCAGCTGCAGGCAAAGCGCGGTGCGGTGTCCCCCTTCAGGGGTTCAAAGCGAACCACTTTTTCTTCCCAGAACAGACGACGCAGGATGGTGTCCACATCCAGCGTCAGCAGTTCCTCACGCTTGAGGCTGCCGGCCAGCAGGGCGATGCGGTTGTAGTGCTCGTTCAGGCCGATCTCGTCCTCATTGGCTGCAGAGCGCAGGCTGCCGGCCAAGTTGCCCTCGCCTTCGAGCGGCAGCCGCTGGATCAGCAGGCCCGCAGCCACCTTGTCGTCGGCCGCCAGCACCAGACAGGTGTCGAGCTGTTCGCTTTGCAGCATGTAGTGCTCCAGCACCGAGCTGAGCTTTTCCAGCTTGTGGCCATGGTCATCGAACAGGGGCACCACCCCCTGGTAGGGCTGTTGGCCCGGGAACTTGTCCTTGGGGTCCAGGGTGATGGCGCAGCGCCCCTTGTTGTGGACATTGACCATCTCGCTCAGGCGCGCCTGCTCGGGCACTTCGCCGACCAGGGTGGCCGTGACACGAAGGCTCAGGTCGGGCTGGGCTTCCGCCACGGCCACACGCACGGGTCCGTCGCCGAACACCTGCAGCACCAGGGCCCCATTGAACTTGATGTTGGACTGCATCAGCACGCTGGCCGCGGCCATCTCACCCAACAGCTCGCGCACCGGCACCGGGTAGGCCCCGGTGGCCGAGTTGGCGGCACGCCGGGCCAGGACCTCGGTCCAGGCATCGGTCAGGCGCACGATCATGCCGCGCACCGGCAGGCCATCAAAAAGAAATTTATGAAGTTCAGACACGCAAAAAAATCCTGAAAATCGCCACCTCGAACAAGCCCGGGAGCTCAGTCGACGCGACGCAAACCCACCTTGAAACGGCGGGCGTTGTCGATGTAATGCTTCGCACTCTGGCGAAGCCCTTCAATCTGCTCGGGGCTGAGCTGGCGGATCGCCTTGGCCGGACTGCCGATGATCATCGAACCGTCCGGGAACTCCTTGCCCTCCGTGACCAGCGAGCCGGCCCCCACCAGGCAGTTCTTGCCGATGCGGGCCCCGTTGAGCACCACCGCACCGATGCCGATCAGCGATTCGTCGCCAATGGTGCACCCGTGCAACATGACCTGATGCCCCACGGTCACATGGCGCCCCACCACCAGCGGCTTGCCGATGTCGGCGTGCAAGACACTGGCGTCCTGGATGTTGGAGCCTTCACCGATGGTGATGGATTCGGTGTCCCCACGCACCACCGTGCCAAACCAGACGCTGGCGTCCTGCCCCAGGCTGACCCGGCCCATCACCTGTGCGCTGTCTGCAATCCAGGCCGATTCGGCCACTTCCGGGGCCACCCCGTCGAGTTCATACACTGCCATTCATTGTCTCCAGTGGGTTCATTTGGGGCCGCTTTGTCAGCCATCAAGTGCCGGGCAGGCCCGGCGGCGCAGCCTAGAATTGTAGAGATGGAGCTACGTCAACGTGCATTGGAGGTCTTGTGCCTCACCGATCCCGCCCAAAAAGTGGCGGCCACCGTGGCCTTGCACGAGCAGGCTGGTGCGTTGGCCCTGGCCGTGAACACCCGGCTGCAAGCCCCCGCTGGCGCCCTGCTGCCCGGCCACCCCGACCGCCCACCCTTGGTCAAGCACACCGAAGTGGTCAAACGGTCGCCCAGCACGGTGGAAGGGCGGGCCGCTTTGCTGCACTCGATCGCACACATCGAATTCAATGCCATCAACCTGGCTCTTGATGCGGTCTGGCGTTTTGCGGACATGCCCGAGGCCTTCTACACCGATTGGCTGCGGGTGGCCCGTGAGGAGGCCTACCACTTCGAACTGCTGCGTGCACAATTGCAACGCATGCCCCACAACGGGCACCCCTGGGACTACGGCGACTTTCCGGCCCACCAGGGCCTGTGGTCCATGTGCGAGCGGACTGCGGACGACATCGTGGCCCGCATGGCCCTGGTGCCCCGCACCATGGAGGCTCGGGGCCTGGATGCCACTCCGCTGATCCAGACCAAGCTGCGGCGCATTGGCACACCCGACGCGCTCGAGGCCGTCAGCGTGCTGGACATCATCCTGCGCGACGAAGTCGGCCACGTGGCCATCGGCAACCACTGGTACCGCTGGCTGTGCGAGCGTCAGGGCCTGGACCCGGTGGCGCTCTACCCCGAGCTGACGCGCCGCCACGAGGCCCCGCGCATGCGCCCCCCCTTCAACGACCAGGCCCGGCGTGCGGCAGGTTTCACGGAAATCGAGATGGAATGGCTGCAAAACGGGTAAAGCACCGCTTGGGAGTCCGTCAAGAGCGTCTTGAGCCCCGTTCATCTCTAAAATAGCGGCCGTGAAAGGCCTCCCCACATGACTGCTGTACGTCCGAACAACGCCCCTGCTGCCGGCGGGGCTCCATCAATGGCCAACGGACAAACCCAGGCGCCCATGATTGCCCGCCAAGCCATCGTCGATGCCTCCCACAATGTCGTGGGCTACGAACTGTTCGACCGCAGCCAGGCCAGCGGCGACCACACGGCGGCTTCGGACGTGTCCCTGGTGTTCAATGCCCTCTCGCACGTCGGTGAAGAGGACCTGTTCGGCAAGCTCTTCCTGTTTGTCAACTGCACCCATGACAGTCTGGCGGGCGGTCACCTGGATCTGGTCAACCCCGAGCGCCTGGTGCTGGAAATCCCGCCCCTGGACGACCCGGCCCCCCAGAACGTGGAGCACCGCCTGCCCATCCTGGCCCAGCTGCGTCAGCGGGGCTTTCGGCTTGCCTTCGGACAGTTTGTGCTCGAACCGGCCTATGCGCTGTGGCGCCCGCTGGCCACGTTCGTGAAGCTGGATCTGGCATTGATTGCCAACAATGACCTGAAAGAGGTGGTCAAGAACGCCCGCCGCAGCACCGATGCCGCCCTGATTGCCGAGAAGGTCGAAACGGCCGAGCAGTATGACCGCGTGTCCAGCCTGGGCGTGCAGTTGTTCCAGGGGTACTGGTTCGCGCGCCCGACGCTGGTCAAGACCCGCATGGTGTCGCCGTCACAGGCGCACATCCTGCAACTGCTCAAGCTGGTGCGCAACCAGGCCAGCACCGATGAGATCGAGGAAGTGCTGAAAAAGGACGCGGGCCTGGCCTTCAACCTGCTGCGCCTGATCAACTCGGCAGGCTTTGGCTACGCCCGCGAAGTCACCTCCTTCCGTCAGGCCGTCATGCTCTTGGGCCTCAAGAAGCTGTTCCGCTGGGCGGCCCTGCTGCTCACAGCCACCCGCGCCGACAACTCGCCGGCCACCATCGGCAACATGGCCGTGGTGCGCGGGCGCCTGATGGAACTGCTGGCCGAACAGGTGATGAGCCCCGAGGATGCCGACAACGCCTTCGTGGTGGGCATCTTCTCGCTGCTCGACGTGATGTTGGGCGTGCCGCTGGACCAGGCGCTGGAAACCCTGACCCTGCCCCACACCGTGACAGACGTGCTGCTGAACAAGGAAGGCCCCTACGCCCCGTTGCTGGAGCTGGCAGAAGCCTGCGAGCTGGGTGATGAAGTGCGCTTCAACCAGGCCTGTCAAACCCTCAAGCTGAGCGGCCAGCAAGCCAACTGGGCCCATTTGCAGGCCTTGGCCTGGGCCGACCAGATGGTCAATGAGGCCTGAGCGGGCCAGCTTGGCGCCGTCGGCCCGACACAGATCAAAGCAATGCAGGAAGGACACCCCATGAGTTCCAACGAAGCCCCGCCGGGCGACAGCGCCCTGTCGCCACTGGACAGAATCGCCGACAACGCGGCGGGCAACCCGGCCGAAGACGAAAACGCCTCGGTGATCGCGCGCCAGGCCATCGTGGACGAACACCGTGCCGTCTACGGCTACGAGCTTTTTGACCGCTCCACCCGCGGTGCCAGCCACACCGCCGCCAGCGACGCGGCCTTGCTGTTCAATGCCTTGTCCTATGCCGGCACCGAAGCCCTGGTGGGCAAGAAGACGGTGTTCATCAACTGCACCCATGACAGCCTGGCCGGGGGACACCTGGAGTTGATCAGCCCCGAAAAAGTGGTGCTGGAAGTGCCGCCCATGCCCACCGATGACGTGGAGCTGATCGAGCAGCGGGCCTTGATTCTGAAAGACCTGCGCGAGCGTGGTTTCCGGCTGGCGTTTCCGCACATGATGCTGCGCCGGGCCTATGCCTCGTGGCTGCCGCTGGCCTCGTTCATCAAGATCGAGATGAACATCCTGAAGCCTGAGCTGGCCGAGCCCCTGGTCAAGTTCGCCCGAGCCAACACCAAGGCCGAGATGATCGCCGAGAAGGTGGAGACCGCCGAACAGTTCGAGCGCATGGCCAAGCTGGGCGTGAAGCTTTTCCAGGGCTTCTGGTTCGCCAAGCCCTCGCTGGTTCAGGCCAAGACCATCCGCCCTTCGCAGGCCACCATCATCCAGTTGATCAACCTGGTGCGCAAACAGGCCGACGCGGGCGACATCGAGGAACTGCTCAAGAAAGACCCCACCCTGTCTTTCAACCTGCTGCGCTTCATCAATTCGGCCGGCTTCGGCCTGCAGGTCGAGGTCACTTCGTTCCGCCATGCCGTGATGATGCTCGGCATGAAAAAGCTGTTCCGCTGGGCCGCCCTGCTGCTCACCACGTCGAAGGATGGTGCACCGCCCGCGGTGGGCACCACCGCCGTGGTGCGTGGGCGCCTGATGGAGTTGCTGGCCGCCGAACTGCTGCCCGCCGAGGAATGCGACAACGCCTTCATCGTGGGGGTGTTCTCGCTGCTCGACACCATGCTGGGCATCTCGCTGGACAAGGCGCTCAACACGGTCTCGCTGCCGCAGAACGTGGTCGATGCCCTGCTGAACAAGACCGGTGTGTTCTGGCCCTTCCTGGAGCTGACCATCGCTTGCGAATCAGGGGATGACGCGGTGTTTGCCCGTGTGGCTACCGAACTGCACCTGTCCAACCGCCAGGTCAACTGGGCCCACCTTCAAGCCCTGGATTGGGCCGAGTCGCTCAACGACTGAGGCTCTCAGCCCCCCCCACCGCAGCGGCGGGTGGATGGGCGGGCCCTGGGCCTCAATCTGCCTTGATGCCAGCCTGCCGGATGATGCGGGCGTTGGCCTCGGACTCCTGGGCAATCAAGCGGGCGAAATCACTGGCCTTGCCCCCTGCAGGCAGGTTTTCGCTGGCCAGCAGCCGGCTGCGCACATCGGGCTGGGCCAGCACCCGGTTCACCTCGGCATTGATGCGCTCCACCACGGCCACCGGCGTGCGGGCCGGTGCCAGCAACCCGAACTGCGACGCCAGGTTGGCTGCGGGGTAGCCCAACTCGGCCAGTGTGGGCACCTTGGGCAAGGCCTCCAGGCGGCTGGCGGCACCCACCGCCAAAGGCTGCAGGCGCCCGCTCTTCACCTGCTGCAGCACGGCGGCGCTGGCATTGGTCGACAAGACCTCAAACTGGCCGCTCAAGGCGTCCGTCATCTGTTGCCCGCCGCCCTTGTACGGCACGTGCGTGATGTCCACCTGGGCCGCAGCCCGCAGTTGCTCCAGCATGATGTGGCCCAGTGAGGCCTGACCGGCCGTGGCCCAACGCACCTGCCCCGGCTGCTTGCGCGCCTGCGCCAGCAGCCCGGCAAAATCGTTCAAACCCGACCCTGGCGTGGCCAACAGCAGCACCGGCGAAGCCATCACGTTCACCACCGGCACGAGGTCATGGGCCGGGTCATAGGGCAGCTTGCCCAGGTGGGGGCTCAGGGTCAGCGGGCTGATGGCACTGAAGCCCAAGGTGTAGCCATCGGGGGCGGCCTTGGCCACCGCGTCCATGGCAATCGCCCCACTGGCACCGGCCTTGTTCTCGATCACCACAGGCTGCCCTAACGGGCCTTGCAGGCGCTCGGCCAGCAGGCGGGCCACCACATCGCTCACGCCGCCGGGGGGATAGGCCACCAGCAGGCGCACCGGGCGCGTGGGCCAGGCCGGCGTGGCCTGCGCCCAGGCCCCTCGGGCGACAGGCAACAGGCCCAGGGCAGAGGACCGGGCCAGAAATTGGCGGCGTGAGTTCAGGAACATGAAAACTCCAAAGCGAGAGGTGGGGAGCAGGCTGGAGGGCGCGGCATCAGACCATGTGCCGCCCTCAGCCTCGCGGGTGATGTTGGGCATGCAGCTGGCGCAGGCGCTCCCGGGCCACATGGGTGTAGATGGTGGTGGTCGAGATGTCGGCATGGCCGAGCAGCATCTGCACGGCGCGCAAATCGGCCCCGTGGTTGAGCAGGTGAGTGGCAAACGCGTGGCGCAACGTGTGCGGCGACAGCGGTGACCGGATGCCGGCCTGCTCGGCATTTTTTCGAACGATGACCCAGAACATGGCCCGGGTCATGCCCTGCCCGCGCTGGGTGACAAACAGGTCGTCACTGAGCTGCCCCCCCAGGATGACCGGCCGGGCCTGCGCCAGGTAGGCCTGCAGCCAGTCGCGCGCCACTTCGCCGAAAGGCACCAGCCGCTCCTTGCCGCCCTTGCCCTGGGCCTTGAGAACCCCCTCAGACAGGCCCACCTCATGCAGGCGCAAGCCCACCAGCTCGGAGACCCGCAGGCCACTGGCATAGACCAGCTCCAGCATGGCCCGGTCGCGCAAACCCAGCGGGGTGCTGGTATCAGGGGCCGCCAGCAAGGCCTCGACCTGGGCCTCGCTGAGGGTCTTGGGCACGCGCAGCGGCTGACGCGCCGCCTGCAGGCGCAGCGTGGGGTCCACCGAGATGTGCCGCTCGCGCAGGGCCCAATGGAAATACCGGCGCAGCACGGTCAGCCGCCGGTTGGAAGTGGTGATGCGGCTCTGCGCATGGCGTTGGGCAAAGTACTGCTGAATGTGTTCCTCGCCAGCGCCATCGAGCGACAGCCCCTGCTGCGCCAGCGCGCCGGCAAACAGGCTCAGGTCACGCCGGTAGGCCGCCAGGGTGTTCTGTGACAGGCCGTCTTCCAGCCACAGGGCATCGATGAAGCTGTCGATCAGGCCCTGGCTGCGTGGCGTGGGGACAGGCGTCGATGTGGGCTGGGTCAGCGTGGACATGGATGAGGGCAGGCAGAGCCCGAACTATGCCATGCCCCAGACGCAAAAAAGGCCGGTTGCTGTGGCAAGCAACCGGCCTGTGGCATCAGGGCCCGAACAGGCCTCGCCGAGCCCGAAGGTTCACAAGCTCAATCCAGGGTGAGATTTTGCTGTTGCACCACGCGCTTGTAGACCTCGAACTCCGACTTGATCTGGTCGGCGAACTGCTCGGGGGTGTTGCCCACGATGATCGAACCGGTGTCTTCGATGCGCTTGCGCACGGCCGGATCTTCCAGGGCCTTGCGCACGCCGGCGTTGATCTTGTCCACCACCTCCTTGGGCAGGCCCTTGGGGCCATAGATGCCGTAGTAGGCCATGCGGTTCACCGGCTCCAGCCCGACCTCCTTGAAGGTGGGCACATTGGGCAAGGCCGCCAAACGCGTGGGGGCGGCCACCACGATGGGGATCAGCCGGTTTTCACGCACAAAGGGCATGGCCGAGGGCATGTTGTCGAAAATCATCGGCACCTGACCCGCCACCGTGTCGTTCAAGGCCGGCCCCGCACCCCGGTAAGGGATGTGGGTGACGAACACGCCCGCCAGGTTCTTGTAGAGCTCCATCTGCAGGTGGCCAATGCCCCCGGTGCCCGACGACGAGTACGAGTACTTGCCGGGCGACTTCTTCACCTCGGCCAGAAAGCTCTTGTAGTCCTTGCCCGGGAAGCTCGGGTGCACCGCGATCACGTTCGGCGTGGCCGCCACGTTGACGATGGGGCTGAAGTCGGTCAGCGGGTTGTACGGGATCTTGGGGTTGATGGCGGGGTTGGCGGCCGTGGTCGAGACCGTGGCCACGCCCAGGCTGTAGCCATCGGGCACCGCACGCGCCGTTTCGGTGGCCCCCACCACGCCGCCGCCGCCCGCCTTGTTGATCACCACCACGGGTTGCCCCAGCACCTTGCCCAGCGGGTCGGCGATGGTGCGGGCGATGATGTCGGTCGTGCCCCCTGGCGCAAACGGAACGACCAACTGAATGGCCTTGGTCGGGTAAGACTGCGCCCACACGGCACCGGTCAATGTGCTCAGGGCGAGTGCAGCAATCCAGGTACGACGATGCATTTGAATTCTCCTAGTCAACGCGTTCTTGAATGAGTGCGAGATCGTAACGGCTAGCCCGACCTCTGCCCCTGTGGAAAGCAGCTAGTGACAAACCCTGTGGGCCCCTGACTGTTATTCTCGACCGGTGAACTACGCCCAACTGCTCTTCCCCGATTTTTCGCTGATTCTCTGCGGCTTTCTGTTGTGCCGGTACACCGCGCTGAACCGCACCGTGTGGCAACAGGTCGAGAGCCTGGTGTATTTTTTTCTGTTTCCGGTGCTGCTGTTCCACTCCATCGTGAAAAGCCCGCTGAACCTGGGCGAGGCGTCCTCGCTGCTCACAGCCGGGGTGTTGATGGGGGTGTCGGGCATTGGGCTGTCGTATGCGCTGCCTCACTTGCCGATCGTGGGCCGCTTCATGCGCGGGCGTGAGCACCCGGCCAGCGTGCAGGTGGCGTTCCGCTTCAATTCATTCATTGCCCTGGCCATCACCGACCGGCTCGCCGGGCCCCAGGGCATGTTGCTGATCGCGGTGTTGATCGGCGTTTGCGTGCCGATTTTCAATGTGGCGGCGGTCTGGCCCATGGCACGCCACGCCAAGCGCGGCTTCGTGGGCGAGATTCTGCGCAACCCCTTGGTGCTGGCCACGGCCAGCGGGCTGCTGGCCAACCTGGCGGGCTTCACCATGCCGGTCTGGCTGGACCCGACTGTCAGCCGCATCGGCGCGGCTTCGCTGGCACTGGGCTTGATGTCGGCCGGCGCAGGCATGGAGATCGGGCAACTGGCCAAGGCCCGCACCCTGGCCGTGGCCGTTCTGTCCATCCGACACCTGGTGCTGCCACTGCTGGCCTGGGGCCTGGCCCGCGCCTTCGGGCTGGACACCGTGCAGACCACGGTGCTGCTGGCGTTTTCAGCCCTGCCCACCGCCTCGACCTGCTATGTACTGGCCGCCCGCATGGGCTACAACGGCCCCTATGTGGCTGGCCTGGTCACCCTGTCGACCCTGCTGGGCATGGCGAGCCTGCCCTTTGCCCTGGGGGTGCTGCGCTAAGCGCCCAGGCCAGGTGCTCGGCCAACACCGCGTCGGCACCGGCCTGATGTGCCGCCAGGGCCTGGCGCAGCACCACGGCCTCGTCACCCGCCAGGCCACCCTGCAGGGCATTGCCGGCCGCCACGCTCAGATTGCGCACCCAGCGCCAATGGCCGATGCGACGGATCGGACTGCCCTCGGTGCGGCGCAGAAACTCGCCCTCGGACCAGCCCAGCAAATGCGCCAGCGTCTGGCCTGACAGGCCGGCGCGCTCGTCGAAATCGGGCAAGGGCGAGCGTTGCGCAAACTTGTTCCAGGGGCACACCAGTTGGCAATCATCGCAGCCGTAGATGCGGTTGCCCAACAGCGGACGCAGGGCCAGGTCGATCGGGCCATCGTGCTCGATGGTGAGGTAAGAGACACAGCGCCGCGCATCCACCCGGTGGGGCGCCACGATGGCCTGCGTAGGGCAGGCCTGTACACAGGCGCTGCACTGGCCGCAGTGCGCCGTGACCGGTTCAGTGGGCGGCAAGGCGATGTCCAGGTAGATCTCACCGAGGAAGAACATCGAACCCCCGTCGCGGTTCAGCACCAGGGTGTGCTTGCCGCGCCAGCCCTGGCCACTGCGGGCGGCCAGTTCGGCCTCCAGCACCGGGGCCGAATCGGTGAACACCCGGTGCCCCAGAGGCCCCAACTCGGCGGCCATGCGCTCGGCCAGTTTTTGCAATCGGCTGCGCAACACCTTGTGATAGTCACGGCCCCGCGCATACAAGGACACCACCGCCTCGCCGGGACGCTGCAATCGCGCCAGTTCATGCCCGGTCCAGTCGGCTGGGGTGCTGGCGGGCAGATAATCCATGCGCGCGGTCAGCACGCTGACCGTGCCCGGCACCAGTTCGGCTGGCCGGGCCCGCTTCAGCCCGTGCGCCGCCATGTAATTCATGCTGCCGTGGAACCCGGCAGCCAGCCAGGCCTCCAAGCCTGGCTCGGCACTCGCCAGATCGATGCCGGCGACGCCGATTTGAGAAAATCCCAGCGCCCGGGCCCAGCCCTGGATGTCGGATACAAGTTGATGGCCATTGATTTGCACCCCGGAATTGTAGGAACCCTGTTGTCCATGTCGCCCATGTCGCCCCACCTGTCTTCTGCCACGCTGATCTGGAGCCACGAAACCGATACCCAGGCCTTCGCCCGCCGTCTGGCCGCCTTGCCTGGTGTGCGCCATGCCTTCATCGAGTTGCAGGGGGATCTGGGCGCCGGCAAGACCACTTTTGTGCGCCACCTGCTGCGCGAGTTGGGCGTGCAGGGACGGATCAAAAGCCCCACCTACGCCGTGGTTGAGCCCCATGAAGCCCGCCAGGGTGAGCAGGTGCTGCGCATCTGGCACTTTGATTTCTACCGCTTCAACGACCCCCGTGAATGGGAGGAGGCCGGCTTTCGGGACCTGTTTGCCAGCCCGGGCCTGAAGCTGGCCGAATGGCCCGACAAGGCCCAAGGCATGCTGCCCGTGCCCGACCTGGTGCTGCAGTTGACGGTGCTGGGATCGGACGAGACGCCGGATGATGACAGCGCCGACACGGCCGAGGCCCCCGCGGCCGCCCGTCAAGTCGTGCTGCAAGCCGCCACCCCGCTGGGCCAGTCCCTGCTGAAGGCCTTGTGCCCATGAGCCGCCACACCGACCTGAGCCCTGCCAACGAAGCCCCGCGTGTGCCCGCGCTGCTGCGCCGACGCCAGGCCCTGCAAGCCGGCGGCGTGGTGCTGCTGATGGGGCTGACCGAGTTGGCCTGGGGTGCCAGCATCGTGGCCGTGCGGGTGTGGCCCGCGCCAGACTACACCCGGGTGACCATCGAATCCGATGGCGCACTGGCCGCGCGGCAGACTTTTGTGGCCAACCCGCCACGACTGGCCGTGGACATCGACGGCATCGAGATGAACCCGGCCCTTCGGGAGTTGGTGGCCAAGGTGAAGGCCGACGACCCCTTCATCAGCGGGATCCGGGTCGGCCAGTACGCCCCAGGGGTGGTCCGACTGGTGATTGACCTCAAACAGGCAGCCTTGCCCCAGGTCTTCACCCTGCCCCCGGTGGCCGCCTACCAGCACCGGCTGGTCTTCGACCTGTACCCCACGGTGACAGTCGACCCACTGGAGGCCCTGATCGCAGAACGCCTTCAGGACAGCCGACAAGCGGTGCATGCGCCGGCCACCGCCGTCACCACCGCCCCCCCCAGCGGCAGCGCAGGCAAGCCCGCGCCACTGCCCGACCCCCTGGGAGAATTGATTGCGCAGCGCAACCCCCATGCAACCGCGCCCTCCGCAAGCTCCGCCCCCGTGAGCCCTCCAGGCCGCCCGGAGCTCAAGCCCAGCCCCAGCCTCAGCGGCCCCGGCACGAGCCCAACAACCCAGGCTTCAGCCAACGCCAGCCCCCCTGGCCCCGCGCCGCGCCCTGCCAGGCCCCCGGCCAACGACAACGCCGAGACCCAGGCCACCGACCGCCTCATCATCATCGCGCTGGACCCGGGCCACGGCGGCGAAGACCCAGGCGCCACGGGCCCTTCGGGCACGCGCGAGAAGGACGTGGTGCTCAGCATCGCCCACCTGCTGCGTGAACGCATCAACGCCACCACGGTCAAGGGCAACCCGATGCGGGCCTTCATGACCCGCGATGCCGACTTCTTCGTGCCCTTGCATGTGCGGGTGGACAAGGCCCGGCGCGTGCAGGCCGACCTGTTCGTGAGCATCCATGCCGACGCCTTCATCACCCCGGCGGCCCGCGGAGCCAGTGTGTTCGCGCTCAGCCAGAGTGGCGCCTCCAGTGCGGCGGCCCGTTGGATGGCCGACAAGGAGAACCGGGCTGATCAGGTGGGCGGCCTGAACGTGAAGGTGCAGGACGCCACCGTGCAACGCGCCCTGCTCGACATGAGCACCACGGCGCAGATCAACGACAGCCTGAAGCTGGGCACCGCCCTGCTGGGTGAGATCAGCGCCGTCGGACGACTGCACAAGCCCAAGGTCGAGCAGGCCGGCTTTGCCGTGCTCAAGGCGCCCGACATCCCCAGTGTGCTGGTCGAGACGGCCTTCATCAGCAACCCCGAAGAAGAAGCCCGCCTGCGCAGCCCTGAGTACCAGAATCAGTTGGCCGATGCCGTCATGCGGGGCATCGAGCGCTATTTCTCGCGCAACCCGCCACTGGCACGCAACCGCAGTGCCTGAAGCGCCCGCCATGGGGCGCGGTGATTCGATCAAATTGCCGGCAATTCGTCATTAATGACCGAATAGGCCTATTTTTGAAACATCTGGACTTATTTGAAACCTTGGCAACACATCAATGCCGAGTTTCAAACAGATGGTGGTGGCTCATGTTTGTAAAGTTCCGAACAGAGTCTTGGCGGATCCACCGCCCTCCCGACCTGTTCAAAGGAATCCCATGAAAAACCGCACCCTTCGGACCGCCCCCAGCCTGGCGCTCCCTTCTTCCCGTCGGCTGACCCTGCTCACCGTGCTGGCACTGAGCCTGTCCCTGGGCGCCTGCGCCTCCCGCCCCACCCACCAGCAGGTGGGTACGGTGGCTGGCGCGGTGGTGGGTGGCGCCACCGGCAGCGTGCTGTTCGGCAGCACCCTGGGCGTGGTGGCCGGCGCGGCAGCAGGCGCCTTGGCAGGCAACGAACTCAGCAAGGGCCGTCGCTGACGCTGAGCGCCGTTCACGCACACAGCCGGCGAGCCTGTGTGATGCAACGGCCCCTTGGAACGAACCGACGTTCTCAGGCCTGGGCCGCCCCACCGGAGCGGCGGCCCTTCCAGGCGCCCCACAGGGCCAGCAGGCCCGGCAGCAGGATCATCGCCCAGATGATTTTCTCGAAATGCTGCTTCACCCAAGGCAGGTTGCCGAAAAGGTAGCCGATGGCGCAGACCCCCACCACCCAGATCACCGCCCCCGCCACGTTATAAGCCGTGAAACGGCGACGGGTCATGGCCGCCACGCCCGCCACAAAGGGGGCAAAGGTGCGAATGAAGGGCATGAAGCGCGCCAGGATCACCGTGATGCCTCCGTAACGCTCATAAAAGGCGTGGGCCTGGTTGAACGCGTCCCGGTTGAAAAAGCGCGAGTTCTCCCACTGGAACACCCGGGGGCCGAAAAACCGGCCGATCTGGTAATTGCACTGGTCGCCCAGAATGGCGGCCACCACCAACACCACGGCAGCCAAGGGCAGGTTCAGCAAACCCGCCCCGCCCATGGCCCCGACAATGAAAAGCAGCGAGTCGCCCGGCAAGAAGGGCATGACCACCAGGCCGGTCTCGACGAACACGATGGCAAACAGCAGCGCATAGACCCACAGGCCGTAGTTCTGCACGAAGAACTCGAGGTATTTGTCGACGTGAATGATGAAGTCGATCAATGAGGCAATGATTTCCATGGGCATCCTTTGGCGGCAGATTATGAAGCCGCCAACCGCCAACGTCGTGACAAGCCCCGCTGAGGACCCATGAGCTGCCGGGCCTCTAGAATCCCGGGGTGAACACCGAGCCCTTCCCCCCATCCTCCCCATCTGCCACTTCCGCGCGCCGCCCCATCCGCGAGCTGCCCGATGAACTCATCAGCCAGATCGCCGCAGGTGAAGTGGTCGAACGCCCCGCCTCGGTGGTGCGCGAACTGGTGGACAACGCGCTGGACGCAGGCGCCAGCCAGATCACCGTGCGTCTGCTGGCCGGTGGCGTGCGGCTGATCTCGGTCGAGGACAACGGCATGGGCATCCCCCCCGAAGAGTTGCCCGTGGCCCTGAAGCGCCATGCCACCAGCAAGATCAGCAACCTGCACGACCTGGAATCAGTGGGCACCATGGGGTTTCGCGGCGAGGCCCTGGCCGCCATCGCCTCGGTCTCTGAAATGGCCTTGCTGTCTCGCACCGAAGGGCAACCCAATGCCTTCCTGCTGGATGCACGCACCGGCGAACTGAAGCCGGCCGCCCGGGCCACCGGCACCACGGTGGAGGTCAAAGAGCTCTTCTTCTCAACGCCCGCACGGCGCAAGTTTCTGAAGACCGACGCCACCGAGTTGGCGCATTGCGTGGAATCGGTGCGCCGCCACGCCCTGGCCCGCCCCGAAGTCGGCTTTGCGATCTGGCACGAAGGCAAGCTGGTGGAGCAGTGGCGCGCCTGCCACGGTCCCGAAGCCCATGACCGCCGCCTGGCCGATGTGCTGGGCGAAGAGTTCCTGACCCAATCGGTGGCCGTGTACTTCAATGTGGGGCCGATCCGGGTAACGGGCCGGGCCGGGGTGCCGGATGCGTCGCGCTCGCGTGCCGACCACCAGTTCTGCTATGTGAACGGACGTTACGTCCGCGACAAAGTTCTCACCCATGCAGCCCGCAGTGCCTACGAAGACGTGCTGCATGGCCAACGCCAGCCCGTCTATGCCTTGTCGCTGGAGATTGACCCGACCCGCGTCGACGTGAACGTGCACCCGACCAAGATCGAAGTGCGCTTCCGGGAGAGCCGTGAGGTCCATCAGGCGGTGCGCCATGCGGTCGAAAATGCCCTGGCTGCCCCGCGCGCTGCGCTGGCGGCGGCCGCGGCCGCCGCCGCCCAGCCCCCGGAGTTGACGGGCCTCCAGCCCGGCCCGGATCAGGCGCCAGGCCTGGCCGGGCCCCACGCCACCGCGCCAGCGCCCTTCAGCGCCCATTGGACCCAGGCCGGCATGGGTTTTCGCCCCGATCCGGTGGGTCACCGCGTGAACGACCTGGCCGCGCTGTGGCAACCTGGCGCCGCCACCGCCAACGGGACCACCCCGCCCTTGTGGGCCGACACGGTGGGGCGCCCGGCCCTCGCTCAGCCCCCCGTTGGCAACCCCAGCGTCCATCCGGCGCTCGGGGCCCCCTCGCCCTTCAATCAGGCCAGCCTGGCTGCCCAGCCGGCGCCCACGGCCCTGCCCGACACCGCCGACGACTGGCCGCTCGGGCGTGCGATTGCGCAACTGCAAGGGGTGTACATCCTGGCGGAAAACGCCCATGGCCTGGTGATTGTGGACATGCACGCCGCCCATGAACGCATCGTGTACGAGCGCCTCAAGACCCAGATTGACGAGGCCCCGCTGGCCAGTCAGCCCTTGCTGATCCCGGCCACCTTCGCCGCCACGCCCCAAGAGGTGGCCACGGCCGAGGAATGTGCCGACACCCTGGCCACGCTGGGCCTGGAGATCGTGCCTTTTTCGCCCAAGACGCTGGCCGTGCGGTCGGTGCCCAGCACCTTGGCCCAGGGCGATGCGGTGGAGCTGGCCCGCAGCGTGCTGGCCGAACTGGGCCAGCACGATGCCAGCACGGTGGTGCAGCGGGCTCGCAACGAACTGCTGGCCACCATGGCCTGCCACGGTGCGGTGCGCGCCAACCGCCGCCTGACCCTGGACGAGATGAACGGGCTGCTGCGCCAGATGGAAGAGACTGAGCGATCCGACCAATGCAACCATGGACGCCCCACCTGGCGGCAACTGCCCATGCGCGAACTGGACGCCCTGTTCCTGCGCGGGCGCTGAGGGCAGCAAGCCGTCCAGCGCCGCCGCCAGGGGGCGGGCACAGGGGCTACATTTGGTGACGAACGCTGGGCGGCCTGCCCGCAAGATCATCCCCCCTGCCGGTTTGTGCGGCAGGCGAAGGGACCCTTGAATGAAGCATCTCGATGCCGCCAGCTTTGTGCAACGGCTGAACCGCCAAAACCCCCACCAACCCGAGTACCTGCAAGCCGTCACGGAAGTGATGGAATGTCTGTGGCCGTTTCTGCAACGCCACCCCCATTACGTGGAACACGCCCTGCTGGAGCGCCTGGTCGAGCCCGAGCGCATCGTGATGTTCAGGATCAGCTGGGTGGACGACCAGGGCCAGGTCCGGGTCAATCGCGGCTACCGCATCCAGCACAGCATGGCGCTGGGGCCCTACAAGGGCGGCCTGCGCTTTCACCCCTCAGTGAACCTGTCGGTGCTGAAGTTCCTGGCCTTCGAGCAGACCTTCAAGAACGCCCTCACCACCTTGCCCATGGGCGGTGCCAAAGGGGGCTCCGACTTCGATCCCAAGGGGCGCAGCCCCGGCGAGGTGATGCGCTTCTGCCAGGCCTTCGTCCAAGAGCTTTACCGCCACATTGGCGCGGACACCGACGTGCCCGCCGGTGACATCGGTGTGGGCGGGCGCGAGGTGGGCTTCATGGCCGGCATGATGAAAAAGCTCAGCAACCGGGCTGACTGCGTGTTCACCGGCAAGGGGCTGAGCTTTGGCGGCTCGCTGATGCGCCCTGAGGCCACGGGCTATGGCACGGTGTATTTTGCCGAAGAGATGCTTCACTCCCGAGGACGCTCGTTCGAGGGCCTGTGGGTCAGCGTGTCGGGTTCGGGGAATGTGGCTCAGTACGCCATCGAGAAGGCCATGACGCTGGGCGCCCTGGTACTGACCGCGTCGGACTCGGGCGGTACGGTGATCGACGAGCAAGGCTTCACCCCTGAGAAGCTCGCGCTGCTCATGGAGATCAAGAACCACCACCGCGGGCGCGTGAGCGACTACGCCGAGCGCATCGGGGCCCGCTTCGAGCCCGATGCCAGGCCCTGGAAAGTGCCGGTGGATGTGGCCCTGCCTTGCGCCACACAAAACGAACTGGACGCCCTGGATGCGGCGGCCCTGATCGCCAACGGGGTGCTGTGCGTGGCCGAAGGCGCCAACATGCCCAGCACCATCGAAGCCGCCAAGGCCTTCGAGGCGGCTGGGGTGCTGTATGCCCCAGGCAAGGCCAGCAATGCGGGCGGTGTGGCCACCTCAGGCCTGGAGATGAGCCAGAACGCCGCCCGCCTGAGCTGGCCACGCGAGGAGGTGGACCTGCGCCTGCGCCAGATCATGAGCGGCATCCACCGGGCCTGCGTGGACCATGGGCGAGATGCGACAGGCCGTGTCAGCTACCTGACCGGCGCCAACGTGGCGGGCTTTGTGAAGGTGGCCGACGCGATGCGGGCCCAGGGCGTGGTCTGACCCGCCCGAGCCGCCCCAAAAGAGGCCAAGCTCAGGCCGGCAGCAGGTGGCGCTTGTCCGCCACCTGGGCCCAGTGCGCATGCTCTGGCAAGGGCGCCTGTCGCTGGCGGATCGGCGTCCAGCCCTCTGACTTGGCGAGGTGAGCGTTGAGGGCCACATAGGGGGCCTGCTCTGGCGTGACCTCGGCGGCGTTCACAATGGCCTGCACCGGGCACTGGGGCACACACACCGAGCAGTCGATGCAGCCATCGGGGTCGATCACCAGAAAATTGGGGCCGGCCACAAAGCAGTCCATGGGGCACACCTCGACACAGTCGGTGTAACGGCACTGGATGCAGGGCTCAGTGACTACGAAAGGCATGGGGCCTCCGCAGCACAGGCGCCAGGCCGCTTGAAAAAATCAGCGTCAGACAAAACAATGGCCCCGCACCCGGGTGCAGGGCCAACAGAAAATCGGGGCGCCACGGCGCAGCCTTTCACGAGTCACGAAAAGCCACCGCAAAGCCTGCGGGAGCGCGCCGATTGTCAGCGAAAGCGGGCCTGTGGCGCGCCACCGCGGCCCATGCCCGGGCTCAGCGCACGGCTTTGGCCAGCGCGGCCCAGGCCTTGAGCGTGGTCGGGTGGGTGAAAGCGGCGCCCGCCACGGGGTGCGACGACAGCTTGACCACCACCATTTCGGCGGCCGGGTTGATGTGGATGAACTGCCCGTGCACCCCGGCGGCCTCGTAGGCCCCATCGGCGTTGTGCAGCACCCACCATTGGTTGCGGTAGCTGTAGCCCGGTCGGGCCGCCTGCAGGCCCTGGAACTTGAACTTTTCGCGGTCACCGCCTCGGGCCGTGTCCTCGATGACGGCCTTGTCGAGGATCTTCTGGCCATTGAAGGTGCCGCCCAGGCGCAACATCTCACCCACCCGGGCCAGGTCGCGGGCGGTGGCGTTCAGGCCAGCCCCCTGTAAGGGCGTGCCCACGCTGTCGACCATCACATAGGCGTCTTCTTCCATGCCCAGTTTCTGCCAGATGCGCTGGCTCATGAGTTCGGCCCAATGCTGGCCTGTGACACGCGACACGATCCAGCCCAGCACCTCGGAGTGCACCGTGCGGTAGACAAAGCCCTCACCATGCTCGCCCTCTTTCTTGAGGGTTTTCAGGAAGTCGTACACCGTGGTGGGGCCCTGGTAACCCGGAGGCCTGGGCAGCAGGCCACTGGCCCAGCTGTAGCCAAAGATCTCGGTGCTGGGGTCGGTGTAGACCTCACGAAAGCGCACCGCACCCGTCATGTCCATGACTTGACGCACCGTCATGTCGCCCCAGGCCGAGCCGGCCAGTTCGGGCACATAGGTGGTCACCAGGGCGGCCGGGTCAAGCTTGCCCTCCTGGGCCAGTTGGGCGGCCAGCAGGCCGGTGAACGATTTGGTGACCGAGAACAACAGGTGCGGCGAATGCGGCGTCATCTGGTTGTCGTAGCGCTCGTACACCACCCGCCCCTTGTGCAAGACCACCAAGGCGTCGGTGTAGGTGCTGCGTGCCCACTCATCGATGGTGAGCGACTGGCCCTTGGCATCTTCAAAGCTCACTGGTCCCAGGGGTCGAGGATCGGCCGGCAAGCTGGAGGCAGGGCCCGTGCCACGCCGGATGTTGTGCGTGGGTTGAAGTTCGCGCACATGCTGCACCACCCAACGCAGCTGCGGATACTGGTAGCTGTTGGCCAAGGTGACGCGCTGGGCGGGCTCGGGCGGGAAGGTGCTCATGTAGCCGAGGCGGTCCAGGTTCACGCTGTCGGGAGGGGGCAGTGGCGGGGTCTGGGCCGTCGCCAGCAACGGGGCACACAGCGCCGCCAGCAGGCCCATGCGAAAGGTGCTCAGGGAACATCGAAGAGCGGGAAATGCGGTCATGACTAGCCTCCAGGCGTGCCGATCCAGGGATCGCTGAGTGAACGGGGTTAACCAGCCACCTTAGCAAAGGCGGAGGCGCCCCAGGACGGTGCTGCGGGTATGTCCTGTCAGGGATACACCGGCCCGATTCCGTCACCCAGGCGACTGACCGGAGTGCCCTCGCCCTGGCAGGGCCCGGGGTGCTTTCTGATACGCTCGCCCGGATGCCTGCCTCTCGTTCTGCCGCCTCTGCGGCCCTTCCCCAGACCCCCGCCATGAGCCCCGGGCTGGTGGTCCTGATCCTGTCTCTGTTGCTGGGTCTGCAGCCGGTGACCACCGACCTCTACCTGCCCGCCCTGCCGGCCATGAAAGAGGGCTTTGGCGCCACGATGACGCAAGCCCAACTGACGTTGTCGGCGCTTCTGCTGGCTTTCGGCTGCTCGCAACTGGCCTGGGGCCCGCTGTCGGACCGGATCGGACGCCGCCCCGTGCTGTTGATCGGCATGGTGGCCTACACCGTGTCGGCCCTGGGCTGTGCCCTGGCCACCTCGATGGAGATGCTGATCCTGGGCCGCATGGTGCAGGGGGCGGCCATGGGGGCTGGCGTGATGTGCGCCCGGGCCATCGTGCGTGACCTGTACAAGCCACTGGAAGGCGCACGGGTCATGTCCAAGGGCTTGTCCGGCCTGGGTGTGATCGCCTGCCTGAGCGCTCCCCTGGGGGGCCTGCTGTCCGACTGGATGGGCTGGCGGGCCGCCATGCTGGCCCTGGCCGTGTTCGGCGCCGCCACCCTGGGGCTGCTGGGCTGGCGCTTCAGCGAGAGCCTGGCCCAGCGCAACCCGCGTGCCACCCAGCCTTCCGTGGTGTTGCGCACCTGGGGGCAGATCCTGCGCCACCCGACCTTCATCACCTTCTCGGTGCTGACCGCGGCCTCGTATGGCGGGCTGTTCACCTTTCTGGCCTCGTCGTCCTTCGTCTTCATCAAAGTCCTGGGGCTGAGCAAGACCGCCTATGGCCTGTTGATGTGTTCGATGTCTTTTGCCTACTTTCTGGGCACGTTCATGTGCCGCTGGATGCTGCCGCGCCTGGGTCTGCGACGCAGCGTGGCCGTGGCCGGCGGGATGACCCTGCTGGGCGGCACGCTGATGGGCACACTGGCCCTGGCGGGCGTGCACCAGGGCTGGGCCATCATGCTGCCCTATTACATCTTCATGCTGGCTCACGGGGTGCACCAGCCTTGCGGGCAAAGCGGTGCCGTGGGTCCCTTCCCCCAGGCCGCCGGCGCAGCCTCGGCGCTCAATGGCTTCGGCATGATGGTGGTGGCCTTTGGGATCGGGGCTTGGCTGGGGCAGCACATGGACGGCACGATCTACCCTCTGACCCTGGGCGTCTGGTTCTGGAGCGCCTGCATCGCCCTGACCGCCTGGACACTGGTCCCCAAATACGGTGAACCGGCCGCCACCTGAGACCCCTTGCATGACGACTTCGACCCTTCCCTGCCTGGCCCTGGCAGGCCCGACCGCCTCCGGCAAGACGGCTGCCGCACTGGCTTTGGCTGCGCACCTCGCGCCCCATCATCGGATGGAGATCATCAGCGTGGATTCGGCACTGGTGTACCGGGGCATGGACATCGGCACGGCCAAGCCCAGCGCGGCCGAGCTGGCGCAGGTGCCCCATCACCTGATCGACATCCGCGACCCTTTGCAAGCCTACAGCGCCGCCGAGTTTGCCCAAGACGCGGCTGGGCTGATCCAGGCCATCCGCGCCCGCGGCGCCCTGCCGCTGCTGGTCGGGGGGACGATGTTGTACTTCAAGGCCTTGGTGGATGGACTGGACCCGATGCCCCCCGCCAACCCCGAGGTGCGTGCCGCGCTGGAGGCTGAGGCAGCCGAGCGCGGCTGGCCTGGCCTGCACGCCGAACTGGCGCGGGTGGACCCCGCCACGGCTCAGCGCCTGGCCCCGAACGATGCCCAGCGCATCCAGCGTGCGCTGGAGGTGTTCCGGGTATCGGGGCAGACGCTGTCGAGCTTTCATGCCGCACAGCACGGCGACACGACCCGGGGCCTGCCCATCGAACTGATCGCGCTGGAACCCAAGGACCGCAAATGGCTGCACCACCGCATCGAACAACGCTTTGACGCCATGCTGCAACAGGGTTTCATCGACGAGGTCTGCCGATTGCGGGCCCGCGGTGATCTGCACCCGGACCTGCCATCGATGCGCTGCGTGGGTTACCGCCAGGCCTGGGAGGCCTTGTCAGGCCAAGAACCGATGAGCGAGTTGCGCGATCGCGGCATCTTTGCCACACGCCAGCTCGCCAAGCGGCAGCTGACCTGGCTGCGCAGCATGCCTCGACGCCACACCGTGGCCTGCGATGCCCCCGACGCCCTGCCGCAGGTGCTGGCCCTGGCTGAGGCCCTGCTGCGCAAGAGCGGACAGCTGGGCTGAGGACACGAACACCATGAACGCCCCTGGCCCATCCATGACCAAGCCCGCCATCTGCGTTCAGGGCCTGGGCAAACGCTATGCTGGCGCCCCGGTGTTCGAGCACGTGAGCCTGACTGTCAGTGCCGGGGAGTTTGTCGCCATCATCGGTGAGTCTGGCGTGGGCAAGTCGACCTTGCTGAACTGCCTGGCGGCCCTGGACCACTGGGACGAAGGCCGAATCGATGTGCAAGGCACCGATCTGGCCGGGCTGGACGAAACGTCGCGCGCCCTGTGGCGACGCCAGCATGTGGGCTTTGTGTTTCAGGCCTTTCATGTGCTGCCCCACCTGGACGTGCGACAGAACGTGGCCTTGCCTTTGATGCTGTTGGGCCAAAGCGGTACGGCTGCCCAGGCCCGGGTCTCGGAGATGCTGGCGGCCGTAGGGCTGGCGGGGCTGGGCGAGCGCCTGCCACAGCAACTGAGCGGCGGCCAGTTGCAGCGCGTGGCCATAGCCCGCGCCCTGGTGCACCGGCCCGGTCTGCTGCTGGCCGATGAACCGACCGGCAACCTGGACCCGCAAACCGCCAGCCAAGTGATGGCCCTGCTGTTGCAGCAGACGCGTGAACAAGGGGCCGCGCTGGTGCTGGTCACCCACTCGGAAGCCGCTGCGGCCCAGGCCGACCGGGTGCTGCGGCTGACGGCTCAGGGCATCGCGGCCTAGCCCACGCCCCAGCGGGTGCCGCTTCACTCGATCTTGAGCCGCTGGGCGCTGCCGGCCTGACGCTTTGGAAGGGTCAGTGTGAGAACCCCGTCTTCGTACCGGGCGCGGGCCTGGCTGACGTCCACCTCGGTGGGCAGTTGGATGCTGCGAGCCACCTGACCAAAGTAGCGCTCGCTGCGCAACACCTTGCCATCGCGGGTGGCCTGATCCTGCTGCCGCACCTCGGCACTGAGGCTCAAAACCTGGCCCTCAAGGGTCACATGCAGGTCTTCTTTGGCGACACCGGGCACCTCGGCGTGCACGGTGAAGGCGGCGTCGCTTTCGGTCACGTCGACCTTGATCTGGGCCGGCGTGGGCAGCTTGTCCCCGTGCAAGGGGCGGATGTAGAAACCGGGGGCGGCATCGCGGAAAAACTCATCGAGCAGCAGGCCCCCGCGTGGGATCAGTGAATTCATGTCGAAACTCCTTCTGGTTGATGACGGGACAGGCCCATGCGGGCCCCCCGTTCAGAAAATAGGGGGTCTGCGCGGCGCATCAAGAGTGGCTTTGGGGTTCAAGACAGACCCTCGCATCCCTGTTTGATCTGGCGCAAAAAGTCGCGATGACGGGTGATGCGAAGGGTCTTGAAAGAGCTGTGCACAATGGCGGCTGATGCCACCGCCACCCCGTCACCGATCGCCCCTCTGGGCCTTGCTTTGCACTTTTTCGTGGCAAGAGTTGCGCCGTCACCCCTGGCGATCACTGGCCGCGATCGTGGCCGTGCTGCTGGGCGTGGCCCTGGCCTTTTCGGTGCATCTGATCAATGCCTCGGCGCTGGACGAGTTCTCGCAGGCCGTGCGCTCGGTCAATGGGCAGGCCGATCTGGAACTGCGCGCCGTGCGGGGAACCTTCGATGAAGCGCTGTACCCCCGGGTGGCCCAACACCCCGACACGGCCGAGGCCTCACCCGTGCTGGAGCTCAACACCTTGCTGCTCACCACACAGGCCCCGGGCGGTGTGCCCTTGCGACTGCTGGGTGTGGATGCGTTCCGCCTGGCTGGCGTGGCACCCGACCTGATCCCACGCCCCCTGGCTGGCGCAGACCGCCTGGACATCTTGCGACCTGGACGTGTTTTTCTGAATGCGGCGGCCCAGGCTCAAGTCTCCGGCGCTACCCAGGTCCAGGTCCAGACCGAGGCGGGCCCGGTGGCGCTGCAGGTCGCGGGCACGCTGGCTGTGACGGGACCAGCCACCGCCGTGATGGACATGGCCGCAGCGCAGGACTTGTTTGACCGTGTCGGCCAGTTGAGTCGCATCGACGTGCGACTGCGGGCCGGGGTGGATCACGCCGGCTACCTGGCCAAGCTGAACCTGCCCGCCAATGTGCTGGCCCATGAGCCGGCCGACGCGGGTCAACAGATTGACCAGCTGTCGCGGGCCTACCGGGTCAACCTGACGGTGCTGGCCCTGGTGGCGCTGTTCACCGGGGCTTTTCTGGTGTTTTCGGTGTTGTCGCTGAGCGTGGCACGGCGCACACGGCAGTTTGCGCTGCTGGGCGTGCTGGGCCTGCAACCCAGGGAGCGGGCCCGGTTGGTGCTGCTTGAATCCCTGCTGCTGGGCGGCGTGGGCAGTGGGCTCGGCCTGCTGGCGGGCACCGTCCTGGCGGCCCTGGCCCTGCGCTGGTTGGGCGGTGATCTGGGTGGCGGGTATTTCACCGGTGTGGCACCCAGCCTGCGGTGGAGCCCGGCCGCGGCGCTGCTGTATGGCAGCCTGGGCGTGGCCGCGGCGTTGGCAGGTGGCTGGTGGCCGGCGCGCGCCGCCGCCGCGCTGCCCCCGGCTCAATCGCTGAAAGGGTTGGGAGATGCACCCTCTGCAGCCCATGGGCGCATGGCGGGCCTGATGTTGATGGCGCTGGCCGGCGTGCTGGCCTTGTCCCCCCCCTGGTGGGGCATCCCGGTGGCGGCGTATGTGTCGGTGGGTGCACTTCTGGTGGGGGGCATCGTGCTCTTGCCCAGCCTGATGGCCGTCATCGATGGTCCACTGGCTGGGGCCCTGCAGCAACACCTGCTGCCCTTGCTGGCGGTGGAGCGCGCTCGCCGAATGCGCGGCATGGCCAGCTCGGCCATCAGCGGGGTGGTGGCCAGCCTGAGTCTGGCCGTGGCCTTGACCGTGATGATCAGCAGTTTCAGGGTCTCAGTGATCGACTGGCTGGACCTGGTGCTGCCAGCCCCGTTGTATGTACACCTGCAAGGCAGCCAGCAAGCGAGCGAAGTACTGACCTTGCCAGAAGACTGGCTGAACCAGGCGGTGGCACTGCCCTCGGTACAAGCCAGCAGTCGATTGCGGGTGCGCGCGCTGCAGCTGATGCCTGGGCGGCCCAAAGTCACCCTGATCGCCAAGGATCGGCTGGACGACTCCAAAAGCCTGCCATTGCAAGGAACGATTCTGGACACACCGACCGGCGCGATTGGGCTTTACGTGAGCGAGGCCATGGTCGACTTGTACCAGGCACGCCCTGGCGAAGACTTCGACTTGCTGGCCAAGGCTTTCCCGCATCGGGATCCGGCACCCACATCGCCGGCGACCCGCTTCTTTGTGAAAGGCATCTGGCGAGATTACGCCCGCCAGTCCGGTACGTTGGTGATGGACCGGACCGACTACCAGGCCTTGAGCGGGGACTCGCAAGTGAACGATCTGGCCCTTTGGCCACGCCCTGGCGTGCCTGAATCAGTCGTGCAAGCTGAGCTGCTGGCCCTGCCTTCCAGCCAAGGCGGCAGCAGCAGGCCGCTGGCGCTGGAGATCGCCTCCTCGGCGGAGATCCGTGAGCGATCCTTGAAGATTTTCGATCGCAGCTTTGCCGTGACCTACTGGCTGCAGGCCGTGGCCATTGGCATCGGCTTGTTTGGCGTGGCGGCCAGCTTCAGCGCCCAGGTGTTGGCACGCCGCAAAGAGTTCGGCTTGTTGACCCACCTGGGGCTCACCCGCCGGCAAATTCTGGCCGTGGTCGCCGGTGAGGGGCTGGTCTGGACCAGCATCGGTGCCGCGGCCGGACTGCTGCTGGGGCTGGCGGTGGCCGTGCTGCTGGTCAAAGTGGTGAATCCCCAGAGTTTTCACTGGAGCATGGAGTTGCATGCCCCCTGGAGCCGATTGCTGGCCCTGTGCCTGGCCACGGTCGCAGCCGGCACGGTGACGGCCTGGCTGGCGGGGCGGGCGGCGGTCAGCCGCGATGCGGTGAGCGCCGTGCGAGAAGATTGGTAAACCTTGTCACCCATGAACCCTTTGTCCAAACCGCAGATGCTGAAACGGCGTCAATTCAATGCCCTGGCCTGGAGTCTGGTGGGTGCGGGTGCCCCCATGGGGGCCCTGGCCAAGGGGCCGCCACTGTCCAGACCACCGCTGCAATTTCCAAGAGACTTTGGCAGTCATCCAGAGCAGGGCATTGAGTGGTGGTACGTGACGGGCAGCGCTCAATCCGGTTCGCGGATGTTTGGCTACCAGATCACGTTCTTCAGATCCCGCGTGCAGGGTGTGCCCAAAGGAGGTTCGGCCTTCTCCCCCCAGCAACTGGTGTTCGCCCATGCTGCGCTGACCGATGTACAGGGCAAACAGCTTTGGCATGACCAGCGCAGTGCACGCGCAGGCATGGGCTTGGCCGAAGCTGGCACCCAAGACACTGAGGTGCACTTGCACCCCTGGTCGTTTCGGCGTGTCAGCCACACCCAAGAGGGCAGCCAGTACGAAGCCCGGATTCAGAGTGACGCCTTCGAGCTGCACCTTGACTTCAAACCCAGGCAGCCACTGCTCCTGCAAGGCCTGGAGGGCTATTCTCAAAAGGGGCCTCAGGCCTCGCAATTCAGTCGCTACTACAGCGAGCCTCAGATGAGTGTGCAGGGGCACATCCAGTTGCAGGGTCAGCGCTTTGTTCTGGATGCAGGGACCGAGCACCGGGCCTGGCTGGACCACGAATGGAGCGATGAACTGATGGCCCCCGAAGCCCAGGGATGGGACTGGATGGGCCTCAATTTCCTGGATGGTTCAGCCCTCATGGCGTTCCGGATGCGCAACCGTGCCGGTGACGCGATGTGGGATGCCAGCACTTTTCGGGATGCCCAAGGCAAGCAAACCGTCACGGCGCCAGGCCAGGTGCAATTGATACCGGGCAAGCGCTGGAAAAGCCCCAAGACCCAGGTGGAGTATCCCGTTGAATGGAAGTTGGTGCTGCCAGGGCAAGCGCTCGTCGTCAAAGCCGTCATCGAGGCC
>NZ_JBWKWP010000024.1:0-77321 GCF_059422285.1 Curvibacter sp. GW821-FHT01G03
TGATGGTGGCCTGACTTAAACCAAACAGCCTCCTCGAAACCCGGGGCGATTCACTCGCTGTTGAAGGACCTAAGAGCAAACTTGAGTACGTCCTTGCGGAGTTGCTTCCACTCAGCCTTGGTCAAGGTGACGCCAGGCGCATCCCATGCGTCGACTGATGCGCTCAGCCCTCTTGCAGTCGCCTTCTGGTCTTCTCGGATCTGTTCGAGCCGCGCTTTGTATTCAAGGCTGTTCGTGAACTGGTACTTCGGGTTGTAGAGAGCAAACTCTTCAAGTTCGATGGTGTCCTCAGCGACGAGGATCTGCTTGCGCAGTTGTGCAAGCTTCTCCTGTGCTTTGGTCAGCTGCGCCTGGGCGGCTTCAACCTCGGTGCAAACACCGGCCAGGCGAGCTTCCTCGCCCCTGATCCGCTCCTGCACCTCCAACAGACTCAGAAGCCCCATCTCCTTTGTCTTGGCTTCCAGATCGTCGAACCGGGCCTGGAGGGAGCAGTACTCCTGCCGTGCGCGATCCTTGACCGCCAGCAGGTCTGCCTCGAGGCGCACTGCCTTGGCCGCGTGCTCCGGGCCCTTCAATTAGTGCCACACATGCCTCCCTTCAGTTCCTTGACGTGTCTGGGCAACTGGGGCTGCTCTCAACGGCCGCCGGGGTGGGGTTACCTCCGGCGGCGCAGATCCTCGCACGCTAGCCTGCCCGGGGCGGATTCTCACTGTTTCGCACGCTCTGTGTCATAGGAGACGGGGCGTTCCGCCACGAACCCGGACATGGACTGGACCTAGTTGCAGTTCTAGTTCGATGGGTTGCGCGGCTCACCGATCAGACGAGAATTCAGATGCCCTCCCGAATCTGCTAGATCGCTTCCCTATATGTGAAGGGCCTGCGGTGCGGCGCGAACTTGCCAGCCATTTCCGCTCGAGGAACTCGAGAACCGAACGGGAAGGAACCGCTCAATCACCTCGAAATTGGTCTTCGCATGAGCGGTCAGCTCCGTGCAGGTGTAAGTAGCTTCGCGCTGACGCTTCCACACCGCCAAAGCCAGCGGCAATGCCCATTGGTCAGCCAGGTGCGATCCCAGCGCAGCCTCGCTCAGCTGGTAGGCCCGCACCTCGCGCACCAGGTCCCGCGCGACCTTCTCTGAGCTGACCCCCTTCTCGCCAAATTGCGTGAAGACCTCGATGAGGTTCTCGTACACGAGCGTCGCCAGCAAGGCGTTCCCCGGCCCTTCGTTCTGCCGGACGGGCGCCACGCGCAGCTGTTCTTCGCTCCAACCCAGGGCGGCCCCCAGTTGCTCCAGCTCACGCTGGGCAACCGTGCGAGGTAGCGCTGGTGCAAAGCATTCGGCGTAGCCCTCGACCTTTGGCCCACGCTCAGTCAGATCGAACGGTTGCAGCTTGTTCTCGGCGGGCCAGATCGTCACCTCGATTTCACCGCCGCCCGCCGGATAGAAGCCCAGCCGACGCAGGGTCAGTTCGACGTCTGCGCCAAGCCTGCGCATCAGCGGCGCATAGCTGCGCTCCAGGAAATGGAAGGGCGGAGCCATCGGGTTGTGGGTGCCGCCACCCAGCTTCAGACGGCTGGGCGCTTCCGCCATCAGCAATGCCGGCCAGACAGTCTGAAGCACGAGCGTGCAGCTGCCTGCCGTGCCGACATTGAAGCTGTAGTCGCCCGCGCGAAGCTTGCCGGGCATGAAGGTCAGCGACTGAGAGTTCATCTCGGCCCCATGAACCTCGGCCCCGCAGATTTCGGTGGCGGCATTCACGCAGGTCAGATGCTGACGCATCAAGCCAGGCTTCGCGCGGCCGGCACGGATTCGAGTCAATGTGAAGGGCTGGCCTGTGCAGACGGACAGGGCCAGCGAGGTGCGCAGGATTTGTCCGCCGCCTTCGCCGACGGAACCATCAATTTCGATCATCTTCTTGTTTCTTCTTTTCTTCTTTTCTTCTGTTCTTGTACTAAGACTGGGCGGCGAAGTGCTGCACCGCATCGTGCAGAAACTGGTCGAGCGGGTGCCCGTCAGGCTTCGGTCCCTTGTCGAACGAATGAGCCATTGCGATGGCCAGTTCGCGCTCGATAAAGTCGTGGATGCCGACCCAGCGTGGGCTGGTAGCCGACTCCCCCGCGCGCATCTTGACTTCGAGCAACGCATTGACCTCGTCGATCAGCGCCTGGTCCGTCAAGGACTGAGCTGCCAGCTCCGCGAAGCGCATGGGCGGAACGCCGTGTCCCTCTCTTATCCAGCGAGCTGCCAGCAATGGACGCAAGACATAGAGGTACTTCTTGTACCGCACCACATCGCCGTAGAGGTGCTCTCGGAGGTTCTTCTTGGCCATCGACACATAGTGGTGGTATCCGCGAACCGGAGAGAAGCCCTCTTCGGCCAGCACCCGCAGGCGATCCGCCCAGGGTGCTGCTTGCTGGTACACGATGGGCGAACGCAACCATTCGAGCAGAGTCGGGTTGGACTCGCGCAGCAACTGGAGCGTCTTGCGCAAGTCCCAGCCGTTGATGTCAAGTTCGCCGCTTATGGGCTGCTCAATGATGTCTCGGCCTGGCTCGACGGTCAAATACCAGGGCAGCCTATTGACGTAGACGAAACGCACGTCGTAGTCGCTGTCCGGCGAGGCGAAGCCCCAACCGCGGCTGCCCGACTCGCAGGCGAACAGCACCTTCACTTGATGCCGACGCTCAAGCTCTGCCAAATTTTCCAGAACTGCGACGCGCATCTCGTCGGAAACGGGATGCGCGCTCAACAAGGTTTCGGCCTTCATTCCCTCACTCCCATCTTGTAGAGGGGTGAGGGCACCCGGCCCTCACCCATTCATCCCTTCACGCACACCACTTGCTTCAAGGTGTGTACCACTTCGACCAGGTCCTTCTGGGCCGTCATGACGGCGTCGATGTCCTTGTAAGCCATCGGAATTTCGTCGATGACGTTGGCGTCCTTGCGGCATTCGACGCCTTCCGTCGCCTTGATTTGGTCTTCCACGGTGAACATCTTCTTCGCCTTGGTACGACTCATCACGCGGCCAGCACCGTGGCTGCAACTTTCGAAGCTCTCCGGGTTGCCCAGACCGCGCACGATATAGCTGCGCGCGCCCATGCTGCCCGGGATGATGCCCAGTTCGCCGCGCTTGGCACTGACCGCGCCCTTGCGGGTCACGAACACGTCCTCGCCGAAGTGGCGCTCTTGCTGCACATAGTTGTGGTGGCAATTCACCGCCTCGACGTGCGACTCGAAGGGCTTCGCGATGACCTTGCGAACCGTGGCGATCAGGTTGGCCATCATCACTTCGCGGTTCTTCATCGCAAAGCGCTGCGCCCAGCCAACACCGCGTACGTAGTCGTCAAAGTGCTCGGCACCTTCTTCGAAGTACGCCAGGTCCTTGTCGGGCAGGTTGCGTTGGTTGCGCTCGGCGTCCTTTTTGGCCAGCTCAATGAAGTGAATACCGATGGCGTTGCCCACGCCGCGCGAACCCGAATGCAGCATGAACCACACGAAGCCCAACTCGTCGAGACAGACCTCGATGAAGTGGTTGCCGGTACCCAGGGTCCCCAGGTGCTTGCGGTTGTTCGTGTTCTTCAGGCGCGGGTGCAGTTCGCACAACGCGTCGAAGTCGTCAGCCAGTGTTGCCCAGACCTGGTCCACTGACACGGGCGGGTTCTCCCAGCTGCCCGTATCACGGCCACGGCCGCGCGGCACGGAACCGTGAGGCACGGCCTTCTCAATGGCCGAGCGCAGCGGGCCGAGGTTGTCAGGCAGGTCCTCAGCGCGCAGCGTGGTCTTCGCGGCCATCATTCCGCAACCGATGTCCACGCCGACAGCTGCCGGGATGATGGCCTTGATGGTCGGAATCACCGAACCGACGGTGGCGCCGATGCCCAAGTGCACGTCCGGCATCGCCGCGACGTGCTTGAACACGATGGGCAGGCGCGCCGCATTGGCAAGCTGCTCCATGGCTTCGGTCTCTACGGGCACGCCCTTGGTCCACATCTTCACCGGCACACCGCCAGGGACGTCTTCAATGTTGTAGTTCAGGTCTGACATGTTGTTCTTCTCAATCAAAAGTGCGGCGACAAGAGGCGATGAAATCTTCACTCCGCCATCCATTGCTGGACCGGGACTTGAACCCGGGCGCCCCGTGATCGCTCACGGGACACGCAGCAAATGCTGCGTGCGTCTACCTGTAATTCCATCTGCATTCACCGCCAAAAGAGTGATGCCATGCTGCGACAAGGTCTTGGTGAAACATCGTGCTCTACCAACTGAGCTACGGCTCCTTGAGAGGGCCGACGGGACTCGAACCCGCGACACCGAGATTAATAGTCTGTAGTTCCACCTGCATTCGCAGCAGGGCATCGCAAAAGTGCGCGACAAGGGACAGCAAGAAGATGCCATGCCGGTTTCCCGGTTGAGGATTCGAACCCCCGGCGTTCCGATGTACTCCTGCCAGCATTCGCGCGAAATCAATTCCTTGACCAATGCCCCCGCGCGTGACGACTAAGCGGTGATGAGACGCTAACAATCTGAATGTAGTCTCATCGGCATTCGTCCAACAAAGGTACCGGCTGGGGGATGCCGCAAGCGACGAAATTCACAAGAGGTGCCGGCCGCCTTCGCAAGCTCGGGCAGCTGCGGGCTTGCTGGCCCGCGTGGCTGGTTGGTGCTGTACTCCTGTGGGCATTCGCAAGCGACATCCCTTACTTCTTCATCCATCCGTTTACTGCGGTGCCAGCGAGACCTTGTCGATCTCGCCGACCCAGTGTTCGGCGTCCATCTTGCCGTCGGCAAAGGTCGCCACCATCGTGAACACAGCATCGGAGAAGCCGCCGACATTCAGAATGTCGTGGCGCTCCGCCGCCTGGGTGGTCGCGGTCGGCTGGATGTCGATGCACACCAGGCGCGCCTTCGGGTTGCGCTTCTTCAGCACCTCCCATTCGCGCAAGGTCTGCGTCCCACCACGCCGGTTAGCATCGACCCAGGACTCGTTGTCCGAGACCAGGACCACCAGGTCCACCGAAGCACGCTCACGGTTCAGCAGAGCCAGCGGCGCACTGCAGTTGGTCCCACCACCGCCGATCTTGGCCAGCGCTTGCGCATTGGTCATGACCGAGTCGCGGGCGTTCAACGACAGCTTCACCACATCCTGCTCGAATGGCAGCACACGGGCCTGCGGGTTCTTGCGCAGTACCGCCGCAGCCACCAGGGCAGCCACGTCGATGCAACGCACGCTGGACGTCGCCGAACCGCGGTTGCCCGTGACGGCCGAGCTCATCGAGCCCGACACGTCGGGGCACACCACCACGCGCCCCTCAAAGCTGGGCACGTTGTTCAGCGCGACTTCCATCGCATCCTGCAGCGCGTCACGAACCACCTGCGGCACAGTTTCGACGGTCGCCTTGAACGCCGCCATGAGCTGGTACGGCATTACCCGGGCCTTCGCCACGGCTTGCGGATCGCTCAACTTGACAGCGACAACGTCAGCCATGCCTTCGATGTCGAACACCCTATGACGAGCAAAGGTGTTCAGGTTCTGACGCACCATCTGCCACGAGCCGGTGCGAGCGATCTGCGCCCACTGGGCTGAACTCAGCTCCAGTGCGGTCAGCATCTGGAACGGAACGTCCGGCACATCGGTCGCAGCGCCTTGAGCACTTTCGCGCTTGAAGCGTTCGAACGCTTGGGTGATGGGCGGCAGAGCCGATTCATCAACCGGCTTGCCGATCAGCCATGCGAACCAGGCGGCACGCCAGGCTTCGGCAGGCTTGGGATGAACCATCTTGACCACGTCAGCCAGCGACGGCGTACTACCCACGGCCGCATTGAGCAACTGCTTTTCGGTTGCCGTCAGCAGCCATTGCTGCGCCAGCTTCTTCGGGCGAGTACCCAGCGACTTGCGACCTACGGCGCCACTGCGCAGGAATTGCACGAAGTTGCGCAGCATCTTGCCGTTGTCGACCACGCGCGAGAACACCTGGGTCAGCAGGGCCACGTCACGAACAGCGAGGCCGGCCGCCAGCAGCGCCGGCATGTCCTTCATGTGGCCGGAATGACGGGCGTAGATCGCAGTCTTTGCGACGAAAGCGGCTTCGACTTCTTGCGCCAGCGCCGTCACCTTGTCGAGCTGGTCTTCCGCGTTGGCGTAGAAGGTTTGGCTCAGGCAACTCGTGGCTGCGAGTTGAGCCAGCTGATGGCGGGGGGTGAAGGCGTAGGCCGGTGCTTGCTCAGCGTTGCGCGCTGTGGCGGCAGGCAGCAGAGCTCCCTTGAGGGTTTGGAAGAGTTGCGTGTTGACCATGAGTGTTCTCCTCTTTGCATTCAACTTGTTGTTCGTACCTTCTTATTCGCAAAGCGTGTGCCAGCTGTGCCCGTTTTTGATGACTGGTTCGATAACTCATTGATTTGCATAAAGATATTTTTCATTCCCCGGTGCGTTCGCAGAAATCAACCCCCATAAGATCTCCTATTAACTAGAATTGTCGCTAGTTAGTTATCCAAATGGCTATGACGAAGAAGAACGTTGTCATCGGATTCATGGGAACCCAACTGGATTCCGGGCAGGGTGCCGGCCGCTGGGAGAAGTGGCGGCCTACGATTTCCTTGGTCCAGCACGAAGACACGCTGATTGACCGGCTGGAGTTGCTCTATCCGACGCGCTACGAGGCGCTGGCGCAGACCCTGCTGCGCGACGTTGCGAATGTGTCGCCCGACACCGTCGTGAACCTGGTGCCGATGGACGTCGCCGATCCTTGGGATTTCGGGGTGATGTACGCGGCGCTGTATGACTGGGCGCGTGCCTATCGCTTTGACCCAGCGCATGAGCAGTACTGGGCACACATCACGACCGGCACACATGTGGCGCAAATCTGCATGTTCCTGATGGTGGAGTCGCGCTTCATCCCCGGCGTACTGCTGCAGACGGCACCGCCGAAGAAGCAGGAACGAGGCAATCCCGGCAGCTACACACTGATCGACCTGGACCTCTCGCGCTACGACGTCTTGGCCCAGCGCTTCAACCAGGCTCACACGGAAGCTCTGGAGTTTCTAAAGAGCGGTATTCCGACCCGCAACAAGCGCTTCAACGCGCTGATCGAGGAGATTGAGCGCGTGGCGGTTCGGTCGCAGGCGCCCATCTTGCTGACTGGCCCCACGGGCGCCGGCAAGTCTCACCTGGCGCGACGCATGTTCGAGCTGAAGAAGTCTCGTCACCAAGTCCAGGGCGACTTCGTCGAAGTGAACTGCGCCACGCTACGCGGGGATGGCGCGGCATCGACCCTGTTCGGGCACAAGAAGGGCGCGTTCACAGGTGCGGCGGCCGACAGACCTGGCCTGCTCCGCACCGCGCATCACGGCGTGCTGTTTCTTGATGAGATCGGCGAGCTCGGGCTGGACGAGCAAGCCATGCTGCTCAAGGCCGTGGAGGAAAAGCGGTTTCTACCTATGGGCAGCGACAAGGAGGCGAGCAGCGACTTCCAGCTTATTGCGGGAACCAACCGTGACTTGCGCGTCGATGTTGCGCAGGGTCGTTTCCGGGAAGACTTGTTCGCCCGTATCAATCTCTGGTCCTACACACTGCCGGGTCTGGCGCAGCGACCCGAGGACATCGAGCCCAACGTCGAACACCTGCTCACCCGAGCAGCGACCGAGACCGGACGAGCCGTTCGGTTCAACGCCGAAGCCAAGACCCGGTATATGCAGTTTGCGAAGTCGGCAGAGGCGCTGTGGAGCGGCAACTTCCGCGACCTTTCGGCGAGCGTCACGCGGATGGCGACACTGGCAGATTCAGGACGGATTTCTGCAGGTCTGGTCGATGCCGAAGTCCAGCGACTTCAATGGCTATGGCAACGTGCCGGTGAGTCGAACAAGTCCGGAGACGATCCTGCCACCATGCTGCCGGCCGACGTTACCGAGGGCCTAGACCTATTTGATCGAATGCAACTAGAGGCAGTCGTCCGCATATGTCGTGAGTCGCAAACCCTGTCCGACGCGGGCCGCAAGCTTTTCGACGTCTCGCGTGCGCAGCGCTCGGTAGTCAATGACGCAGACAGGCTGCGCAAATACCTACTCAAATTCGGACTGAACTGGGAGTCGATTGCGGGCGGCACTGTGTGAACGCAGACGGCGTTCGCCCCACTTGCCTGCTCACGCCAGCACCCGCCGACCATAGCCGTGAGGCAGCTTGGCCAGCCGAATATCAGATCCTTCTTTATTAGTTGTTCAGTACATCTTATTGGGATACACTGCTTTCACGCAAACAAGGGAGGCCACATGAAGCAAGCCATCCATCTCCTGGTGATTGACCCGCAAAACGACTTTTGCGATTTGCCCGAAAGTTATCTGAGCAGTGATCCCCTCACAGGGGTCAGGCTGATGCCGGCCCTGCCAGTGACCGGTGCTCATCAAGACATGCTCCGTTTGGCCAATCTGATACGTGTCGGCAGTGGCGGGCTGTCTGACATCACCATCACGCTCGATTCACATCAGCGCCTCGACATCGCCCACCCGACCTTTTGGCAGCAGGCCGACGGATCGCAGGTCGCACCCTTCACCACCATCACCGCCGCACAGGTGAGGGCGGAAGAGTTCCGGCCGCGCAGCAGCGAAGCACTGCCTCGCACGCTAGCCTATCTGGACGAACTCGAGGCGCGCGGGCGCTACACGCTGATGATCTGGCCCGTGCACTGCGAGATCGGGACATGGGGTCACAACGTCCATGCCGACCTGCGCGTCGCCTACAACCGATGGGAAGAGCAGGCGCTGCGTGTGGCCACCAAAGTCACCAAGGGCGAGAACCCCTGGACCGAGCACTACAGCGCCGTGCAAGCCGAAGTGCCGGACGGTGAGGACCCGCACACGCAGCTCAACAGCCAGCTGATCGCCCGGCTCGATCAAGCGGACATCTTGCTGATTGCTGGCGAGGCCAGCAGCCACTGCGTCCGCGCCACCACCGAGCATGTCGTCGCCAACTTGCCGGGCGGCCGACCAGAGCGCGTGATCCTGCTGACCGACTGCATGAGCCCGGTCAGTGGTTTCGCGGCCGAGCACGATGCCTTTCTGGCCGACATGAGCCGCCGCGGCGTGCGACTGAAAACCGCCGCAGAGGTACTGCCCATGCTCCTGGCCAATGCCGCAGGCTGACTTGATCCATCGGACATCAAACCATGACACCCATCATCCACAGCCTGCTCGAGACGGATCTCTATAAGTTCACGATGTGGCAGGCCATGCTTCACCGGCATCCTCAGGCACAGGCCGAATACCGCTTCGTCTGCCGCAACACCCCGGCATTCCCCTTGAGTGAACTTCTGCAGGAGGTGAACGCGCAGCTGGACAGCCTTTGCGCCATGTCATTCACCGAAAATGAGCTCGGCTACCTTGGCGGGCTGCGCTACATCAAGTCGGACTTCGTGGACTACCTGCGCATCTTCCGCTTTCAGCGTCGCTTCATCGAGGCACGTACCGAGGGCGCGGCGCTGGAGATTGTCGCCAGCGGCCCGCAGGTGCATGTGATGGCTTTCGAGATCTACGTGCTGGCCATCGTCAACGAGCTGTACTTCCGCCGCGCCGACGCGAGCAAGGCGCTGACCGAGGGTCGAGCCAGGCTGCAAGCCAAGATCGCTCAGTTGCGCGCCTTCGGGAAGGAGCCTGGGGGGCAGCATCCCTTCGAGTTCTTCGACTTTGGCGTGCGCCGCCGGTTTTCGGGTGCCTGGCAGGAAGAAGTCGTGCGCACCTTGCAGCGCGAGGTTCCCGCTTACTTCAAGGGCACCTCCAATGTGCACCTGGCCCGTACTCTAGGCCTGGTCGCCATCGGCACCATGGCCCATGAATACCTTCAGTCCTACCAGGCCCTCGATGTGCGCCTGCGTGATTTCCAGAAAGCGGCCCTTGAAGACTGGGTGCAGGAGTACCGGGGCGACCTGGGTGTCGCCCTTACCGATGTCGTCGGCATGGACGCCTTTCTTGCGGACTTCGACCTCTACTTCGCCAAACTGTTCGACGGCCTGCGCCACGACTCGGGCGACCCGGTCATCTGGGGCGAGAAGGCGCTGGCCCACTACGAGAAGCTGCGCATCAATGCGCACACCAAGCGATTGGTGTTCTCAGATGGCCTGGACCTGCCAACCGCATTCTCGATCTACCGTCATTTCGCCGATCGGACTCAACTCGGCTTCGGCATTGGAACCAATCTCAGCAACGATGTTGGACTGGTGCCACTCAACATCGTCATGAAGCTCGTGCGCTGCAACGGCCAGGCGGTGGCCAAGCTCTCCGACTCGCCGGGGAAGACGCTTTGCAAGGATGAGACCTTCCTGGCCTACCTGCGCCAGGTCTTCAACGTGCAGGGATAAGCAGAAATCAAAGGGAGGAGGAGCCATGCTCAAGATCACGATTGCGCAACTGAACTACACCGTGGGCGATGTCGAGGGCAATGCCCAGAAGATGATTGCCGCTGCCCGACAGGCGAACCTGGAGGGCGCTGAGCTGGTCGTCTTCTCCGAGCTCTCGCTCACCGGCTACTACCCCGGCGACCTGCTGGACGAGCCGAGCTTCCTTGAGCGCGTGACTCAGGAACTGGCATCCCTGCAGCAGGCCTCGCGTCAGCTGCCAAACCTGCACTGGATGCTCGGCGCACCACTGACACGCACAGGGCCGGGCAAGCAGCTCGAGAACGCGCTACTGGTGCTCAAGGGCGGCGAGGTCGTACTTCGCTACGCCAAGCAACTGCTGCCGACCTACAACATCTTCGACGACAGGCGCCACTTCGAACCGGGTCCCGATGTCGCGCGCGTCATTCGCATTGGACAAACGCAGGTCGGCGTGATGATTTGCGAGGATGGCTGGAACGACGATGGTGACGACTACGCAGTCAATCCCTTCACCCGGCTGGCTGACGCAGCGCCAGATCTGATCGTCTCCATCAACGCCAGTCCCTCCAACATCGGCAAGCGGGAGCAGCGGCACCAGGTCTTCTCCAAGGCCTGCCAGCGCCATGGGTTGCCATTGCTGTACGTCAACCAGATTGGTGGGCAGGACCAGATCGTCTTCGACGGCGCTTCATTCGCTGTGCAAGCCGACGGCACCGTGAGCTTCGAGGCGCGGCGCTTTATCGAAGATGTGCGCACGCTGCGTTTCGACGAGGGGTGCTTCTCGGCATTGGACGGGTCGCCCTTGCCGGCGGTGAATCCGCACGGCCTCACGACCATGGCCTTCTATCGCGCGCAAATCGTACTGGGCCTGCGAGACTATGCCCGCCGCTGCGGCTTTCAGACCGCGGTGATCGGCTCGTCTGGCGGCATAGACAGCGCGCTGACGCTGGCGCTCGCGGTCGATGCACTGGGCGCGGGCAAGGTTGCGGCTATCACCATGCCGTCGGTCTATTCATCGACAGGCTCTGTCGATGACTCGGTCACGCTGTGTCGTAACTTGGGCATCGAGCTCCTGACACATCCCATTGCCGACACGGTCAGCAGCTTCAGTGCGCAGTTCGAGGCCAGCTTTGACCGCGCCTTGACTGGCCTGCCGCTGGAGAACCTTCAGGCACGCGTTCGGGGCACCGTCTTGATGGAGTACTCCAACGCCTTTGGGCATCTGCTCCTCACCACGGGTAACAAGTCTGAAATCTCGGTCGGCTATTGCACCTTGTATGGCGACACAAACGGCGGCCTGGGTCTCATCGGCGACCTCTACAAGACTGAGGTCTTCGCACTCGCGCGCCATATCAACGAAGCCGCGGGCAGGGAGCTGATTCCTCAAATCATCATCGACAAGGAACCTTCGGCCGAACTAGCGCCGGGTCAACGCGATGTCGACAGCCTGCCGCCCTATCCGGTGCTCGACGAGATTCTGAAACTGCTCATCGAAGGGCGCCGACTCGATCCAGCCGAATACCGGGCAGCAAGCGGTTTCGTCGAACAGCTGCGCAAGGAGTCGACTGGCGAAGCCCTGGTACAACGCGTCCGCAGCATGATCGCGCGCAACGAGTACAAGCGTGGGCAAGCGCCGCCCATCATCCGCGTGCGCTCGAGGGCCTTCGGCACCGGGCGTCAAATGCCCATCGCCGCGAAAGTTCTTTGAGGATTCCCCGTGTCCTACACCACACCCGAAGTTTCAGTCCTGGTGGGTCGCTTCCAACCCTTTCACCGGGCCCATCTCGCCTTGTTGCAAAAGGCCTTGGACTTGTCGCCGAGATGCATCGTCGTCATCGGCTCCGCATTTCAGGCGCGCACGCCGAAGAATCCTTTCACTTGGGCCGAGCGGGCCGAGATGATCCGCTTGGCCTTGCCAGAGGCGGACCGGGAGCGTATGCAGTTTCTTCCGGTGCGCGACTACTACGATGAGGGCCGCTGGGTCCGCGCTGTGCGCGAAGGCGTCGAGGCTCTGCTCGCCAACTCCGGCGGTGTGCGTCCGACCCATGTCACCCTGGTCGGCCACTTCAAAGACGCGACCAGCAGCTATCTGCGCGGCTTTCCCGGCTGGACCCTGAGCGCCGTAGACCGTCTTGCTGCGGCCGACGGGACCCATCTCCGCGATGCCTACTTTGGCGCCGATCCTGAAACCATTGACGCTACCCTGGCCGCGCTGACCGATCTTGCTCCGCCATCAACGCTTGCGTTCATGCGCTCCTGGTCGGTACTGCTCTTCTTTGCTGAGCTTGCAGAGGAATGGCGGATGTTGCGCCGCTACAAGCAAGCTTGGGCCTCGGCGCCCTACGCACCGGTCTTCGTGACCGTGGACGCTGTGGTTCGTTGCTCGGGCCGCGTGCTATTGATTCAGCGCGGCAAGGCCCCCGGGCGTGGCCTATACGCGGTGCCTGGCGGCTTCATCGAGGCGCGCGAGACCGCCTATCAATCGGCACTGCGCGAACTGGAGGAAGAAACCCATCTGAAGCTGCTGGACGACACCATGAGCCGCAGCTTGTGTGAGGCTGCCGTCTTCGACCATCCCGACCGCAGCCTGCGAGGCCGCACGATCACCCATGCGCACTTCTTCGACCTTGGCGAGCGCGAACTGCCCGAGGTGCGTGCCGACGACGACGCCCAGTCCGTTGAATGGGTACCGATTGAGCAGCTCGCCGCGATGGAAGACAGGTTCCACGACGATCACTTTCACATGCTCGACCACTTTCTGGGTCTGACCAAAGAGCCTTCCATCCGATGAGCAGCCTGGAGATCGCAGCCAACCTCATGACGGCTCTCTCGATCTGGCTCGCGGCACGCAACAACGTGCACACATGGACCACCGGAGTAGTGGGCTGCGTGCTCTTTGGCATCCAATTCTTCCAGAGTCAGCTCTACGCCGATGCGAGCCTGCAGTTGTTCTTCATCGCTACCAGCGTCATTGGCTGGGTGCAGTGGCGTCAACGCCAGAATGCCGCTCCGCGTCCGATCAGTCGAGCGGCATCCAGAACGCTAGTCTGGATGGCCGCCGCAACGCTCGCGGTCACGGTGGCCTACGGGTGGCTGCTGCATCGCTTTACGGACGCCTACATGCCGTTCGTCGACGCCAGCGTTCTCTCGCTGAGCGTCGTCGCCCAATGTCTGCTCATGCAACGGAAGTTGCAGGCCTGGCCTTGGTGGCTCGCCGTCAACACCGTATCCGTGCCCTTGTTCGCCTCTCGCGGGCTCTGGCTGACTGCAGTTCTGTATGGCGCCTACTGGTTCAATGCTTGGTATGGCTGGTGGCGCTGGCGTCGCGACGCTTTGGTTTCTCAATCGTCAAGCGTTGCCATGCCGATATGAGTACAGGCATCCTTCGCCGATTCGGACTTGGCCTTGTGGTCGGCAAATTCGCTCCGCTTCATCTGGGCCATGAATGGCTGGTTCAACAGGCTGCGGAGCAGTGCGAGAACTTGCTCGTGCTCAGCTATACGAAGCCGGAATTCGAAGGTTGCGACGTCACACGACGGCGTCAATGGTTGGCCGCACGATTCCCGGGGCATGAATGCCTGGTCATTGACGACGATTGGCTGGCCGGCGCATGCCAGCGCCGTGGCCTGGCACTGTGCCCGATGCCAACGAACGCCGCAGAGGACGCCGTGCAGCAAGACTGGCTGGCCTGGCTGCTGCGCGATGTACTAGAGCGGCGACCGACCACCATGTTCAGCAGTGAAGACTATGGCCCGCCATGCGCAGCCAGGCTGGCGCAAGCGTTCGGTCAAGCCGTCGAAGCGGTGGTTGTTGACCGAGCACGGCTTCATGTGCCCATCAGTGCAACGGCAATTCGTTCGTCTCCTCAGGCTGCTCGCCAATGGATGGCGCCCGAGGTCGCCGACACCTTCGTTCGCCGCGACTAGCTCCGAACTGTTCCGCGGCTCTAGCGAGGATAGACCTGCTCCTTGGGGGTCAGCAATTGGCCCCAGTCCGCGAGTGAATGGGGACGCTGCTGGGCGACGAAGCCCGAGACATCGATCACCTCCAGCAGCTCCGGGCCCGCCAGCGCCTTCAAGGCATCGCCGCGCAGCCCGAGCTGGATGGCCCGACGGTCCAGCTTGGAACCATCGGGAGCATGGTCGGGGTCCCATTGCAGCCGAACATCCGAGTCCTGAACGTCGGCCTTCCAGCCCTCATGCGTCGCGTGCTTCGATGGATCGAAGGACGATGCGACGGCTCGACCCAGGATCGCCTCAAAGAAGGCGCGACGAATCCTCAAGCAGAGGATGACCTCTTGACCCGGCTTGGTTCCCCATCCGGATCGGTACATCATCCACAGGAAGTTCGGCTTAATCCAGCTCATTCGCTCGAAGCTGAAGTCCGGCCCGCCTAGGCGTCCGTGCTCGATGGCGTAGTTGCCCGTCGATGGGCGATAGGCCTGATAGACGACCACGCTAGCGTCGTCGAATTGCGCGAGGATGTGCTCGCCACTGTCGGGCCAGCGCTGAGCTTGCTCGGCGTAGCTTTCAATCTTCAAGTTCATTGTTCTAGTTCTTGTTGGTTTTGGTTGGGCTCGTGCCCTGGAACGTGTGGATGACTTCTATCAGGCCCTCAATCGCGTCGTTCATCGCTTCGAGGTCTTCAGAAGGAATCCACCACTCGGTATGGCGCGCAGCCCCCACGATTTGCATCGGGTATCGGTCCATGAAGTCCTTGCGCACCTTGAAACGCGTGACAAAGCCCGCGCCACTGCTCGGGACATTCCAGTCACGCGCGATCTCGACGGCGTACTGCTCGTTGGTCACGGGGTAGAAGATCGGTTGGTCGGGCAAGCGCGGCGGCCAGCGACGAAAGCCACTGCCTGCCACCAACTCAAGCTCCTTCGGCCCCGTCGGCCGGTAGAGGGTGATGGTCTCGCTCACGGTTCGACCTGGATGAACTCGGCAGGAACGCCATCGACCAACCAGACGCCGTTGGCGGAACAACGGAACTCGTGGCCCAGCGCTGCCATCCGACGTGCATCGATCCGCAACACCACTGGTGCTCCATAGCGCTGACCAACGGACACCGCCGTCTGCCGGTCCTGCGTCAGATGCACATGGTGGCGGGCTCGACGCTCCAGACCTGTGTTCAGGATCGCTTCACTGAATCGCGAGGCCGTGCCATGAAACAGCACATCGGGCGGGTCCACCACCGGCAAACCCAGGTCGACGTCAATGGAGTGCCCTTGATTGGCGCGAATGGACTGGCCATCCTCACTGAAGGCAAAGCGCTTCTTGTCGCTGGTCGCGACGATTTCGTCCAGCACATCGCGTGAGATGGGCCGGCCGGCCGCCGCCGCCTTGCGGAGCAGTGCTTCGACAGGCGTCCAACCGGCCTCGTCCAAATCCAGGCCAAGGCGCTGAGGTTCGTGCCGAAGCACGAGGCTAAGAAATTTGCTGATCGACGTCAGCTCGGATTTCGTATTCATAGTTTTCTCTTCTTCTTATCCAATTCTCGGTGCCGGTCACATGACCAGGCACCCTTGTGTTTCTGCCACCGTCACAGTCACCTCGACCCCAGCTGTGAAGCGCAGGAAGTCTGCCTCCATGCCATCCGAGAAGATGACGCCATGCTCTGGCATGCGCGAGCGCAGGCTCAAGGGCAAAGCCTTGGTCACTTGGCCGTAAACCAGCGTCGCCTGCGCGCGCTTCATTGGAAATGGCTCCCGGACGGCAAATGTCAGCCTGTCGCTGTTCCACGCCATCGGCTTGTATTCGCCTTGTCCGCGCCCGCCGTTCGCCGCAGCCAATGCCAACGATCCGGTCATCACGCTCTTCAGCCAGGCAGTCGACCCGAGCCCAGTTGACACGATGACGCCCGAGGACGACTGCTGCTCCCGGCTGTCTCCGAGAGCGATGTCGTACAAGGCCGAGGTGTGGCTGCGCGGGCCGATGAAGAGGTCATTGACCGCTCTCAGGGTCTGGCCATCCGACAAGCGTGCCTGAGCCATAGTGACCGCCGTGGTCGGGCGACGCCCGTGCGCGACGTCCGCCAGCAACTTGTCGACATGATCCGGCTCAAACGGCAGCAGCAGTCCGTCCCAGCGACTAGGTTCTGGGTTGATGCCCACCAGGGGCTGGCCCTCCAGATATTTCATCGTGTTGGCGACCAGGCCGTCTTGGCCCAGCGCCACCACGATGTCGTCCGGCGCAAACATGAAGTTCGGCAGATGGGCCCGATCCAGCACTTGGTGTCGGCCCCAGCCGCGCAGTGCCTCGCTCACCTGACCCAGGCTCCCGCTGTAGGCCATGTTCTCCTCGACGTAGTCGGTGAAGTCGGCGCCCAGGTGCTCGATGTAGAAGCGCGCCTGAGCCAGCGTGTGGTATTTGGCCACCAGCTCTTCCAGCCGCGTCTTGCGCGTCACCAGCACGACCTTGCGTTCAGCGGCTGCGCTCACGGTTGCTCCTTGGCGCCTCGTCTACGGGTGCCGCGTTGTGGCCCAGCAGCACCTGCAGCAACTCTGGTGCCATATTGAACTGGCCGATCCGCTCTGCGTTCTCGGCGATACCGCCAAAGGCCTGTGCGATCAACTGGGCCGGCTGCATGCCGACGGCTGCGAGGGCTTGCACGATGCGCGGGTCGGCTTGACTCAATGCCGTCATGACGCTGGAGCGCGCGATGCGCTTCGGCCTCGGCCAAGGTGCGGCTGTTGCTGGCCTGCCCTGCGACAAAGGCTTTGCGGCTTTCTTCCAGTTCCACGTCGGAGCTCATCTGCTCAGCCCGCAGGGCGTTGTCCTTGCGCATGAGCGCGGCCTTGGCCTCCAGCTTGGTCTCGCTGATTTCACGCCGCTTCTGTTCGACCGCCACCTCAGTGTCCAGCTCGTTCTGCCGGATGGCGCGCTCCTTCTCAACGGCCGACATGCGTCGCGCATACACGGCGTCGTCTGCCGCGCGGAGGTTGGATTCGCGTGCTTCGGCTTCCAAGGCGCGCGCAATGTCCGGCGTCGGCTTCACGCTGAGAATGGATACACCGAGGATTTCCAGACCCAGTGCTTCGATTTCAGGCTGTACGCCCAGCTCCCTCTGGGCGGTGCGGGCGATCAAAGCCGAAGAGCGCAGTGCCTGCTTGAGATCGAGCGCTTGGACGGCCTGCTGGACGATCACCTCGGCCTGTTGCGCCACGCGGTCTGCCAAGCGCGTGGGGTCTTCGGATGCGTAGGTCTTCCCATCGGGGCGCAGAGAGAAATCCATCATCGCTGCCGTTCGCTGCGGCGCATTGATGCGATAGGTCACCTGGCCCTGCACGGTCACGCTTTGAAAGTCCGCAGTGACCAGGTCGAGCATGAAGGGGCGGTCATGACTTGCGACCGGCACTGCTACCAAGGTCGTGGCGGGGGCGTAGTAGAAGAACGAAAGCCCGGCCCCTTGGCGCGCCAGCTTGCCGCCCCGGAACTGCATCAGGTGAGTGGTCGGTTGAGACTTGATGAATCGAATGCCGAACATGTATTCCTCCCGTATTGATTAGTTGTTCTATGCATCTTGCATAAGGTGTACAGTACAACCCATATTCAAAGACGTCAAGAGGTTTATGTCATGGCGACCAAGGCAGCACCGATGAAGAAGCCGCGCACAACACCTGCTCCGCAGTCCCCTGCGCATGATTTCCCGCGGCCGTACACCACGGTGGACGTGGTCATCTTCACCGTCCTCGACGATGCCTTGGAGGTGCTGCTGGTGCAGCGCCCTTCGGATACGAAGGAGCCTTGCCCTGGTCAATGGGCTTTACCTGGCGGCTTCGTCAATGTTGATTTGGACGCAGACTTGCAGGCTTGCGCGCGCCGCAAGCTGCTGGAGAAGACAGCCGTGAACAGCCCCTATCTGGAGCAGCTCGGCAGCTGGGGCAGCGCGACGCGCGACCCACGAGGCTGGTCGGCCACTCATGCCTATTTCGCCCTGATTCCTACGCAAGACATCCAGCTGGCCAAAGGCGCCAACGCCGCTGACGTGGCCTGGTTCAAGGTGGACGATCTGCTGAAGAAGCCTCGGCTTGCCTTTGACCACAGCGAGATCTTGCAGGCGGCAGTGGAGCGGCTGCGCAGCAAGGTGGAGTACACCTCCTTGCCGGCCTATCTGCTGACCGAGCCTTTCACGTTGCCCCAGCTCCAGAAGACCTATGAGGTCGTGCTCGGCCGCGCCGTCGACAAGAGCGGCTTCCGGACTCGCATGATGGCGGCCGACTTCCTTGAAGAGGTCGGCTTCGTCGAAAGCTCGTCCAATCGACCGCCAATGGGCTATCGCCTCAAAGACCGCTCATCGCCGGTCTTCTTTCCGCGCACGTTCAGCCCGCGTGGCGGAGACTGAGGTTTGCCATGTCAATCGACCATCTTGACCGCTACCGTGGCAGCCTGCTGATAGGAGAGATTGAACGCCTTGCCCAAAGGTGGGTCGAGCAAGCACAAGTCGGCAGAGTGCCCAACAAGTAGAGAGGTAGGACGTGCCGCAAATCCAAGTCATTCACGCCAACATAGTCACCCTTGAGGTAGATGCCATCGTCAATGCAGCCAACTCGTCTCTGCTTGGCGGCGGGGGTGTGGACGGTGCAATTCACCGGGCTGCGGGCCCTGAGTTGCTAGACGCCTGCCGCAAACTGAATCGCTGCCGAACAGGCGAAGCGAAGCTGACCGAAGGATTCCGTCTGGCTGCGAAGCACATCATTCACACGGTGGGGCCGGTCTGGCAGGGCGGAGCCAAAGGCGAAGAGGCCTCGCTGCGCAACTGCTATCTCAACAGCCTGGCATTGGCTCAAGAACACAGCCTCCGGTCCATCGCCTTCCCAAGTATCAGTACGGGGGCGTATCGATATCCCATCGAGGCCGCGGCGCAGGTTGCGATCAGCACCGTGCAGGAATGGGTGCATTCGAACGAGCTGCCGGACGAGATCCTGTTCTGCTGCTTTTCTGAGCAGGATCTGGCGGTGTATGTCACGACCATGCAACGGCTTAGCAGGTAAATGCAGGCGACTCGCGTGGCGTCGACTTCAGGCTGGGAGCGGCCGCTCGTCTAAGCCCCGTCGACTGGCGACAGTCGACCATGGTTAGACCTTCGAAAGGTTGATCTCGCTGCCTGAAGGCGGTCGTTCACCGCGTTACTGTCGCCTCAGTACTATGAGATGACGCCATTGGCACACGCCATGGCGAGTCGAGACCTCGCCGGTCTGTCTAAGTGGGAGGACATTCCCATCGACTATCTCGAGTTTCCCGTAAAGCGCCAGCTGCTGCGAATTTCCGTCTACGCATCCATCCAGCGTTGCGCGAGCCTGCATCAAGGACCAGGCGGAGGCAAGCTTGGGAAAGCTGGGAATCACTTGTTTGAAACTTTGTTTGGAAGAGCTTTGTCGCGCGATTGACTGAGCAGCCCTGTTTCAACTCTTTGAGTTCGATCTCTCGCCCGCACCTCTGCGATTCGTTCCGATGGAATCAGCAGATGGTTTTGAGTCTTTGTTCAGAGCAAACACAAAAAAGAGGGGGATGGACTCCGTGGGCCCGACCTGGGGGTGAAGGTCGGCGCCCAGCCTGGGTCGCATTGTGCCTGTCACCGCCTCGGGGCCGCCCGAGGCGGTGTGGCTTGGATTTCGTTACTTAGGTACGAATTTGTAGCGTCTAGGTAGAAATCCTAGGCAGTCAATGCAATTTCGTATTGGGATTGATTTTTTTCGTACCAAAGTCGATTGAGCGCATCGGTATCGTTCAAACCATCGATGCTGGCTGCAAAAAAGCATTGACGACGCGAACCTCAATCGATTCCCCAAGAGGAGACAAGCCATGAAACAACACACCCGTCTGGCCCTGACGGCGGCCCTGGCCCTGGCCGTCAGCGCGACGGCCCAGGCCGAGACCGAACTGGTGATTGCCACGGTCAATAACGGCCACATGATCGAAATGCAGAAGCTGGGCAAGAACTTCGAGCAGGCCAACCCCGACATCAAGCTCAAATGGGTCACCCTGGAAGAGGGCACGCTGCGTCAGCGCGTCACCACCGACATCGCCACCAAGGGCGGCCAGTTCGACGTCATGACCATCGGCATGTACGAAACCCCGATCTGGGGCAAGAAAGGTTGGCTGCAAGAGGTCAAACCCGCCGCCACGTACGACGTGGACGACCTGCTGCCGGCCATGCGCCATGGCCTGTCGGTGGACAGCAAGCTGTTTGCCGTGCCTTTCTATGGCGAAAGCTCCATGCTCATGTACCGCAAGGATCTTGCCGACAAGGTCGGTGTGACCGTGCCCGAGCGCCCCACCTGGAGCGAGGTTCGCGACCTGGCTGCCAAGATCCATGACCCCAAGAACGGGGTCTATGGCATCTGCCTGCGGGGCAAGCCGGGCTGGGGCGACAACATGGCCTTTCTGTCCACCATGGTCAACACCGCGGGCGGGCAATGGTTCGACATGGGCTGGAAGCCCCAGATCGACAGCAAGCCCTGGCACGACGCGGTCAATTTCTATGTCGACCTGCTGAAGAAGTACGGCCCGCCGGGCTCGTCGGCCAACAGCTTCAACGAGATCCTGGCGCTGTACAACGAAGGCAAGTGCGGCATGTGGGTGGACGCCACCATCGCCGCCTCGTTTGTCAGCGATCCCAAGCAGTCCAAGGTGGCCGACAAGGTGGCGTTTGCCCAGGCCCCGACCCTGGTCACGCCCAAGGGCGCCAACTGGCTGTGGGCCTGGGCCCTGGCCATTCCGGCCGGCTCGCAGAAGGTCGACGCGGCCCAGAAGTTCATCAACTGGGCCACGTCCAAGGAGTACATCCAGTTGGTGGCCAAGACCAACGGTTGGGCCAGCGTGCCCACGGGCACCCGCAAGAGCACCTATGCGACCCCCGAGTTCCAGAAGGCGGCTCGCTTCGCGGCCGCCGAAAAGACCGCCATCGACAGCGCCAACCCGAACGACAGCACCCTGCCCAAGTCGCCCTATGTGGGCGTGCAGTTTGCCGCCATCCCCGAGTTCCAGGCCATCGGCATTTCGGTGGGGCAGCAGATGAGTGCGGCGCTGGCCGGCAAGGTGACGGTCGATGCCGCGCTGAAGACCTCGCAGGCGGCGGCCGAGCGCGAGATGAAGAAGGCCGGCTACTACAAGTGAGCTGATGCCGCGTTCGCCGGTGTGGTGCCTGTGCGGGGCGCCACACCTTTCGACTTTGCCCATCGTCTGAAGAAACCCGCCCCATGAAACGACTGCTGCCCCGGCTGCTGCTGACCCCGGCGGTGCTGAGCCTGTTCCTGTGGATGATCGTCCCGCTGGGGATGACGATCTACTTCTCGCTCATCCGCTACAACCTCATGCAGCCCGACCAGACCGGCTTTGCCGGGCTGGAGAACTTCGAGTACTTCCTCACCGATCCCTCCTTCGGGACCGCGGTGATGAACACCCTGCTGCTGCTGGGCAGCGTGATCCTCATCACCACGGTGCTGGGCATTGCTCTGGCCCTGCTGATCGACGCCCCTTTTCCGGGGCGCGGCCTGGTGCGCCTGTTGCTGATCTCCCCGTTTTTCGTCATGCCCACCGTGAACGCCCTGCTGTGGAAGCACATGATGATGAACCCCATCTATGGCGTGCTGGCCCAGGTCTGGCAGTTCTTCGGCGCCACGCCGGTCGACTGGCTGACTGATTACCCGCTGCTGGCCGTGGTCATCATGGTGGCCTGGCAATGGCTGCCCTTTGCCACGCTGATCTTCATGACCGCGTTGCAGAGCATGAACCGCGAGCAGATCGAGGCGGCCCGCATGGACGGCGCCAACTACCTGCAGCAGTTGCGTTACCTCTACCTGCCGCACCTGGGGCGCTCGGTGGCCGTGGTGGTGATGATCGAGCTGATTTTTCTGCTCAGCGTGTTTGCCGAGATCTACACCACCACCGGGGGCGGGCCAGGCGATGCCAGCACCAATGTGGCCTTCCTGATCTTCAAGCAGGCCCTGCTCAATTTCGATGCCGGCGTGGCCTCGGCCGGCGCGCTGTTCGCCGTGGTGCTGGCCAACATCGCCGCTGCTTTCATGATCCGCCTGGTTGGCAAGAACCTCGACAAGTGAGCCCAGCATGTCGCGATCCACTTCTTTTTCGCCCGCGCTGATGCTGCGCACCCTGGTGGCCTGGGGCATCACCCTGCTGCTGTTTTTTCCCTTGGGGTGGCTGGTACTGACCGCCTTCAAGACCGAGATGCAGGCCATTGCCGTGCCACCGCTGCTGGCGTTCAGCCCCACGCTGGACAACTTCCGTGAGGTGCAGCTGCGCAGCGACTACCTGCTGTATGCCAGCAACTCGGCCATCACCAGCGTCCTGTCCACCCTGTTGGGCCTGGCCATCGCGGCGCCGGCCGCCTATTCGATGGCTTTCTTCAAGAGCGCCCGCACCAAGGACCTCCTGATGTGGATGCTGTCCACCAAGATGATGCCTGCCGTGGGCGCCCTGGTGCCGGTGTACGTGATGGCCCAGCACAGCGGGCTGCTCGACACCCGGCTGGGCCTGGTGATTCTCTTCACCCTGTCCAACCTGCCCATCATGGTGTGGATGCTGTACTCGCACTTCAAGGACATCCCGCACGAGATCCTGGAGGCTGCCCGCATGGATGGCGCCACCCTGTGGCAGGAGCTGCGCCTGGTGCTGCTGCCCCTGGGCCTGGGTGGGCTGGCGTCAACCGGCCTGCTGTGCCTGGTGCTGTCGTGGAACGAGGCCTTCTGGAGCCTCAACCTCAGCTCGGCCAAGGCGGGCACGCTGGCCACGCTGATTGCCAGCTATTCCAGCCCTGAAGGCCTGTTCTGGGCCAAGTTGTCGGCCGCTTCGCTGCTGGCCATCGCGCCCATCGTCGTGTTTGGCTGGTTCAGCCAGAAGCAGCTGGTGCAGGGCCTGACCTTCGGCGCCGTCAAGTAAACCCTTTCAAGAGATTTCCCCATGGCCTATCTGCAACTGCATGGCATTGAAAAATTCTTTGGCGAGCACCGCGCCATCAAGGGCATCGACCTGCACATTGAGCAGGGCGAGTTCATCGTTTTCGTCGGCCCCTCGGGATGCGGCAAATCCACCTTGCTGCGCCTGATCGCGGGCCTGGAGAGCAGCGACGGCGGCCGCCTGATGCTGGATGGGCGCGACATCACCGAGCAGCCCTCCAGCAAGCGCGATCTGGCCATGGTGTTCCAGAGCTACGCGCTGTACCCGCACATGAGCGTGTTCGAGAACATGAGCTTTGCCCTCAAGCTGGCCAAGGCCGACCCCGCCGTGATTCGCGACAAAGTGGAGCGTGCGGCCCACATCCTCAACCTGGGACCCTACCTGCAGCGCACCCCCAAGGAGCTCTCGGGCGGCCAGCGCCAGCGCGTGGCGATCGGCCGCGCCATCGTGCGTGCGCCCAAGGTGTTCTTGTTCGATGAGCCGCTGTCCAACCTCGACGCGGCCCTGCGTGGCCAGACCCGGGTCGAGATCGCCAAGCTGCATCGCGAGCTGGGGGCCACCACCATCTACGTCACTCACGATCAGGTCGAGGCCATGACCCTGGCCGACCGGGTGGTGGTGCTGCGCGACGGGCAGATCGAGCAGGTCGGCACCCCGCTGGAGCTGTACGACCGCCCCGCCAACCAGTTCGTGGCCCAGTTCATCGGTACGCCGCAAATGAACGTGGTGGCCGCTCAACTGCTGCCGGCCCAGCCGGGCTGGGACCTGCCTGCGGGCGGCTCGGTGGGGCTGCGCCCCGAGCACCTGACCCTGTGCCCGCCGGGCCAGGGCCCGTTGCGCGGCCGGGTGGAACTGCTGGAGGCCCTGGGGGCTGAGACCTTGATCTATGTCGGTACCCCCGAAGGTGCCCAGCTGGTGGCCCGCCAGAACAGCCGCAGCGCCCTGAAGGCGGGCGATGAGGTGGGCTTGCAGATCGATTTCGATGCGGCCCACCTTTTTGACGCCCAGGGCCGCATCACCCGCACTGGCCTGGCCCGCGAAGCCCTGAGCCATTGACTGATCCCAGACCGACCCATTCCTTTTTTCCCATGGCCGACCACGACACCCCTTTCCTCATGCTCCACCTGGGGCTGGGCTCATTCCACCGCGCCCATCAGGCCGTCTACCTGCATCAGTTGCAGCAACTCGGCGACCGCCGCTGGGCCCTGGCTGCCGGCAACCTGCGCCCCGACATGGCTGACACGATCGAGGCCCTGCAGGCCCAGCACGGCGCCTACACCCTGGAGACCGTGAGCCCGCAAGGCGAGCGGGTGTATCAGCGCATCACGGCTTTGCAGACCGTGGTGCCGTACGACCCGGCACTCAGCGGGCTGATCCGGCTTGGGAGCGACGCGCGCACCGGCATCATCTCCTTCACCGTCACCGAGGCGGGCTACTACCTCGACTCGGCCAACCGGCTGGAGCTGGCCCAGGCCGATTTGCAGGCCGACCTGCTGGCCGCCCGGCAGGGCCGGGCCGGCAGCACGATCTACGGCGCCTTGTGCGCCATCCTGCGTGAGCGCATGCGCCTGGGAGGCGGCCCGGTGACCCTGCTGAACTGCGACAACCTGCGCCACAACGGCGACCGCTCCCGCAGCGGGCTGCTTCAGTTCATCGAGCAGCTGGGTGACACCGCCTTGTCGGGCTGGGTGCAGCGCCACACCAGCAGCCCCAACGCCATGGTCGACCGCATCACGCCGCGACCCACGCCCGCGGTGCGTGAGCGCGTGGCTGCCGCCACCGGTGTGGACGACCCGGCGGCCCTGATGGGCGAAAGCTTCATCCAGTGGGTGATCGAAGACCGCTTTGTGGCGGGGCGGCCCGAATGGGAGCGGGTAGGGGTCGAGATGGTGGGCTCGGTCCAGGCCCATGAAGAGGCCAAGATCCGCCTGCTCAATGCCACCCACAGCTGCATCGCCTGGGCCGGTACCCTGCTGGGCCTGACCTGCATCCACGAGGGCACACTGCACCCGGTGATCCGCCGCCTGGCCTACGACTACGTCACCGACGATGTGATCCCGGTGCTCGACACCCCCGAGCACCCCAGCCCCATCGACCTGGCCCGCTACCGCGATGTGGTGCTGGAGCGTTTCGGCAACCCGGCCATCGCCGACACCAACCAGCGCGTGGCCATGGATGGCTTCTCGAAGATCCCGGGCTTCATCGTGCCCACGGTGCGCGAGCGGCTGGCCGCAGGGGCCAGCATCCGCAGCGTGGCGGTGCTGCCGGCCCTGTTCCTGGCCTACCTGCAGCGCTGGCATCAGGGGCGCATTCACTACGTCTACCAGGACCAGGCGATGGACCCGGCCCAGGCCCACACCGTCTGCGAGGCGGCCGACCCGGTACGGGCGTTCGCCGCCCTGCCCACGTTGTGGGGCGACCTGGCCGGCGACCGCCGCCTGGTGGCCGCCCTGCGCGAAGCCAGCCAGCGCGTCACCCAATTCATCGAGGAGCAAAAGGCATGAGCGAGCGACTGAAGCACAAGCACGCCCTGTTGACCGGGGCCGCCGGCGGCATCGGCCTGGCGGTGGCCGGGGCCTACCTGGCCCAAGGGGCGCACTGCACCGTGGCCGACATCGGGGCCCAGCCCACGCCCGAGTTGGCGGCCCTGATGCAGCGCCACCCCGAGGCCCTGCACTACCAGCAGGCCGATGTGACCCGGCTGGCCCAGATCGACACCCTGATCGAGCAGGCCCGCAGCCGCTACGGGGCCATCACCACCTTGTTCAACAACGCGGCCATTTTTGACATGGCCCCCTTGCTCGACAGTCATGAGGCCATGTACGACCGGATCTTTGCGGTCAATGTGAAGGGCGCCTTCTTTGTGATGCAGAAGGTGCTGGCCCACATGGTGGCCGAGGGCGTGCAGGGCGGCGCAGTCATCAACATGGCCTCGCAGGCCGGGCGCCGGGGCGAGGCCCTGGTGTCGCACTACTGCGCCAGCAAGGCTGCCGTCATCAGCTACACCCAGAGTGCCGCCCTGGCCATGGCACCGCACGGCATCCGGGTCAACGGGATTTCGCCCGGCGTGATCGACACCCCCATGTGGCAGCATGTCGATGCCCTGTTCGCCCGCTACGAGCACCTGGCCCCGGGCGAAAAGAAAAAGCAGGTGGGCGCCGCCGTGCCTCTGGGGCACATGGGCCAGCCCACCGACCTGTGCGGGGCCGCCGTGTTCCTGGCCAGCGACGAGGCGGCTTACATCACGGCCCAGACCCTCAACGTCGATGGCGGTAATGTGATGTCCTGAGCCTTGTCCTGAGTCCGTCCTGTTCCGAGTCCACCCTGCTGCGCCGCCATGTCCACCAAACCCCGCCAGCTCAAGCCCGAGCTTGAACACGACTACAGCCGCCCGACCGAGCTGGGCTACGAGGCGCCCGATGAGGTCGGGCTGATCCGCTGCCTGTCGCACGGCTTTCCCACGCCGCTGGCCCGTTGGCACTACCACGACGAATACGAGCTGCACCTGATCACCGCCACCACCGGCAAGGCCTTTGTGGGGGACTGGATCGGCCAGTTCCAGCCCGGCCACCTGGTGCTGACCGGGCCGCGCCTGCCGCACAACTGGGTGAGCGTCGATGTGCCCGAGGGCGGTGTGCCGCAGCGCGATCTGGTGATCCAGTTCCGCCATGAGCCCATCGAGCAGGGCAGCCAGCAGATTCCGGAGCTGCGTGAGCTGCTGCCCCTGCTGGAGCGGGCCCGCCATGGCATCGAGTTCTTCGGCCTGCAGCAGCAGGCGACCGAGCACTGGCACCGCATCAAGCGCCTGCAGGGCCTGGCGCGGTTTGCCGCCTTCTGTGATTTCATGGCCGAGTTGGGGCGCTGCACCGACTTCAGGCTGCTGTCGAGCGCCCGGCTGCAGAGCGAGGACAACGACGCCCAGCTCGACCAGATCAATGCCATCCTGATGCGCATCACCGACCGCCTCAGCGAGCCGGTGTCGGCCACCGAACTGGCGGCAGAGCTGGACATGAGCGAGAGCCGCTTCTCGCGCTTCTTCCGCCGCGCCACCGGCAACACCTTCACCGACTTCGTCAGCCATGTGCGGGTGAATCGCGCCTGCCAGTTGCTGATGGAGTCGGATCGTCTCATCACCCACATTGCCTATGAAGTGGGTTTCAACAACATGGCCAACTTCAACCGGCGCTTTCTCGACATCAAGGGCATGACCCCCAGCGAGTACCGGCGCCAGGTGGACAAGCGCTTTGGCCTCAAGACCTGAAAGGCTGTGCCCATGTACCTCGGAATCGATCTCGGCACCTCGGGTGTCAAGGCCTGCCTGCTCGACCCTGAGCTGGGGATGATGGCCAGTGCCGACGCGGCCCTGACCTTGCAACAGCCCCGCGAGGGCTGGAGCGAGCAGGCCCCGCAGGCCTGGTGGAAGGCGGTGGAGCAGGCGCTGCAGCGCCTGCGCGCCCAGGCCCCGGCAGCCTGGGGCAGCGTGCGGGCGTTGGGCCTGTCGGGCCAGATGCATGGTGCCGTGCTGCTCGACGCCCAGGACCGGGTGCTGCGCCCGGCCATTCTGTGGAACGACGGCCGCAGCGAAGCCGAATGTGCCGAACTGGAGGCCCTGGCCCCTGGGCTGCACACGGTGGCCGGCAACCTGGCCATGCCGGGCTTCACCGCACCCAAATTGCTGTGGCTGCGCCGCCATGAGCCGGCGCTGTTCGAGCGCACGCGCCGCGTGTTGCTGCCCAAGGACTGGCTGCGCCTGCAGATGACGGGCGAGGCCGTCAGCGAGATGTCCGACGCCTCGGGCACGCTGTGGCTGGATGTGGGGCGGCGCTGCTGGAGCGAGCCCTTGCTGGCGGCCTGTGGCCTGGGCCTGTCGCACATGCCTCGGCTGGTCGAGGGCGATCAGGTGTCGGGCCTGCTGCGGCCCGTGCTGGCCGAGCGCTGGGGCCTGCCGGCCGGTGTGCGGGTGGCGGGGGGCGGGGGCGACAACGCCGCCAGCGCCATCGGTGTGGGGGCGGTTCGGGCGGGGCAGGGGCTGGTGTCGCTGGGCACCTCAGGCGTGGTGTTCCGCGTCTGCGACGCGTTCCGGCCCCTCACGGATCAGGCCGTGCACACCTTTGCCCATGCTCTGGCGGGGCGCTGGCACCAGATGTCGGTGATGCTCAGCGCCGCCAGTGCCCTGAGTTGGCTGCGGCGCCTGACCGGCGTGGCCGATGAGGCCGAACTGAGCCGCCTGGCAGGTCGCTTGAGCCTGGCTGAGCGGGCCGAGGCGCCCTTGTTTCTGCCCTACCTCGGGGGCGAGCGCACCCCTCACAACAATCCTCAGGCCAGTGGCGTGTTCTTGGGCCTGCGCAGCCGCCACGGGCCGGCGGATCTGGCCTGGTCGGTGATGGAGGGGGTGGGCTTCGGCCTGCTTGACGGTCTGCAGGCGATGGGCCCGTCGCCCAGTCAAGCGCCAGCGGCCTTCTCGCTGGTGGGGGGCGGGGCGCGCAGCGATGTCTGGGCCGGTCTGCTGGCCAGCGGCCTGGGCTGCCCCTTGCTGCGGCCCGTCGGGGCCGATGCAGCGGCGGCCCTGGGCGCGGCACGCCTGGCCTGGCTGGCCGATGGCGGCGACGAAGCCACCGTGTGCCAGGCCCTGCCCACCCAGGCCTGTTTCGAGCCTGAGCCCGAGCTGCAGGCGCTGCTGCAGGCGCGCCATCCACGTTTTCGAGCCGCCTACCCGGCGCTGCAGGCCCTGTTTTGAGCCTTTTCCTGACCCCTGTGACGGACCCCGCTTCCGAACCCATTGCCCGACTGCCATGACCGAATCCCCTTTGCCACTGCGCGTGGCTGTTGCCGGCGAAGCCTTGATTGACCTGGTGGGCCTGGCCGACGGCCACTACCAACCCTGTCTGGGCGGGGCGGTGTACAACCTGGCCCGCGCCCTGGCCTGCCAGAGCGTGGGCACGCTGTACCTGAACCCGTTTTCACGTGACCGCTTTGGCCGTGAACTGCAGGCCCAGTTGTTGCGCGATGGCGTGCGTCTCGCGCAAGCCGAGCCCGTGCCCCAGGCCACCTCGCTGGCCTTGGTGGGGCTCAATGCCGACGGGCACCCTGATTACGCCTTCTACCGTGAGGGCGTGGCCGACCGGCAGGTCAGTGCGCAGGGGCTGGCCCAGGCCCTGCGGCCTCATGACAGCCTGGAGCTGGTCTGCACCGGCGGCCTGGCGCTGGATGCCCGCGATGCGGGCATCTACCTGCCCTGGCTGCAAGCCCAGCGTGCGGCCGGGCGCGGTGTGGTGGTGGACGCCAACCTGAGACCCTCGGTGATGCCGGACCTGCAGGCCTACCGACAGCATGTGCTGGCGGTGCTGGCCCAGGCCCACATCGTGAAGGTCAGTGACGAAGACTTGCTGCACCTGGCGCTGCCCGGCGACACGGCACTGGAGCGTGCAGTGCACTTGCAGCGCCAATCGGGCTGCCCTTGGCTGCTGCTGACCCTGGGGGCCGAGGGGGCCTGTCTGTTGACCGGGCCGGGGGCGGCCTGGCAGGCGCGTGAGACCGATGCCTTGACAGTGGTCGATACTGTGGGGGCGGGCGACAGCTTTCTGGCGGGCCTGCTGGCGGCCTTGCTGCAGCGCTTGCCTTCACCGCTGGAGGCGTCGAACTGGGCCGACCGCCTGCAGCGCTTGTCGGGCGACGATGCGCAGGCCCTGCTCGGCCATGCCCTGGCCTGTGCCAGCCTGTGCGTGCAGCAGCGCGGCTGTGTGCCGCCACACTGGGCCGAGGCCCAGGCCTGGCGGGCGCAGCACAGCTTGCAGTCCCGGGCCTTGGCGCTGCCGCACTGAGCGCTCAAGCCCCGGCCACCGCGGCGCTCACAGGTTGGTAGCCGCCAGCACCTCGTTCAGGTCGGTCAGGCCGTGCAGCATCTTGTCGATGCCGTCCTGGCGCAGGGTCTTCATGCCGGCGGCCAGGGCGCTCTGGCGCAGCTCGCTGCCGCTGGCGCGGTGGCGGATCTGGCCGCGGATGGTGTCATTGCTCAGCATCAGCTCGTGCAGCCCCAGCCGGCCCTGGTAGCCATGGTGCTCGCAGTGCGGGCAGCCGGCTTCGTGGGCGCGGTACAGCATCAGGCCTTGTGGCCCCCGGCCGTGGGTGTGTTGCCATTGCTCGACCTGGTGCTGAACATCTTCAGCGCTGGGTTGGGCCACACCATCGCAGGCGCTGAGCAGGTACTGACGGGCCAGGCCCTGCAGTGCCTCGGTGGTGGCGGGCTGGGCTTCGCGGCAATGCGGGCACAGCCGGCGCACCAGGCGCTGGGCCAGGATGGCCAGCAGCGAGTCGGAGAAGTTGAAGGGGTCGAGCCCGATCTCCAGCAGACGCCCGACGCTTTCGGGGGCCGAGTTGGTGTGCAGGGTGGACAACACCAGGTGGCCGGTGAGCGAGGCCTCGATTGCGATGCGGGCGGTCTCCTCGTCGCGCATCTCGCCGATCATGATCACGTCGGGGTCGGCACGCAAAAAGGTGCGCATGGCGGCGGCAAAGGTCCAGCCGATGCGCGGGTTGATCTGCACCTGACGCAGGCCCTCCTGGGTGATCTCGACCGGGTCTTCTGCGGTCCAGATCTTGCGGTCCTCGGTGTTGATGTCGCGGATCAGCGAGTGCAGGGTGGTGGTCTTGCCGCAGCCCGTGGGGCCGCAGACCAGGATCAGGCCGTAGCTTTTCTGGGCCATGGCGCGCAGGGCCAGCAGGTTGTCGGGGTTCAGGCCGATGCTGTCCAGCGGAAGCGGGCGGTGGCTGCCCAACAGGCGCAGCACCACGTCCTCCAGGCCCTGCGAGGTGGGCACGGTGACCATGCGCATCTCCAGGCGTGAGTTGCCAAAGCGCGAGAAGTCGATCTTGCCGTCCTGCGGCTTGCGGTGCTCCGAGATGTCCAGCCCGGCCATGATCTTGAGCCGGGTGACGAGTGCGAAACGCCAGTGGCAGGGCACTTCGAGGTAGTTGATCAGGCGGCCATCCACGCGCAGCCGGATGCGCACCGGTGCCGGTGCGGGCTGCATCTCGATGTGGATGTCCGAGGCCCGGTGGGCCTGGGCCTCGCTGATCAGGGTGTTGATCAGGCGCACCAGGGTGTTGTCCGATTCGCTGACCTGGGTCGGGTCGACGTGGGTTTCCACGTCGCCGGCAGGCGCCAGTTCACTGGCCAGCGCGTGCGCGTCGAGCACCTTGGGGGCGTCCGCCGTGGCCGGGGTGCCCGTTGGTCCGGTGGTGCCGGTCCGACGCGGATAGAAGCGCGCGATGGTGGGCTGCAAGGTACCGGGGGCGGCCAGGGCCGGCAGCAGGCGGTGCTGGGTCAGGAAGCGCAGCTCATCGAGCAGGCGCTGATCCCAGGGGTCGGCCATCAGCAGCACCAGCACCTCGTCTTCGAGCAGCAGCGGCAGCACGGATTCACGCTCGGCCACATGGTGGGGCACCAGGGCCAGTGCGGCGGGGTCGGGTGAGAGCTGGCGCGGGTCGATCACGGGGCTGCCCAGCCAGGCCGCAATGGCGGCCTGCAATTGCGCCTCGCTCAGAATGCCGTTGCGCACCAGAATCTGGCCGAGCAGGGTCCTGTCCTGGTGTTCACCCGCGGGGGCGTTGTGCCGTTGCTTTTGCTGGTGGGCCAGGGCGCTTTCGATGGTGGCGCGTCCGACCAGCCCGCTTTGCTGCAGGGCCTCACCCAGGTGCCGGGCCCGGCTCAGGGTGGGGTGGTGGGCATGCAGGCCGTCCCAGAGTTCGCGGCTGGTCGCGGGGCGCAGAGGTGGGTTCAAAGCGGTGGCTGGCGGTGCAGTCATGAAGGCGCGATCAAAAAAAGGACTTGGTGGGTTTCAGGTCCTGGCCCTTCTTGCTGGGGCCCTGTCACCTGATCGCGTCCTTCCCGGGCCCTGTGCAGCACAGGGTCAGCGCGTGATGTAACTATATGTTAAAGCTTGTGTGAGCCTGGGTGTGTTATCAGACCTCGGCAGGCAGGGGCATGGCGACTTCGCCGGCCCCCACTGTGCTCACGGCCTGCTCGTGCGGCCCGGTGCCGTCAGGGGGCGAGGCTCGAAAATGACCTGCATGACGATCTCCAGTGAGTGAATGGCGTCTCAAAGACTGGGGGGCAATGACTTCATTGAAAGCAGATAATTTCGCATCAAGGTTCCTGAAAATACAGAGCTTTCGTCATGAGCGCCTCTTTCAATTACAAGCACCTGTATTACTTCTGGGTGGTCGCCAAGGAGGGCGGTATCTCCAAGGCGGCCGAGCGGTTGGGCATGGCGGTGCAGACCATCAGTGCCCAGGTCCGAGAGCTGGAGCGTTCGTTGGGCTATGCGCTGCTCAAGCCGGCCGGGCGAGGGCTGGTGCTGACCGATGCGGGCATGGCCGCCATGCAGCAGGCGGACCAGATCTTCCAGCTCGGCGAGAGCCTGCCCACCCGCGTGCGCGATGCGGTCAGCGCGCCCATGGTGCGGCTGGCCGTGGGGATTTGTGACGGCTTGTCCAAGCTGGTGGTGCGCAGCCTCTTGAACCCGATCATGGAGGTCACGCACCTGCGCCTGCTGTGCCATGAAGGCGAACTGGACGACCTGCTCGGTGAATTGGCGCTGCACCGGCTCGATGTGGTGCTGTCCGACCGGCCGGCACCCGTCAATCCGAACATCAAGCTCTACAGCCACCTCATGGGCACCTCGTCGATCGCCTGGTATGGCACGGCGGCCATGGCCCAGTCTTGCAGCCGCCACTTCCCGGCCAGCCTGGCCGATGTGCCGGTGCTGCTGCCCACGGGCCACACGGCCTTGCGGGCCCGCCTGGATCAGTGGTTCGAGCAGCAGGGGGTGCGGCCCCGGGTGGTCGGTGAGTTCGAGGACAGTGCGCTGCTGAAGACCTTCGGCGCCAGTGGCATGGGGGTGTTTCCGGCTTCCGAGCTGGCGCATGAGGATCTGCAGTCCCACTACCCGGTGCGCCGCATTGGCCCTTGCGAGGGGGTGACCGAGCATTTCTATGCCATTGGCACCGAGCGCAAGGTGCAGCACCCCATCGTGCAGCGGCTGCTGCAGGCGGCGGCCTGAGGCCGGGCTCTCAGGCGGTCTGCTGGATCCCGGCCAGCACCCAGCCGCCGGCGCCTGCCAGGGGCTTGCTCAGGTTCCAGACCTCGTCGAACACCTCATCGTCGATGCCCGCGCCGTAGCGGATGAAGCCGGTGAAGCGGACGCTCACCAGGTAGCGCGGGGGTTCTTGCGCCACGTCGAGCACCTGGGCCTCGAGTTGCAGGACTTCACCGCGTTGCGGGGCTGCGCCACGCTCTCCGAATTCCTGTTGCAATTGGGCCAGCATCTCCGGCGTGGTGAACTCGCGCAGGGCGTCAAGCTGGCCGCTGTCATAGGCCGCCTGGAGCCGGACGAAGTTGGACTTGGCATGGTGCTCGAAGCCCGCCCGATCGAAGTCCGCCGGAATCGCGGCTTGTTGAGCCACCGGTTGCAGGGCCGAGCCGATGAGCGAGCCGGACCCGGTGCCCAGTGGGCTGGATGGCGTCGCAACTTTGTAGGCGTTCTGCGGCTGCGTGGCTTGAGGCGCGGTGGCGTAGGGCGCACCGGGGCCGACCCCTGGGGCGACTTGAGGACCGATGGCGGCCGGCATCAGGCCTGGAGCCGCTTGGCCAGTGCCCGGGCTGCCCTGGGCGCGCCGGCGCAGCACGAAGCCGATCACGGCCATGACGGCGACGGCCAGCAAGCCCATCATCATCATGGAGGCCAACTGCTCGCCAAAGCCGAAGTGCGAGGCCAAGGCCGCCAGGCCCAGGCCGGCGGCGAGGCCGGCCAGCGGCCCGGCCCAGGAGGGCTTGCGGGCCGCGGCCGTGCCCGCAACAGCGGCCGGCACGGCCGCTGTTGCGGGCGTCGCGCTGGGGCTGGCCTGGGCGGCCGGGCTGGACGGGGCCTTGTTCTGCACCGCTTCGCGTTGGGTGCCGACGGACTTGCCGCCGCCCATGCGTTTGGCGGCCTCGGCGTCCATGGAGGCGGTCGCCAGGCCCAGCGACAGCACCACGGCCAGTGCGGTTAAGAGTTTCTTCATGGTCTGCTCCTGGATGAAAAATGATCCTGGGCGCAGCGTAAGCAGGAAGACGCTCAAAAAAAAGCTGGGTTTAGTGGATCCTCATTCCTAAAAAACCTGAATCAAATCCGGTGTGGCGCAGCCCGTTGGCGGCTGGCCGGGCGCCATCGATGGGCGGCGCGGTGTCAGAGCGCCAGCTCGTACTCCACCGTGATCGGTGCGTGGTCGCTGAACTTCTCGCCCTTGTAGATGGCCTCGGTGCGCGCGGTCTCGGCGATGGCGGGGGTGGCCAGGTGATAGTCCAGGCGCCAGCCCACGTTCTTGGCGTAGGCCTGGCCGCGGTTGCTCCACCAGGTGTAGCAGGCCTCGGTGGTGTCGGGCTGCAGGCGGCGGTAGACGTCGACCACGCCATCGGCCAGCAACTGGGTCATCCAGGCGCGTTCTTCGGGCAGAAAACCACTGTTCTTCTGGTTGCCCTTCCAGTTTTTCAGGTCGGCCTGCTGATGGGCAATGTTGATGTCGCCGCACAGCACGAAGTCGCGCTGTTGCTTCAGGGCCATCAAGTGCGGGTGCATCAGCGCCAGGAAGCGGAACTTGGCCTGCTGGCGCTCCTCGCCCGAAGAGCCGCTGGGGAAGTAGCTGCTGATGACCGAGAACTTGCGCTGGGGGGTGTCAAAGCGCAATTCGACATAGCGACCTTCGGCATCGAACTCGCCGCCATCGAAGCCGACCACCACGTCGCTGGGCGCGTGACGGGTGTAGACGCCCACGCCTGAATAACCCTTTTTCTCGGCCAGATGAAAGTACCCCTTGAGCTGCGCCAGCTCTTCGAAGCGGCCGGCCAGATCGGGGGCCTGGGCCTTGATCTCCTGCACACAAATACAATCCGGCTGGGTGGCCGCAATCCAGGCTTCGACGCCCTTGGTGGTGGCCGAACGGATGCCGTTGAGATTGAGGCTGGTTAATTTGAACAAGGAATTCCCCATGGTGGTTGAGAGCGTGCAAGGGTCTGGTCAAGACCTGCTGGCCCAGGATTTTGTGCAGTTTGCGGTGGATGCAGGGGTGCTGCGCTTTGGTGAATTCAAGACCAAGGCGGGCCGCCTGAGCCCCTACTTCTTCAATGCCGGGCTGTTTGACGATGGCGCCAAGCTGGGCCGTCTGGCCGAATTCTATGCAAAACGGATCCTGGAAAGCGGCATCGAGTTCGACATGATTTTTGGCCCGGCCTACAAAGGCATTCCACTGGCCGCGGCGGTCGCGATCGAGCTGGCCCGCCTGGGCCGCAACGTGCCCTTTGCCTACAACCGCAAAGAGGCCAAGGACCATGGCGAGGGCGGCACCCTGGTGGGCGCGCCGTTGAAGGGGCGGGTGCTGATCGTGGACGATGTGATGTCGGCCGGGACTGCCGCGCGCGAGTCGATTGCCATCATCCAGGCGGCCGGGGCCCAACCCCATGCCGTGGCCCTGGCCCTGGACCGTCAGGAGAAAGCCACCGAAAACGGGCAGGACGTGCCTTACAGCGCTGTGCAATATGTCCGGGATCGGCTGGGTTTGCAGGTTTGTGCCATCGCCAGGCTGGCGGACTTGTTACAGTATCTGCAACAAACCGGGCAGGGTGGTTCGGCGGCAGATCACGAGCGTGTTCTGGCCTATCGCCAACGCTACGGAGTCAGCGAAGGATAAAGAGTGACGATCAGGGTTTGGGCCGTGATGGGCTTGCTGGCAGTCCACAGTGGACTGCAGCTTGCCCATGCCCAAGCCATCTTCACCTGCGTGGACGGCAAGGGCCGTCGCATCACCTCAGACCGGCCCATTCCCGAGTGCCTGGACCGCGAGCAACGCGAGCTCAACCCCAGCGGGACCGTCAAACGCCAGATTCCCCCCAGCCAGACCGCTCAGGAGCGTGCCTCAGAGGAGGCTCGCCAACGCCAGGCCGAAGAGGAGCAGGCGCGGGTCCTGGAAGAAAAGCGCCGCGACCGCGCCCTGCTGGCGCGCTACCCCGACCGGGCTTCGCACGACGCGGAGCGTGGCGAGTCGCTGAAGCAGGTTGACGAGGTGGTGGTGTTGGCGCAGCGTCGCATCGATGATCTCAAGGCCCAGCGCAAGGCCATTGACACCGAGTTCGAGTTTTACCGCCACGACCCGAGCAAAGCACCTTTGGCGCTGCGCATGCGGCGCCAGGACAACCTGGCGACCGAGCAGGCGCAACTGCGTTTCATCGAGGAGCAGGCGCAGGAGAAAAAACGCATCAATCAGCGTTTTGACCGCGAGCTGACGCGCCTGACCCTGCTCTGGGGTGGCGCCCGCTGAGCGCACCCGGGGCCGTGCGGGCCCCGGTGCTGACACAGGCGTAGGCGCTCGCTCTGGCCTCAGGCCAGTTTGCTCTTGAGCAGTTCGTTGACCTGGCCCGGGTTGGCCTTGCCCTTGCTGGCCTTCATCACCTGGCCCACCAGGGCGTTGAAAGCCTTGTCCTTGCCGGCCTTGTACTGCGCCACGTTGTCGGCGTTGGCGGCAATCACCTCGTCGATGATCTTCTCGAGCGCGCCCGAGTCGTTCATCTGCTTGAGGCCCTTGGCTTCGATCACGGCGTCGACTTCGCTGGCCTCGCCACTCCAGAGCGCTTCAAACACTTGCTTGCCGGCGTTGTTGGAGATGGTGCCATCGGCAATGCGGGCGACCAGTGCCGCCAACTGGGCCGCGCTCACGGCAGCGGTCTCGATGCTGGCTTCGCCGCTGTTGAGGCGGCGCGACAGCTCGCCCATCACCCAGTTGCTGACCAGTTTGGGCTGGCCGCTGGCCTTGGCCGCCGACTCGAAGTAGGCCGCCATGGCCTTGCTCTGGGTCAGGGTGGTGGCGTCGTACTCGGGCAGGCCGTAATCGGCCACGAAGCGGGCGGCCATGGTGCGCGGCAGCTCGGTCATGGCCGCCTTCACGCGCTGCACCCATTCGTCGGCGATCACCAGTGGGGGCAGGTCGGGGTCCGGGAAGTAGCGGTAATCGGCTGCGTCTTCCTTGGTGCGCATGGCGCGGGTTTCGCCGGTGTCGGGATCGAACAGCACGGTGGCCTGCTGGATGGCATGGCCGTCTTCGATCTGGTCGATCTGCCAGCGCACCTCGTAGTCGATGGCTTGCTGCATGAACTTGAAGCTGTTCAGGTTCTTGATCTCGCGGCGGGTGCCCAGGGGCTGGCCGGGTTTGCGCACCGACACGTTGGCGTCGCAGCGAAAGCTGCCTTCCTGCATGTTGCCGTCGCAGATGCCGATCCAGGTGACGATCTTGTGCAGCTCTTTGGCGTAGGCCACGGCTTCGTCGCTGGAGCGCATGTCAGGCTCGGTCACGATCTCCAGCAGCGGCGTGCCGGCACGGTTCAGGTCGATGCCCGACTGACCGATGAAGTCTTCGTGCAGCGACTTGCCGGCGTCTTCTTCAAGGTGGGCGCGTACCAGACGCACCGTCTTCTTCTCGTCACCGAGGAAGAACTCGACCTGGCCGCCGACCACCACCGGGATCTCGAACTGGCTGATCTGGTAGCCCTTGGGCAGGTCCGGGTAGAAGTAGTTCTTGCGCGCGAAGATGCTTTTGGGCGAGATGTGCGAGCCGATCGCCAGGCCGAACTCGATGGCGCGTTCGACGGCGCCCTTGTTCATCACCGGCAGCGTGCCGGGCAGGGCCAGGTCCACGGCGCAGGCCTGGGTGTTGGGTTCGGCACCAAAGGCCGTGGGCGCTCGGCTGAAGATCTTGCTCTGGGTGGAGAGCTGGGCATGGGTTTCGAAGCCGATCACGACTTCGTAGCCGTGCACGAGTTTGGGTTGACTGCTCATGATCAGATGCTCTCCGGACGGCGGAGGTGGAAGTCAGTGGCTTGCTGGAAGCGGTGGGCGGCGTTCAGCAGACGGGTTTCGCCGAAGTAGTTGCCGATCAGCTGCAGGCCCACGGGCATGCCGCCTTCGCCGAAGCCGGCCGGCAGGCTCATGCCGGGCAGGCCGGCCAGCGAGCCGGGCAGGGTGAAGATGTCGGCCAGGTAGTTGGCCACCGGGTCGGCTGATTTCTCGCCCAGCTTCCAGGCCACGGTGGGGGCCACCGGGCCGGCGATCACGTCGCATTGCTTGAAGGCCTGCTGGAAGTCATCGGCAATCATGCGGCGGATCTTCTGCGCCTGCAGGTAGTAGGCGTCGTAGTAACCGTGCGACAGCACATAGGCACCGATCATGATGCGGCGCTTGACCTCGTCGCCAAAGCCTTCGGCGCGGGTCTTCTTGTACATGTCGGTCAGGTCGCCGTAGTCCTTGGCGCGGTGGCCGAACTTCACGCCGTCAAAGCGGCTCAGGTTCGAGCTGGCCTCGGCAGGGGCGATGATGTAGTAGACCGGGATGGACAGTTCGGTGCGCGGCAGGCTGATCGGCACCAGGGTGGCGCCCAGCTTCTCATACTCTTTCAGGGCGGCGTCGACGGCGGCACGCACATCAGGGGCCAGGCCTTCGCCAAAGAACTCGGCCGGCACGCCAATGCGCAGGCCTTCGATCGAGTCGTTCAGACCACGCGAAAAGTCTTCGGCCGGCACGTCGAGCGAGGTCGAGTCGCGGTCCGGGTCGGGGCCGCAGATCGCCGACAGCAGCAGGGCGCAGTCTTCGGCGCTGCGGGCCATGGGGCCGGCCTGGTCCAGGCTGGAGGCGAAGGCGATCATGCCGTAGCGTGAGGCCCGGCCATAGGTGGGCTTGATGCCGGTGATGCCGCAGAAACTGGCGGGCTGGCGGATCGAGCCGCCGGTGTCGGTGCCGGTCACGGCCGGGGCCAGGCGGGCCGCCACGGCCGCGGCGCTGCCACCCGACGAGCCGCCGGGCACGCGGTTGCGGTCCCAGGGGTTGCGCACCGGGGCGGGCTGCTCGAAGCCCAGCGGGGCGATGGCCGAGTTCTCATTGGCCGAACCCATGGCGAACTCGTCACAGTTGAGCTTGCCCAGGGTCACCGCGCCAGCATCGGCCAGCCGTGTGACCACGGTGGCGTCAAACGGCGACTGGTAGCCCGCCAGCATCTTGGAGCCGGCGGTGCTGGGGAAACTCTTTGTAACAAAAATATCTTTGTGTGCAATCGGCACACCGTCCAGGGCGCGGGCCTGGCCGGCCGCAATCCGCTCATCGGCGGCCCGGGCCTGGGCCAGGGTGGCCTCTTCGTTCAGGGCGACAAAAGCCCCGAGTTCAGGTGCGGCCTGGATGCGGCCGAGAAAATGCTGGGCCGCCTCGACGGCGGAAACTTCACGCTTCTGAAGCTGGCGGGCCAGTTCGGCCACGCTGAGGTCATGCAATGCAGGGGAGGTCATTCGAACGATTCCTTACTCGATCACCTTGGGCACCAGGAACAGGCCCCGCTCGACGGCGGGCGCGCTTTGCTGGTTGGCCTCGCGCTGGTTGGGCTCGCTGGCGATGTCGTCACGCAGGCGCAGCGCCACCTCCTGGATGGCGGCCACCGGGTGAGCCAGGGGCTCCAGACCGGTGGTGTCGACAGCGCGCATTTTTTCGACGATGTCAAAGAAACCATTGAGCTGGGTGAGCATGCGCTCGCTTTCGGCAGGTTGAAGTTCCAGCCGGGCCAGGTTGGCGATCCGGGCTATGTCCTGAGAGGTGAGGGCCATAGAGTTTGAGCGGGTGGTATCTGAAAAAAGCCGCTGTCGCAGCGGTGTTCCGAGGAGGTCGGAGGAAGTTATTCACAGGGGATCGGGTATTATCCCGTCTTTGTCGCGTTACCCCCCAAAGTGCTGGTAATTGAGCTAAAAACCGCTCATTTTGACCCCTGGTGACCCTGTAACTGACCCCGAAAATTGAGGCGACGGCGGGCCGAAGCGCATGCCGTGCCTGAGAGGATTTTGAATGTTTGGAGCCTTCCGTCGGTATTTCTCCACCGACCTTGCCATTGACCTTGGCACTGCCAACACCCTGATCTTTGCCCGCGACAAGGGCATCGTGCTGGACGAACCCTCTGTGGTCGCCATCCGCCATGAAGGCGGCCCGCACGGCAAGAAGGTCATCCAGGCCGTGGGCCGTGAGGCCAAGGCCATGCTGGGCAAGGTGCCTGGCAACATCGAGGCCATCCGCCCCATGAAAGACGGCGTGATCGCCGATTTCGTGATCACCGAGCAGATGATCAAGCAGTTCATCAAGATGGTGCACCCGCGCACGTTGCTGGCCCCCAGCCCGCGCATCATCATCTGCGTGCCCTGTGGCTCCACCCAGGTTGAGCGTCGCGCCATCAAGGACGCGGCCGAGGCCGCAGGTGCCACCGCGGTGTACCTGATCGAAGAACCCATGGCGGCCGGCATCGGCGCCGGCCTGCCGGTGTCCGAAGCCAGCGGCTCGATGGTGGTGGACATTGGTGGCGGTACCACCGAAGTCGGCGTGATCTCGCTGGGCGGCATGGTCTACAAGGGCTCGGTCCGCGTGGGCGGCGACAAGTTCGACGAGGCCATCATCAATTACATCCGCCGCAACTACGGCATGCTGATCGGCGAGCCTACCGCTGAAGCCATCAAGAAGCAGATCGGTTCGGCCTTCCCGGGCTCTGAAGTGCGCGAGATGGAAGTCAAGGGCCGCAACCTCAGCGAAGGCGTGCCGCGCAGCTTCACCATCTCCAGCAACGAAGTGCTGGAGGCGCTGACCGACCCGCTCAACCAGATCGTCTCGGCCGTCAAGAACGCGCTGGAACAAACCCCGCCCGAACTGGGCGCCGACATTGCCGACCGCGGCATGATGCTGACCGGCGGTGGTGCTTTGCTGCGCGACCTGGACCGCCTGCTGGCCGAGGAAACCGGCCTGCCGGTGCTGGTCGCCGAAGACCCGCTGACCTGCGTGGTGCGCGGTTGCGGCATCGCGCTGGAGCGCATGGACCGTCTGGGCAGCATCTTCACGAGCGAATAACACCACCATGTCCGCACCAAGCCGGTTCGTCGTTCAGGCGGCCGGCTTTTTGCGATTCTGGTGACACCTGGGTCTAGCCGAACATGCCTCTGGGAACCCTGGACCGCAACGCGCCGTCGCTTTTCCGGCAAGGGCCAACACCGCTGACCCGGCTGTTGTTCTTCAGCGCCTTGTCGGTGTTTCTGATGGTGGCCGATGCGCGCTTTCACCTGACGCACCCTCTGCGGGCGGCGGTCGACACGGCCTTGTACCCGCTGCAATGGGTGGCCTTGCAACCGGTGCGGGCAAGCCAATCGGCGGCTGAGTACTTCGAGTCGCTGAATTCGGCACAGGCGATCGAAGAAGAGGCCCGCCGCAAGCTGGCCTTGCAGTCGCAGCGCGCCAACCAGGTCGAGCAACTGCAGCAGGAGAACACCCGCCTGCGCGAGCTGCTGGGGCTGCATGAGCGATTCAAATCCGAGGCCCAGGCGGCCGAGGTGCTGTACGACGCGCCCGACCCCTACACCCGCCGCGTCATCATCGACCGCGGGCAGCTCAAGGGCGTGGCGCTGGGCTCACCGGTGATCGACGAGGCCGGGGTGCTGGGCCAGGTGACACGGGTCGACCCGCTGCTGGCCGAGGTGACCCTGGTGATCGACCGCGATTTCGCGATTCCTGTGCTCAACACCCGCACCGGCGCGCGCAGCGTGGCCTATGGCGACCCGATCGCCAACGGTGGCGGCCTGGAGCTGCGCTACATGCCTGCCAATGCGGATGTGCAGGCCGGCGATCTGCTGTCCACCAGCGGGGTCGACGGCGTCTACCCGCCCGGCCTGCCGGTGGCCCGGGTGGACAAGGTGGAGCGCCGGGCCGATTCGGCCTTTGCGCGCATCCATTGCGTGCCCCTGGGCCTGGTGATGGCGTCGCGTCACGTGATGGTGCTGAGCCCCCTGGGCGACCAGGTGCCGCCGCGGCCGCAGCCCGAACCCGCCGCACCGCAGCGCAAGGGAGGCCGCAAATGATGGGCAAAGCGAGCGGCCAGCAGCTTTTGCTGCCAGCCAATCCGGTCTTCATCTGGACCTCCGTGGTGGTGGGCCTGCTGGTCAACCTGCTGCCGCTGGGCCGCATGCCGGGCATGCCCGATGTGCTGCTGCTGTTGCTGATGTTCTGGTCGGTGCATCAGCCCCAGCGGGTGGGCATTGGCGCGGGTTTTGTGCTGGGCCTGGTCATGGACGTGCACCAGTCGGCGCTGCTGGGGCAGCATGCCCTGGTCTATGCCGGCTTGAGTTACCTGGCCACGCAGATGCAGCGCCGCCTGCTGTGGTTCAGTGTGCCGTCGCAGGCGCTGCAGTTGCTGCCATTGTTCCTGGGCGCGCACCTGGTCGAGTTGGCTTTGCGGGTGCTGCTGGGCGGCATCTTTCCGGGTTTCTGGTTCCTGCTGGCGGGCACGCTCGAGGCCTTGCTGTGGCCGCTGGCGTCCTGGGTGCTGCTGGCGCCTCAACGGCGTCCGCCGGATCGCGATGAAAACCGGCCGCTATGACCGAGCTGCGCAACGTCGAGGTCGACCTGTGGCGCTTCCGCACCCGTGTGGTGGCGGCGGGCGCGGTGGTGTTGATTTGTTTCTCTTTGCTGGTGGCCCGCCTGATCTACCTGCAGGTGGTGCGTCACGAGGACCTGGCCGAGCAGGCTGAGAACAACCGCACCGCGGTGGTGCCCATCGTGCCCAACCGCGGCCTGATCGTGGACCGCAATGGCGTGGTGCTGGCCACCAATTACTCGGCCTACACGCTGGAGATCACGCCCTCCAAGGCCGGCCCGCTGGACGAGGTGATCGATGGCCTGGCCACCGTGGTCGACATCCAGGCCCGCGACCGGCGTCGCTTCAAGAAGCTGGTCGAAGAGTCCAAGAGCTTCGAGTCGCTGCCCATCCGCACCCGGCTGTCAGACGAAGAGGTGGCTCGCTTTGCCGCCCAGCGCTTCCGCTTTCCGGGCGTCGAGATCAAGGCCCGGCTGTTTCGCAACTACCCCTATGGGCCGCTGGCCAGCCACGTGATCGGCTACATCGGCCGCGTCAACCAAAGGGAAAAGGAAGACATCCAGGATTCGGACGACGAAGCCAACTACCGAGGCACCGAGTACATCGGCAAGCTGGGCGTGGAGCAGAGCTTCGAGCGGCAGTTGCATGGCATCACCGGTGTCGAGCAGATGGAGACCTCGGCCGGTGGCCGCGCCGTGCGGCGCCTGGCCAGCCACCCGGCCACACCGGGCAACACCGTGATGCTGTCGATCGACATCAAGCTGCAGAAGCTGGTCGAAGACCTGTTCGGCGAGCGCCGGGGTGCCCTGGTGGCACTGGACCCCAAGACCGGCGAGGTGCTGGCCTTTGTCAGCAAGCCCACTTTCGACCCCAACCTGTTCGTGGACGGCATCGACCAGGAGAATTGGCAGGCCCTCAACGAGTCACCCGACAAGCCCCTGTTGAACCGGGCCTTGCGTGGCACCTACCCGCCAGGCTCCACCTACAAGCCCTTCATGGCCCTGGCCGCGCTGGAGACGGGCAAGCGCACGCCCCAGCAGACGATCTACGACCCGGGCTATTTCATGTTCGGCAACCACCGCTTCCGCGATGACAAGGAAGGCGGCCATGGCACGGTGGACATGTACAAGTCGATCGTGCAGTCGTGCGACACCTATTACTACATGCTGGCCAACGACATGGGCGTGGACCTGATCCACGACGAGATGCAGAAGTTCGGCTTTGGTGCGCTCACCGGCATCGACATCTTTGGTGAGGTGCGCGGCATCCTGCCCTCCACCGATTGGAAGCGCAACGCCTACAAGCGTCCTGAGCAGAAGCGTTGGTACTCGGGCGAGACCATCTCGCTGGGCATTGGCCAGGGCTACAACAACTTCACCATGCTGCAACTGGCCACGGCCACCGGCGTGCTGGCCAACAATGGCGTCAAGATGAAGCCGCACCTGGTCCGCCAGGTGACCGATGTGGTGACGCGCCAGTCGCAAGACACCCAGCAGGAAATCAAGGCCGAGCTGACCGCCAAGCCCGCCAACATCGCTGTCATTCGCAATGCGCTGGTGGGTGTGAACACCGAGGGCACCGGGGCCACGGCCTTCCGGGGCGCTGGCTATGTGGCCGCCGGCAAGACCGGCACCGCCCAGGTGGTGACGGTCAAGCAAAACGAAAAATACGACGCCGCCAAGCTGTCCGAGCGCTACCGCGATCACGCGCTGTACATGGCCTTTGCACCGGCCCAGGACCCGCAGATCGCCCTGGCCATGGTGGTCGAGAACGCGGGCTGGGGTGGGGCCACGGCAGCGCCCATCGCACGCCGGGTGTTCGACTACTGGCTGATGCAGCAATACCCCAGCGAGCCGGACCTGGCCGCCGTGCAGGCCGGCCAGGCCCAGACCCCGATAGGCACCCCGCGCAAGGTGTCGGAAGTGCCCGGGTTGCCCGATCTGTCGCAGGGCCAACTGCCGGCGCGCGGCAGCAGCCGTTGACGCACCGAGCGGGCGGCGGCGTGCCGCGGCCCGCCGGCCTCAGCGCAGGAAGGCGTCGTAGCCCGTCTTGAGGATCAGGAGCGACACCACGGCGATGAACACGCCGCGCACAAAGCCTGCCCCATGTTTGAGGGCCAGCCGCGTGCCCAGCACGCTGCCCAGCACATTGGCCGCCGCCAGCGGCAGCGCGTAGTGCCACCACACATGGCCCTTGAGGCTGAACAGGATCAGTGCGGCCAGGTTGGTGGCGGTGTTCAGCAGCTTGGCATTGGCCGACGCGTTCAAAAAGTCGTAGCCCAGCCAGCGCACCAGCAAAAAGACAAAGAAGCTGCCCGTGCCCGGGCCGAAGAAACCATCGTAGAAACCGATCACCAAGCCGATCAGGCTGATGGCGGCGGTCTCATGCAGGCCCGCAAAGCGCGGTGCATGGTGACGTCCGAGTTCCTTGCGGGCCAGGGTGTAGGCCAGCACACCAAGCAGGATCAGGGGCAGCAGGCGGCGCAGAAACTCGGGCGAGATCTGGGTCACGGCCCAGGCCCCCGCAAAGGCCCCGGCAAAGCCCGCGGCTGCGGCGGGCAACACGGTGGGCCAGCGCAGGCTCACGCGGCGCTGGTACTGCCAGGTGGCGATGCCTGTGCCCCAGATCGAGGCGCTCTTGTTGATGCCGAAGAGGGTGGCCGGTGGCGTGGTGGGGTAGATGGCGAACAGGGCTGGTACCAGGACCAGGCCGCCGCCGCCGACGATCGAATCGATGAATCCTGCCAGCAACGAGGCCAGCGATACAAGAAAGAAGTCCATTGGGCGGATTGTCGCATCGCCTGCCGGGGGGATCGGCTGATCGGGTCGGAGGCGTTTCAGCCAATAAAAAAGGCGCCCGGTTGGGCGCCTTTGTCAGGTTGCGGCAGCTTCTTTGAGCACCGTCCAGATGATGTTCTGGTTGTTTTGAAGGTTTGTCTCCTCGATCCCCCGCCATGACAGGTCACTGTGTGCCCGTCGCGAGTGCATGAAATGTATAACTTTGGACCATTTCGGTGCATTGGGGGTTTCCCTGCCCCCAATCGTGCTGCAGGCCCCGTTCAGCCCCTGGCATGAGTCATGCAGCTTGTGCGTCAGAAGAACCCCTGGAGGCAGGATGCGCGCAAGAGTGTTGGGAAACAGCAAGGTGATTGGGACGCTGGGCTGGGCCTGTCTGGCCTGTTCGGTGCGGGCCGAGTCGGCGCTGGCGATCAGCCGCCCGGGCCTGGTGCCCGAGGCCAGCCTGAACCCGGCCGACACGGCCTGGATGCTGAGCGCCACCGCCCTGGTGCTGCTCATGACCCTGCCGGGCCTGGCCTTGTTCTACGCCGGGATGGTGCGGCGCAAGAACGTGATCAACACCATGGCCAGCGTGCTGGCGGTGGCGGCCCTGGTCAGCCTGCTGTGGCTGGGGTTGGGGTATTCGCTGGCCTTCACGCCGGGCACGCCCTGGTTGGGCTCATGGGCGCGGGCCGGCTTTGCAGGCATGGACTACGTGAAAGAGGGGGCCCAGGTGGCGGTGAGCCATCTGGCGCCGCATGTGCCCGAGTCGGTGTTCGCCATGTTCCAGCTGACCTTCGCCGTCATCACGCCGGCCTTGATCGTGGGGGCCCTGGTCGAGCGCATGCGGTTTTCTGCCCTGCTGTGGTTTGCCGGCCTGTGGTCGCTGCTGGTGTACGCCCCGGTGGCCCATTGGGCCTGGGAGCCCGGGGGCTGGATGGCCCAGCTGGGCACGCTGGATTTTGCCGGTGGCACGGTGGTGCACATCAACGCCGGTGCGGCTGGTCTGGTCTGTGCCTATGTGCTGGGGCCGCGCCAGGGTTACGGGCGGGAGCCTTTTGAGCCCTACAGCCTGGCCTTGACCATGGTGGGCACGGGCCTGCTGTGGGTGGGCTGGTTTGGCTTCAATGCCGGCTCGGCGCTGGCCGCCGATGGCCGTGCCGGCCTGGCCATGCTGGTCACCCACCTGGCGGCCTGTGCCGGTGCGCTGGCCTGGATGCTGGGGGAGTGGGTGCGGCGCCGCCGCCCTTCGCTGCTGGGCCTGTGCTCCGGGGTGGTGGCGGGGCTGGTGGCCATCACCCCCGCCTCGGGCTATGTGACACCGGCCTCGGCCGTGCTGATCGGTGCGGTGGCTGGGCTGGCCTGCTATTGGGGGGCCACCGGCCTGAAGCGGCTGCTGCGCGCCGACGACTCACTGGACGTCTTTGGCGTTCATGGCATCGGGGGCCTGGTGGGCTGCCTGATGACGGGCTTGCTGGCCAACCCGGTGGTGGGTGGGGCCAAGGGGCAACTCGTGGTGCAGGCCCTGGGGGCTGTGGCGGTGCTGGGTTACAGCTTGGTGATGACTTGGGTGGTGCTGGGGCTGACCCGCGTGTTGGTGGGCCTGCGGGTGGACGAGGCCAGTGAGCAAGGGGGCCTGGATGTGGCCCAGCACCGAGAGCACCTGGGGGCATGAGCTTGCGTCCCCGCTGCCCGATGGAATTTGTCTGGAGAACCGCTCATGCTTGCCAGTGAAAAGTTGGCCATCGCGGCCCACCTGCATGTCTTGTTGCGCCGCAAGGCCGGTCGGGTGACGGACACCGAGTGGATGGCCGTCAATGCCGACTACGCGGCTGAAATGGTGCGGGTGGCGCGCAGCGTGGCCCAGGAGGGCGCTCACGCCGACCTGGCCGAATGGGCTGACAAGCTGGATCAGGCCTGGAACCCTCGGCCGGCGCCGGCTGTGTCGGCGCGCGAGCAGTTGGCGCGGGTGGGCCTGCGTGCTGCGGCCCCAGCCAGCCCGGCCGACCCGGAGGCCCCGCGCTATATCGGCGGCCTGCGCTGAACCTGCCCCTGACCGTGGTCAGGGCTTGAACTCCACCCACACCTCGAACTGCGACTCCGTCTGGCTCATCTCCGGGGGCGGTGGTGGATAGATGGCCGAGCGCACCGACTGCAGGGCGGCCCGGTCCACCAGGCCCATGCCACTGCCCACCAGCACGCGGGCGTTGGCCGGGGTGGTGCCCCGCAGCGTGAAGGCCACCCGGGTGCGTCCATGGAAGTCGGCCGCCACGGCCGCGGGCGGGTAGATGAAGGCGGCCTGCACAGCGGCGCGCACCTTGGCGATGTACTCGGGCGAAGGCCCCGTCGGGCCGGCGGGCGGCGGTGGGGGCGGCGGTGCCGGTGGCGCGGCCACGGCCGGCGCAGCGACGGCCTGGGCCTGGGGCGTGGCTGCCACCTCGCTGGGGGCACTGCTCACCGGCAGCGGTGGCGTGGGGGCCGGCGCTGCGGGCGGGGCCATGGCGGGGCGCGGGCTGCGTTGCACGGGCTGGGGGGTCGGCAGCGGTGGGGGCGGCTTGCTCACCGGCGGTGTCGGTGCTGCCTGGGGCGTGGGGGCAGGCACTGCCTCGATCTGCAAGGGCAGCACGCGCAGCGGTGGCTCGGCCGGGTGCAGGCTCAGCCAGAGCAGCAGGCCCGCCACGGCGGCGGCTTCCAGGGTCAAGGCGGCACCAAACGCTGGCCACAGCGGGGGCCGCGTGGGCGCTGCGGGGCGGGGCAGCAGCCTGGTGGCGGCAGACAAGGTGCTCATGGCCGCACGGTGCGTGCCGCCAGCCCGATCTGGGTGGCGCCGCCCAGTCGCACGGCGTCGATCGCGCCCATCAGCTGCTGCAGGTTGACATGCTCGCCACCCGCGATGGTGACGGCCAGGTGGGCGGCGTCGCGCTGCTTGACCAGGGCCGTCAGCTCGGGGGCTGGCAGGGCCTGTCCATCGACATGCAGCGAGCCGTCCTCATGCACCTCCACCAGCAGTTTGGGCGAGGGCATCGCGGTGGCCGTGCTGCTGGTGGGCAGCTTGCTGACGTGGCCCGAGGTGGGGATCATTTTCAGGGTCATCATGGCAAAGAAGACCAGCAGGAACAGCATGATGTCGATCATCGGAATGATCTCGATGCGGGCTTTCTTGGTTTCGAAGTAACGCATGGCGACTCACACGGCCTTCAGGTGCGAGGCCTGCTGCGTGGGCTGTGGGCGGCGGCGGTTCAGCAGCATGATCTTGAGGGTTTCGAGCTGGTGCACGATCACGCGCACCCGGGTGCTCAGCCAGTTGAAGAAGATCAGGCCGAGCATGGCGATGAACAAGCCGCAGGCGGTGGCGATCAGGGCTTCGGCGATGCCGCCGGTGACCTGGCTGGCCCCGTTCTGCACATCGTCCAGCACCGAGAAGGCGCGGAACATGCCCACGATGGTGCCGAACAGGCCCAGCAGCGGGGCCAGGGTGATGACGGTGTCCAGCACCCACAGCGATCGGTCCAGCAAGGGCACCTCGTGCATCAGCGATTCTTCGATGTGGCCGGCTGCGGTGTCGCTGGACGATTCGGCGGGCTCGTTGTCCAGGCTGCGGATCACCCGCACATGCGGCTGATCGGCATGTTTTTTCAGCAACACCTGGGTGGCCGGCGCCAGCAGGGCCGGGTCGTCGCGCAGGGCATTCATCAGGTCGACGCCGGCTTGCTGCATGTTCAGCAGGTGGCGGCTGCGTTCGATGATCACGGTCAGGGCAATCAGCAGCAGCAGGCCCATCAGGTACAGGGTGCCGCCGGAGGCGTTGGCCAGTTCAAACAGTTTGGAGGGGGTCATGTCGGGCTCGTGCAGTGGGTCAGTGGCGGGGCAGAAGGCATCTGGGGCCAGCGGGTGCTGGCCCCAGTCAGAGCGCCAAGGGCTCGGCGTCTCAGAAATCGGCGCGGGCCGACAGCATGTAGCTGCGCGGGGCCTGCCACTGGTACTGGGTGGAGGCGCTGCTCAGCGGGCCGCTCACGGCGACCAGGTTTTGCCGGTTGGTCAGGTTGAACACGCTGAACTGCAGCTTCAGGGCCTTGGCACCCATCAACGCACCGACGTTCTTGAAGGTGTAGGCCACGTTCAGGTCGGTGTTGTCGATGTGGCTGAGCTTGCCACCCAGCTTGGCGTTGTACTGCTCGCCGATGCGCTTGAAGATCAGCGAGGCGTTCCAGGGGCCAATGTTGTAGAGCGCGCCCAGGGCAGTGGTCACATTGGGGGCGTTGGGCACGTCGCCGGTGGGTTGGCCGTTGGCCGCGTTGCCAGCCTTGTACTTGGCGCTGTTGACGCCCACGTTGCCGTAGGCGGCCAGGCCCTGGCCGATCATGTAGGTGGCCTCGCCTTCAATGCCCTTGTAGATGGCGCCGCCGGCGTTGATGTAGTTCGGGTTGGCGCTGGTGCCGGTGTTGAGCTGCAGGTTGTTGACCGTGATGTAGTAGATGTCGCCCGACAGCGTGAGCGCGTCCGACTTGTGCACGGCACCCACCTGGTAGTTGGTGGTGGTCTGCGGGTCCGGCGCGGCACCGTTGGGCGAGCCCACGCCCAGGAAGGGCAGCTGCATGCCCTTGGCGTACTGGGCGTACAGCGAGTTGCTGCCGTCGAGCTGCTGGTTCACGGTCAGGAAGGGCAGCACCGCGTGGTAGGTGTACTGGTAGTCCTGCGGGGTCAGCGACTTCTGGTTCATGGCCGATTTCAGGCCCATGTGGTACCACATGGTCTTCAGGCCCGGGGTCACGGTGAGGCCCTTGGCGGCGGCCCATTCGAACTCGGCAAAGGGCTGCACCTGGTGCCAGTTCGAGTTCTGCTCGGCAAAGTTGGACGAGGTGACCACGCCGGTCGGGTAGGACCCATTGGCCCCAGGCAGTTGCTGACCGGTGGTCAGGTCGGCCTCCAGGTTGTGGCGCTGGGTGCGCGAGCCCTCGTACCAGAAGCCAGTGCGCAGCAGGCCGGCGTCGAACTGTTTGGTCGCTTTGAACACATCGCCCCACACGCGGTACATGTTGAGCTTGTAGTAGCCGGGCACGTCCCCGTTGGGCAGGGTCACGGGCCTCTTGAGCAGGTTGGTGAAGCTCAGGCTGGTGTCGGCGGTGCCGTTGTACAGCGAGGGGTCCTGGCCGGCCGTGGTGCTGTTGGTGTAGGCGTAGGTGTAGGCGTTGTTGTCGATTTCCCAGCCCGACGCCAGGCGGCTTTGCAGGCGCACATATTCCATGTCGGTCTGCTTGGCCGCGTAGTTGTAGCCGTAGTAGCCCTGGCTGCGCGGATTGCTGTTCAGGCTGTAGTTGGCGCCCATGGCGTTCACCTGGGCACGGGTCGGGCCGCTGGCGTTGTCAGGGGTGTTGGTCTTCACATCGGCCAGGCTCATGAACAGCGTCAGCAGGCTGCTGTCGCCCACGGGGCGCTGGTACTTGGCGGTGATGTTCTTGTTGACCTGGTCGTTGTGGGTCAGGTAGCCCTTGGCGCCCATGTGCTGGGCATTGAGTTGCAGGGTGGCGTCGCTGCCCTCCATGCGGCCGCTTTCGTAGGCAATGCCTTCCAGCACCGTGCCCCACGAGCCCACCGAGCCATACACCTGAACCTGCTGCGTTTCCGAGGGGGTCTTGGAGAACAGGTTGACGCTGCCGCCGTAGGTCGAATAACCGATGTTGCTGGCATTGCCCGGGCCACGCTCGATCACCATGCCGCCGATCACCGAGGCCGGAAAGTAGGCGGTCGAGTGGTGGGTCGGGCCGTTCGAGTCGCCGAAGGGGATGCCGTCGAAGGTGACGTTGTACTCACCGTCCTGGAAGCCGCGCAGGCTCATCTTCTGGTCGGCCAGGCCTGGGCCGTTGGTGGAAGGCATCGACGCCACGCTGGGCGCAATCGCCGTGATGGTGTTGAAGTTGCCGGTGGGCGGGGTCGAGTCTTCGATGAAGGCGCGCGAGATGATCGACTGAGGCTGGGTGGCTTTCAGGCTGGCTTGCGTGGGGGCCACCGAGGCTGCGGTACCGCGTTCGGCTTTCACGGTCGGCGTGGCGGCGGCGCCACCGCTGCCGCCGACGGTGCCAAGGTCAACGGTGTCGGCCAGGGCGGCCTGTGAGGCCCCCAGTGAGATCAGGGCCAGCGTCAGCAGGCGGGTCAGGGGACGTGTTGGGAAAGGACAGACGTGGGACATGTTATGGGTTCTTCTGCAAAGGGTGGGACACAAGGTCAAGCCATGGGGAACCCCGGGAATCTAGAGATGGCCCGTGACATGCCGTTGACGTTGTTGTGACAAATGGATACAAGTCGACGCCCCACCGGCAGGCGTTAAGCTCTGCGCCTCCTGAGGTTTCCGGTGCGCATGAGAGAGGGCTGCCCATGAATTTGCGATTGAACTGGCTTCTGGCGGGCTGCTGTGCCTGGCTGCTGTCGGCCTGTGCCCTCCCTGAGGGCGGTACCTTGGTCCCGACGCCTGCAGTGGCAGCCGCTGCACCGGTGCCTGCGATGCCCCAGACGGCCGATGTGGCGCCGCCGGCCCCGGTGTTTCACTTCACCACCGTGGGTGACAGCCGGCACGACCCGCGCGCCCCGGGCTTGACGGGGCAGGATCGGCGCTGGTTACAGGCCACCCAGGTGTTGGCGCGCATGACCCGGGAGATGGCGGCGGTGCGGCCGCAGGCCCTGGTCTTCAACGGCGACATGATCATGGGCTACACCCGCGATGCCACCCAGGTCGAGCGCGAGTACGCCTACTGGCGCGGCATGGTGGCTGGCTTGATGGAGCAGGGCACCTATGTGCTCCCGGTGCCTGGCAACCATGAGGTTCAGGTGCCGACGCGGCTGGGCAATGGACGCACCGAGAAGCTGGCGCAAGCCTGGCTCGAAGACGCCTGGCGGGCCAACATGGGCGATCTGATCCTGGACGAGACGCGCTGGAGCCGCCTGACGGGCCAGCCCGCCCAGGCCTGGCGCCCCTCCCACGCTCCGGCCTCGGGCAGCGATGGCGTCAGCACGCCGCAGCAGCTGCTCAGCTATTCATTCGATGTCGGCTCGGTGCACCTGGCCGTCATCAACACCGACCCGGTGGGTTTTGACAGCTCGGCGCCGGTGCGCTGGCTGCGCGCCGACCTGGCTGCCGCCAAGGCGCGCGGAGCGAGGCACTATTTCGTGTTTGGCCACAAGATGGCCTATGTGTATGAGTTTCAGGCCGGTGTGGCCGAGCGTGAAGATGGCCTGAACGTGCGCCCGGCCTTGCGCGACGCGTTCTGGGATGTCATCGAGGACTATGGCGCTACCTACTTCTGCGGCCACCAGCACATCTACCACGCCTCGCAGCCCCGGCTGGCGCAAGGGGGCCGGGCCTGGCAGGTGATCGTGGGCTCGGGCGGATCCCCTTTTGCCGCCTGGCCCGGCCAGAGCAGCAACCCTTTCGACCGCTTCTATGCCTGGGCGGATGTGAAGGTCTATGCCGACGACCGCGTGCAGATCCAGGTGCTGGGCTTTGACGAGCACTTCGGCCCCACCCAGGTGCTGAAGACCTGGGATCTGCCCTGATCGGGCTCAGCTCCGCCCGGTGATCCAGCCGGCGGCGCGCTCGGCCATCATCAGCGTGGGGCTGTTGGTGTTGCCGCTGGTGATGGTGGGCATCACCCCGGCGTCGACCACACGCAGGCCGGCGATGATGCGCCGGGGCTGGCCGGGCAGGCCCACGCCGTCGAACACGCGCAGGCGCGAATCGACCACGGCCTGCGGGTCGTCGGCGCGCCCCATGCGCGTGGTACCCACGGGGTGGAAGATGGTGGTGGCAATGTCGCCGGCCAGCCGGGCCAGTTCTTCATCGCTCTGGTACTGGGTACCGGGCTTGAACTCTTGGGGCTGGTAGCGCGCCAGCGCAGGCTGGGCCACGATGTGCCGCGTCAGGCGCAGGCTGTCGGCGGCCACCTGGCGGTCTTCGTCCGTGCTGAGGTAGTTGGGGGCGATGGCGGGGGCTTCGTCAAAACGCGGGCTTTTCACCAGCACCGAGCCGCGGCTGCTGGGGTTGAGGTTGCACACGCTGGCGGTGAAGGCATTGAAGCTGTGCAGGGGCTCGCCAAACGCGTCCAGGCTCAAGGGTTGCACGTGGTACTGGATGTTGGGGTGGGGCAGGTCGGGCCGGCTGCGCGTGAAGGCCCCCAGCTGGCTGGGCGCCATGCTCATGGGGCCGCTGCGTTTGAGAGCGTACTCCAGACCGATCATCGCCTTGCCCCACAGGCTGTTGGCCAGGGTGTTGAGCGTTTTCACGCCCTGGACCTGGAACACGGCCCGGATCTGCAGGTGGTCCTGCAGGTTGTGGCCGACCCCGGGCAGATCGACCTGGGGGGCAATGCCGCGTGCCAGCAGTTCCGGGGCCGCGCCGATGCCCGAAAGTTGCAGGATCTGCGGCGTGCCGATGCTGCCGGCACACAGCACGACCTCGGCGCTGGCCCGGGCCGTGACCATCTCGCTGCCCGTCCAGACCTGCACGCCGGTGCAGCGTCGGCCGCCGTCGGCCTGGGTTTCAAGCAGCAGGCGCGCCACCTGGGCTTGGGTCCAGAGTTCAAAGTTGGGGCGTGCATAGCAGGTGGGCCGCAAAAAGGCCTTGGCCGAGTTCCAGCGCCAGCCGCTTTTCTGGTTCACCTCGAAATAGCCCACGCCTTCGTTGCTGCCCTGGTTGAAGTCGTCGCTGGCCGGCACGCCCGCTTGCTGGGCTGCCTGGGCAAAGGCGTCAAGGATGTCCCAGCGCAGGCGCTGCTTTTCAACCCGCCACTCCCCGCTGCTGCCGGTGCGCCGGTGGCCGTGCCATTGCTCGAAGCCGGCCGGTGATTGACCCGCCACATCCAGGCGCCAGTGGTCTTCGTGGCGCATGAATTCGGGCAGCACCTGCTGCCAACGCCACGCGTCATCCCCCGTCAGTTCGGCCCAATGCTCGTAGTCGCGGGCCTGGCCACGCATGTAAATCATGCCGTTGATGCTGCTGCAGCCACCCAGGGTCTTGCCGCGCGGGTAACGCAGGGTGCGCCCGTTCAGGCCGGCGGCCGGTTCGGTCTGGTAGAGCCAGTCGGTGCGCGGGTTGCCGATGCAGTACAGGTAGCCCACCGGGATGTGGATCCAGTGGTAGTCGTCCTTGCGGCCCGCCTCGATCAGCAGCACCCGGCGGCTGGGGTCGGCACTGAGCCGGTTGGCCATCAGTGCGCCCGCCGTGCCGGCACCGATCACGATGTAGTCGAACAAGGCCTCTGCCGCTGGGGCCGGTGCCTGGGAAGAGGAGGGGGCTTGGCTCATGGTGTCTCCGGGGCGTGTATTTGCCAATCTCATGATTCGTTGGCGATCTGTGGCGCAGTTTCAGGCAGATTGGCCCGTTAATCCAATGAGTTGTTCAAAACTGTCTTATAAGAATGGCAAATATCACAAAGGGATTGCGCCCATGTCACCGTCCCTCATGACCGACCCTCAAAGCCTGCGCGCCTTCGTCATGGTGGCCCGCGAGGGCAGCGTGTCGCGGGCGGCGGCCCGCTTGCACCTGTCGCAGCCGGCGGTCAGCCTGCAGCTCAAGGCGCTGGCCCAGGCCACCGGTTTGAGCCTGTTCAGCCGCAGCCCACGTGGCCTGGTGTTGACCGCCGATGGTGCGGCCCTGCTGCCCCAGGCCGAGCGGGCCTTGGGCGCGCTGGTCGATTTTGCCCAGGCGGCCCAGCGTCTGCACCACACCGTGCGCGGCAGCCTGCGCATCGGCACCATCCTCGACCCCGAGTTCACCCGCCTGGGCGCCTTTCTCAAGCACCTGGTCGAGGCCGCCCCGCAGGTCCGCACCGAATTGCGTCAGGCCATGAGCGGCGATGTCTGGGATGCCGTGCAGCGCAATGCGCTGGATGGGGGCTTCTACCTGGCCGAACCGGATCAGCCACCCCCCGAGCCGCTGGCCCAGCTCACCTTGACCCGGTTCACCTACCGGGTGCTGGCGCCGGCGGGTTGGGGGCCGCAGGTGCAGGGGCGTGGTTGGAAGGGCCTGGCGGCCCTGCCCTGGCTGGCCACGCCGCCCGCATCGGCCCACCATCGGCTGCTGGCGCGGGTCATGGGCGTCGGTTCGCCTGCCGGTCTGGAGCCCCGCTGGGTGGCCCTGGTGGACCAGGAGTCCAGCATGCTGGACCTGGTGCGCTCCGGTGTGGGCCTGAGCCTGGTGCGTGACTCCATCGCCATGCGCGAAAGCCAGGCCCGAGGGCTGGTGATTGCCGATGCCGTCAGCCTGGATTGCGACCTGGCCTTTGTGTACCCGGCGGCCCGGCGTGATGACCCGGTGCTGGCCTGTGCCTGTGCGGCTTTGGCGGCGGTCTGGGCCTGAGCGCGTGGTCTTGGCGTGTTGTCCAAACGTCAGCTTTGTGTTGCTTTGCAATCTATTTGATGCTGTGCCGTGGCGGCCTTGAGAGCCCGGGCTGGCTGGCGTTACGATGTGACAGTTTTGACCCCCCCCTTGCCTTGTGACCGACACCTCCCCGTCTTCCCCCAGCCTGGTATGGCGTGACACCGCCGATGGGCGCTGTGCCGCGCCCACCGGCCAATGGACGGCCGCGGCGCTGGCGGATCGAGGGGTGGCACACCAGCTTCTGCAGGCCCTGGCACCGGCGCGCGGTGGCCCTGCCGGGCCGGTGCAATGGGATCTGAGCGGCCTGCAGCGGCTGGACCACGTGGGGGCGCAATTGCTGTGGCGCCAATGGGGAATGCAGTGGCCGGCGCAGTTGCAGATCGATGCCTTGCAGCGCCAGATGCTGGAACGCGTGGCGCGCCTGACCTTGCCGCCTGGGCAGGACCGGACCGAGGCCTCCGGCGATGGCACCCGTTCGGCCATCGACCACCTGGGGCTGCGGGTGTTGAAAGGCCTGGGCCATGCGCGTGACTACGTGCGCATGCAAGGGCAGCTGTTGCTGGATGTCATGCAATTGCTGCGGGCACCGCGCGACGCCCCCTGGCGGGATTTGTCGGGCCACCTGTACCAGATGGGGGCCACGGCCATGCCGATCACCGCGCTGGTGGGTTTTCTGATCGGCGTGGTGTTGGCCTACTTGATGGCGCTGCAACTGCGCCAGTTCGGTGCCGAGGCCTTCATCGTGAACATTCTGGGCATTTCACTGATCCGCGAGTTGGGGCCCCTGCTGGCCGCCATCCTGGTGGCGGGGCGCTCAGGCTCGGCGATCACGGCGCAGATCGGCGTGATGCGGGTCACCGAAGAGCTGGACGCCATGCGGGTGATGGGCATCGCCCACGGCTTCCGGCTGGTCATGCCGCGGGCGCTGGGGCTGGCCATCGCCATGCCGCTGATTTCGGTCTGGACCACCCTGGCCTCGCTGGCCGGCGGCATGCTCGCCAGCGATCTGGCCCTGAAGGTGACCCCGGCATTTTTCATGCAGGCGCTGCCGGCGGCGGTCGAGGCCAGCAATCTGTTGCTGGCCACCGGCAAGTCGGTGGTGTTCGGCATCCTGATCGCCCTGGTGGGCTGCCATTACGGCCTGGGGGTCAAACCCAATACCGAGAGCCTGGGGCAGGGCACCACGGCGTCGGTGGTGACTTCCATCACCGTGGTGATCCTGGTGGACGCGCTGTTCGCCATCCTGTTCAAGGACGTGGGGATCTGATGAACGCAACGGTCGTGCCTCTGGCCAACCTGGCCCCACCGGCCGATGCCGCCCCCGTGGTGGACATCGAGGGCCTGTGGACGGTGTTCGGTCGTGGCGAATCCGAGGTGGTGATCCACCGCGACCTGGCCTTGCAGGTGCGCCGCGGCGAGGTCTTGACCCTGGTCGGGGGCTCGGGCACCGGCAAGACGGTGCTGCTGCGCCAGATGCTGGGCCTGGAGCATCCCGCTCGGGGGCGTGTGCAGGTGCTGGGTCAGCCGGCGGCCGAGCTGGGCCGCCACGGCGCCTCCAGCCGCGTGGGCATGCTGTTTCAGCAAGGGGCCTTGTTTTCGGCCTTCAGCGTGCTCGAGAACATCGCCTTTGCTTTGCGAGAGCTGGGCACGCTGCCGGCCGATGTGGTGACCGACGCCGCCTACGTGAAGCTGCAGATGGTGGGCCTGGGTCCCCAGCATGCCCACAAGCGCCCCTCGGATCTGTCGGGCGGCATGATCAAGCGGGTGGCACTGGCGCGTGCCCTCATCATGGACCCGCCCTTGCTGCTGCTGGACGAACCCACCGCAGGCCTGGATCCCCACGCGTCTGACGACTTCTGCGACCTGCTCAAGGACCTGCACGCCGAGCTGGGTCTGACGGTGATCATGGTCACGCACGATCTGGACACGCTGTTCGCGCTGTCCACTCGGGTGGCTGTGCTGGCCAGCCAGAAAGTGCTGTTCACCGACACGCCGCGGGTGGTCGCCGGCCTGGACCACCCCTTCATCCACGACTTCTTCCAGGGCGAGCGCGGGCGCCGGGCCATGGCCCCGGCCCCCACCATCCCCTGAAGCCCACGTTCGAGGAACACCGCACATGGAAAACAAATCCCACGCCATGGCCGCCGGCACCTTTGTGCTGGTGGTCACCCTGCTCTTGCTGTCACTGGGCTTCTGGCTCACGCGGGACAAGGGGCGCTACCAGTCCTGGGAGCTCTCGACCCGTGACAGCGTCACCGGCCTGCAGCCCCAGGCCCCCGTGCGCTACAAGGGGGTGGCCGTGGGCAAGGTGACCCAGATCGGCTTCGACAACGAAGCCAAGGGCAATGTGCTGATCCGCATCTCGGTGGAGGAAAAGACCCCCCTGACCGCGACCACCTTTGCCACCCTGGCCTACCAGGGGGTCACAGGCCTGGCCTATGTGCTGCTGGACGACGCGGGCCAGGCCCAGGAGCCCTTGCCCAGTGGCGAAGATGGGCTGCCGCGCCTGCCCCTGGTCACCTCGCAACTGGGCAAGCTCACCGAACAGGCCCCTGAGCTGCTGTCTCAGATCCAGGATGCCACCCAGCGCATCGCTCAGACCTTGTCGGACGACAACCAGAAACGCCTGTCGCTGATGCTGGCCAACATCGGGCAGGCCTCGGCCAATGTGGCCGAGATCACGGCCACCCTCAACAGCACGGTGAAGACCCACGTGGAGCCTGCGCTGGCGGCGGTGCCTGCGTTGACGCGGGATGCCTCGCAGACCCTGCGGGCCGTGCAGAACAGCGCTGCCGAAGTGGGGCGCATGTCGGGCGAAATCGCGCAGACGGCGCATCGTTTGAACGAGAAGGACGGCCCGCTGGACCGCATCGCGCAAGGCACCGAAGCCTTGTCCCATGTCACGGACACCCTGGGCTCGACCACCTTGCCGCGGGTCAACCGCTTCACTGAAGACAGCGCCCGTGCCGCGCGCCAGTTGGGGCGCACCGTCACCGGCATCAATGACAACCCGCAATCGCTGCTGTTCGGCCATGGCCTGGTCGAGCCGGGCCCGGGTGAGCCCGGCTTTCGGGCCCCGGCTGTCTTGACCCGCCCGTGAACCAGATCCAGGAGAACCTTGCCATGACCCCCTATTTGACGGATCGCCGGGTGCTGTCGGCTGCCTGGGCTGCGGCCTTCCTTCTGCTGGCCGGCTGCTCTGCCCTGCCGGAGCGCCCTGTGCGCCCCGCCCAGTACGATTTCGGCCCCGGCTTGGCGCAGGCCGATGCGGTCGCCCCGCCCGCCAAACCCTTGCCAGTGCTGGCACTGGCCGACCTGGAACCCGTGGGCGTGTTCGAGGGCTCCAGTGCGGTGCTGTATCGGCTGGCCTACGCGGGCGATCAGCAACTGCGCCCGTATGCGCAGGCCCGTTGGACCTTGCCGCCCGCTCAGCTGATCCGGCAGCGCCTGCGCGATCACCTGTCGACGCGCTACACGGTCATGAGTGCGGGCGAGAGTGCAGCGCTCAAGCGTGCCGACAACCAGCCCGTGCGGGTGCTGCGCCTCGAGTTGGAGGAGTTCACCCAGGTGTTTGACAGCCCCAGCCACAGCCAGGCGCTGGTGCGCCTGCGCGCCACCCTGGTCGATAACAGCCCAGCGGGTGAAACCCTGCTGGCCCAGCAGGTCTTCACGGCGCACGAACCGGCGGCCAGTGCCGATGCGGTCGGTGGCGTGTGCGCACTGACACGGGCCACCGATCAGGTGGCCGGCACCTTGGGGCAGTGGCTGGAGCGGGCTCGCTGAGCACCGGGATGAGCGCCGTCCGGTCTGGCAAAGCCAGCCTGGGTGAACACCGTGCTGGTGTTTGAAAATGATGTGTCTGAGTCCCCGGATGCGTCAACCACCCGATGGGCATCGTCGTTGAGTCCATTGGTGCAGTCAACTTGACCGATGGTTGCCTGGGCCAGGGCTTGGTCACGGGCCCTCCATCAGCGGCCGGGGAACTTCGCCTGCCGCGCGCCATCCACTCAGATCAATGAGGGCGATCACGCCCCGAGGGAGTTCCATGTCAGACACCAGGAAGAACGCGCCGCCCAAGGGCAGCGCTTCCACCCAGACCCCACCCGCGCGTGCCGCCCAACCCTTGCCCGGATCCGATGCGCCGGCCACCCCGGCTTGGGCCAAAGCCTCGGTGGCCTGGCCTTTCAAGGCGGCCCCCTCGCTGGCCCAACGCACCCGTCGCAAGCCCTGAGAGCCTGTTCAATGTCTCGCCTGATTTCGCTGCGCGACCCAAGAGAGACTTTGAACAGGGGGTGTCGAGCCTGCTGACGGTCACCCTGCCGGCTGGCTGACCTGGATCAAATCCAGGGCGTTCGCTCGCGCTTATGCTGCCGCGATTGCGCACACCCGGAGAACCGCTCATGAACCAGCTCGAATGGAGCGACGCCCTGTCGCTGGACCTGCCTTTGATGGACGACACCCACCGCGAGTTCGTCGATCTGCTGGCGGTCGTGGCCTCAGCCCCTGACGACACCCTGCTGCAACATTGGCAGGTGCTGGTGGACCACACGGATGATCACTTCGGCCGTGAAGACCGCTGGATGCAGGACACCCGCTTCTCGTCGTCCAACTGCCACACCATGCAGCACAAGGTGGTGCTGCAGGTGATGCGCGAAGGTGCGGTGCGCGGTGCCGCAGGTGATCTGGCCGTGGTGCGGCAGATGGCCTCTGAACTGGCCATCTGGTTTCCGCAGCATGCTCAATCCATGGATGCGGCCCTGGCCCTGCACCTGCGCCGCGTGGGTTACGACGCCGAGACCGGCGTCGTGGCATCGCCCGATGCCCTGCCCCAGGGTGAGATCCATGGCTGCGGCGGGTCGACCTGCTCTGACACGGCAGAAGAAACGCTGGCGGCCTGATCGCCGCCTGAGGGCCGCTTTGACCTGGGGCTGAGTCTGGCCCCCAAACAAAAACCCGCTCGGCGGGTTTTTTGTTGTCTGCTTGAGTCGATGCTGTTCGTGTGAAACGGCCCAGGCAACAAAAAAGCCAGCAGGCTTGCACCTGCTGGCCTCAACTGGGCGTATGCGGCGATGGTTTAGAAGCGCCAGCCCAGACCCACACCCACCAGCAGGGGGTCCACCTTGAAGGTCCCCAACTTGCTGCCAGCGGCGCTCACATCCGTGCGGATGTAAACCTTTTTCACGTCGAAGTTGACGTACAAATTCTTGCCCACAGGAATGTCCACACCGGCTTGCAGGGCGGGGCCAAAGCTGTTGCTGTCCACGCTCACACCGGCGGGCAGGTTGATGCTGCTCAGGCGGGTGTAGTTGATACCGGCGCCGACATAGGGCTTGAAGCCGTTCATGTCGAAGTGGTATTGCAGCGTCAGGGTCGGCGGCAGGTGCTTGAACGAGCCGATGGCCGCGCCGTTCGAGTACAGCGTCTGGCTTTGCGGCACGGTCAGGATCAACTCGGCAGCGATGTTCTTGTTGATGAAGTAGGTGAAGTCGACTTCAGGCAGCCACTTGTTGTTGGTCGACAGACCCAGGCCGGTCGTGTCGCCGTTGGAGGCTTGCAGATTCACGGCGCGGGCGCGCACCAGCCAGGGGCCTTCGGCTTGCTGGGCGAAGGCCGCGCCAGACATCAGTGCACACAGGGCGGCGACAGCCATCACTTGCTTTTTCATGGTGTTCTTTCTCACATCACCGGGGACGGCCCCCGTATCGCTATTAAATTCAAATCACCCCGGTCAAACCTTGCGGAATGTCAAATTCAAAACCGACTCGAGGTCGAGGGTGTCATTTGTTTGCGCTGCATCAAGTTTGCGGGGCTTCGGTGGTTTTCCAGACCCTGTGGCTTGTGCTTGTTTTCAGCCCGGCAACAGCACCTGTGCAGGCGCATTGGCGCTCAGGCTGAAGGTGGCCACGGTCTGGGTCAGGCGTTCGGCCTGCTCGCGCAGGCTCTGGGCGGCGGCGGCGGATTGCTCCACCAGGGCCGCGTTTTGCTGCGTCATCTGATCGAGCTGGCCCACTGAACTGTTCACCTGCGAAATGCCCTGGGATTGTTCGGCTGCGGCGGCCGCGATGTCGGCCACCACTGTGGTGACACGCTGGACTGCGCTGACGATGTCTTCCATGGTGCGCCCCGCTTCATGCACCTGGCGGGTGCCGTCCTCGACCCGTTCGACGCTGCTGGTGATCAGTCCCTTGATTTCGCGGGCCGCTTCTGCGCTGCGCTGGGCCAGGGTGCGCACTTCGCTGGCCACCACGGCAAAGCCACGGCCTTGCTCGCCGGCCCGGGCGGCCTCCACCGCAGCATTCAGCGCCAGGATGTTGGTCTGAAAGGCGATGCTGTCGATCAGGCCGGTGATGTCAGCGATCCGGCGCGAGCTGGCATTGATGGCTTCCATGGTGCTCACCACCTGGGCCACCACGGCCCCGCCGTGCGAGGCCACTTCGGTGGCGTGGGAGGCCAGACCGCTGGCGGTGTGGGCGGCGTCAGCGGTCTGCTTGACATTGCCGGTGAGCTGTTCGATCGACGAGGCTGTGAGCTGCAGACTGGCCGCGGTCTGCTCGGTGCGCACCGACAGGTCGTGGTTGCCCGTGGCGATCTCGGCACTGGCGGTGGCGATGCTGTCGGCTGACTGGCGAATGCCCAGGATCACCCGGGTCAGCGAGGCCTGCATGGTGCCCAGGGCCTGCAGCAGGTGGCTGGTCTCGTCCCGGCTGTCGCGTGTGGCCAGCTGATGCTGGGGCAACGGGCTGAGATCACCCGAGGCCACCTGTTGCGCCACCTTGAGCGAGCGCGACACGGGTTGGGTGATGCTGCGCGTGATGAGCACCGAACAGCCCACGCCCACGCCCAGGCACAGGCTGCCCAGCAGCCACATCAGGTGGCGTGCGCGGTCGTTGGCCTCGCGGATCGGGGTGGCGGCCTGATCGAGGGCCTTGCGCTGCATTTCAAGCAAAGTCTTGACACGCTCCACATACCGGCTGGCATTGGGCAGGAAGGCGCTTTCAAGCAGCTTGTCGGCCTCGGCACCCTGGCCATCGCGTTTGAGGCGGATCACGTCATCACGCGCCGCCACGTAGCCCTTGCGCAGTTCTGAGATCTCGGCGAACAGGTGCTTTTCCTCGGCGCTGACCATCAGGCCTTCGACCTGTTTCTGGATGGCGGTGGTGTCGGCCGCCGATTGCTTTTGCTCATCGGCAAAGAAGGTGGCCAGTGAGGGGTCGGTGCTTTTGGCAATGGCCGTGGTCCGGCGCACGGCACTGTGAATGAGACGGTACCAGTCCGAGATCAGGCGCTCTTTGGCCAGCGGCTGGTCGATGATGGCCTGGGTGGATTCGGTGGCGGTCTGCAACTGCCAGTTGCCCAGGCCGGTGTTGAGCAGCGTGAGCAGCAATAAAAGGCCGAAGCCCAGCGCAAGCCGGGTGCCAATGGGGAGTTTCTGCATGGGTAGGGTCCTGTGACTGCGACGCAGCCTGGTGGCCTGACGGCTGAAACCAGCTTCTCGGTCGGGCCGGATGGTCAGGCGGCGTCCCTGCGATTCTAGAAACGCAGGCCATGCACCGCTTGGGTGCTTGGGGTTTCCTTGACCGATATCAATCGCGTGCCCCTTGGGCTTGCTGGCTCAGCGGCTCATCAGGATGGGAAACAGTTTGCCCAGGCCATCGGCCATCACTTCCACCGACAGCGCGGCCAGGATCAGGCCCATGAGGCGGGTCATCACGTTGATGCCGGTTTTGCCAAGGATGCGGGCGATGGGTTCGGCCAGCGAAAAGCACACGGCCGTGGCCAGGGCGATCACGGCGCCATAGCCCACCAGCGCGGCGTGTTGCCAAAAGGTATGGGCCTTGTCCGCATAGATCACCACGGTGGACATGGTCGCGGGGCCGGTCAACAGGGGAATGGTCAGGGGAACCACCGCGATCGAGGCTCGGGCCGCGGCATCATTGACCTCGTCGGCATTCGACTTGGCTTCAGCTGGTTGGGCGTTGAGCATGTTGATCGAGCCGATCAGCAGCAGCGTGCCCCCCCCGACCTGGAAGCTTTGCAGAGAGATGCTGAAGAAATCCAGGATCTGCAGCCCCAGGATGGCGCTGATGGCGATCACCGCAAAAGTGCTGATGGCCGAGATGCCGATGGTGCGTCGGCGTTGGGCAGGCGTGAAGTCCTGCGTGTAGTGGATGAAGAAAGGAACAATCGCCAGCGGGTTGACGATGGCGAGCAGGGTGACAAGCGGCTTAAAGTCCATGCGCTTGAGTCTCGCACATCGACCTTTCGGAAGCCATGCACCGCTACACGGTGCTTTCCATGAGTCAATTGGCGGATTCTGCCGGTGCGTCGGCGGGGTTGCGGCGGCGGAACATGCCATACCCCTCCATGTGCAGCACCTTGTCGCCATGCTGATTGAACATCTCCCATTGGGTGCGCACCAGGCCCACGTCGGGGCGTTTGCTCATGGGACGGCTTTCCAGCACGGTGTGTTGCAGGCGCAGCGTGTCGCCGGGGAACACCGGTTTGAGCCACTTGATGCCCTCCAGGCCCGGTGAGCCCAGGCTGGATGATTCGCGCAGGAAGTGGGTCACCATCAGGCGCATGGCCATGGAGCAGGTGTGCCAGCCACTGGCACACAAGGCCCCGAACACCGAGGCCTTGGCGGCTTCGTCGTCCAGGTGAAAGGGCTGGGGATCGAACTGGCTGGCGAAGGCAATGATGTCTTCCCGGCTGGGGGAGATGGTGCCAAGGTCTTTCTGAAATCCGACGTGCAGGTCTTCCCAGTAATACCGAATCGAGCTTGCTTGGGTCATGAGAGGTTTGTTTGGTTGTCTCAACGGCCGCCAGAAACGTCCAGCAGCGACATGGTGGTGTAGCTTGCCGCGTCAGACAGTAACCACACAATCGCCTGCGCGACTTCCTCGGCGCTGCCGCCGCGCTGCATGGGCACCAGGTGGGCCAGGTCGCGCACCCGGTCGGGCAGGCCGCCTGAGGCATGGATGTCGGTCTCGATCAGCCCGGGCCGCACCGCATTGACACGGATGCCTTCGGCCGCCACTTCTTTGGCCAGGCCGATGGTGAAGGCGTCCACGGCGCCCTTGGCCGCGGCGTAGTCCACGTACTGGCCGGGCGAGCCCAGGCGGGCCGCCGCACTGGAGACGTTGACGATGGCGCCGCCGTCGCCGCCGTGGCGACGGCTCATGCGGCGCACCGCCTCACGGGCGCACAGCATGGTGCCGATCACGTTGATGTCGAACATGCGTTTCCAGCGCGTCACGCTCATGTCCTCGACCCGTGCGGTCACGTCGACCACGCCGGCGTTGTTCACCAGGGCGCTCAGACGCCCCAGTTTGGCGTCGACCTTGGCGAACATGCCCAGCACCTGAGCTTCGTCGGCCACGTCGGCCTGCACCGCCACGGCCTGCCCACCACTGGCGCGGATCTGGCGGACCACTTCATCGGCGGCCAGGGAGTTGGCCGTGTAGTTCACGGCCACTGCGTAGCCCTGCTGCGCCGCCAGCAAGGCGGTCGCTGCGCCGATGCCGCGGCTGCCGCCGGTGATCAACACTACTTTGCTCATATCCATGTCTCCAGCCAGATGGGGTCAATTGGGGTAAAAAGCCGCCTGTGCCCGGCGACGCGTGTGCCCGCTATTTTGCGTCGGGTGTCGGCAGAGCCCGGTCTTTGTCGGGTGTGCCGTTTGCATGTACTTTCCAACAGGAGTTTTCCATGGGTCAATTCATCGATCTGAAGGCCGCTGACGGCCATGTGTTCCCCGCCTATGTGGCGCAACCCGCCGGCACGCCCAAGGGGGCTGTCGTGGTGCTGCAGGAGATCTTCGGTGTCAATTCGCACATCCGTTCGGTGGCAGATGGCTATGCCGCCCAGGGTTATCTGGCCGTGGCGCCGGCCACGTTCAACCGCGTCAAACCCGGGGTGGAACTGGGCTACTCCGAGGCCGACATGGGTGAGGGTTTTGGCTACAAGACCGAAGTCGAAGCCCTGCCTGCCCCCGGCGTGTTGCAAGACATCCAGGCCGCCATCGACCATGCGGCCCGTGCCGGCAAGGTGGGCATCGTCGGTTATTGCTGGGGCGGCCTGCTGGTTTGGCGCTCGGCCGTGGCGCTGACGGGCTTGAGCGCTGCTGTGGCCTATTACGGCGGTGGCGTGACCACGCCCGACGAAGTGGCGCGTCAGCCCAAGGTGCCGGTGCTGGCGCACTTTGGTGACAAGGACCACTGGATTTCTCTGGAGTCGGTCGAGGTGTTCCGGGCCGCCCACCCTGAGGTGCAGGTGCACGTCTATGCTGCCAACCACGGGTTCAATTGCGATCAGCGTGGCTCGTATGACGAGGTGGCCGCGAACACGGCCCGTGAACGCACGCTGGCCTTCTTTGCGCAGCATCTGGCTTGAGGGGCCTGTGGCGCTGGCGCGGTGACAATCACGGCTTCCGCGCCACCTGTCCATCGAGTCTCCTGCCATGAGTTCCTTGCCCCCCGTCAATGAGGCGCTGCCTCTGTTTCCCCTGCAAACTGTGTTGTTTCCAGGGGGATGGTTGCCGCTGCAGATCTTCGAGGTGCGCTACCTGGACATGATTGGCCAATGCCACCGCGAGGGGCGGCCTTTTGGCGTGGTGTCGTTGCTGCAAGGCCAGGAGGTGCAGCGCGCAGGGGACTCTGCACCAGAGGCCTTCCAACGGGTGGGTACTCTGGCGCACATCGTCGGGCTGGAGCGGCCCCAACCCGGGTTGATGTTCATCCGTTGTGAGGGTGGGCAGCGGTTTCGCCTGGCCACACCGCAGCGTCTCAAGCATGGGCTGTGGGTGGCGCCGGTGGCCGAATGGTTGCCGGACGACCCGCTGGTGGCCGTGCCTGATCACCTCTTGCACGTGCAGCGCGCGCTGCAGGCCCTGGTGGCGCAAGGTGAAGCCGAAGTGCAGCGCCAGTCTCAGGCCGGGCTGGAGTTGCCGGTCCGCCAGCCTTATCAGTGGCATGACGCGGGCTGGCTGGCCAACCGCTGGTGCGAGCTGCTGGGCTTGCCGGCAGCCCAGATGCAGCAGTTGATGAGCCTGGAAAGCCCTCTGCTGCGCCTGGAGCTGGTGGCAGATCTGCTGGAGCGTGATCACGGCCTGACGCCGCCGGACCCGCATTGATCGGGGGCCAGGCCTGGTTCAGCGCCTGGAGCGGGCAAGGTATTGCTTGCGCCAGAACACCACGATCAAGCCCAGTGCAATCAGTCCCATGGTGCCCATGGCCCACCAGAAGCCGGTTTCCCGGTGCACCAGAGGAATGAATTCGAAGTTCATGCCGAAGATGCCTGCGATCAGATTCAAAGGCAGGAACACGGCCGTCAGCGCCGTCAGGGTGCGCATGATGTCGTTGGTGCGGTTGCTCTGGGCTGAAAAATGCATTTGCACGGCGGTCTCGGCGCTTTGTTCCAGCCGACGCACATGGTGCACCACGCGCTCAATGTGCTCCAGCACGTCGCGGCTGCGCACCTTCAACAGGTCACGCTCGCGCTGTTCAGCCGGGGTTTGGGCGTCGGGCCAGGTTTCCAGGGCATCGATCCAGTCCTGGATGGCGGCGCGCTGGTCTTCGCAGATCTCGTCAAGCTGGTGAAGTGACAGCCGGGCCTCCAGCAGGGCGCTCCAGTTGTTGAAGCGGGTGCCGGGTTTGAGCAGAGAGCTTTGCCAGTGATCGAGCTGGCGCGTGAGTTCACGGCGCAGCTCCAGGTAGCCGTCCACCATCAGATTGACCAGCCGCAGCATCAGATCGGCCGGGTTGGCCGGCACGCGTGAGCCGGTGGGGCGCGGATCGGCATGGCCGTGGTTGAGCAGACGCGCGGCGTAGGCCTCGCGCACGCTGCAGTCGCTGGGGTGCACGGTGAGCAGCAAATGGTCGAACAAGGCAAAGCCCACCGGGCTGGTGTCGATGCGGCGCAGCACAGGTGGGCCGCCGCGGGTCGGTGAGCGCACCAGCGGCTCACCCGAATGGGCACCATCACTTTCACCGTGGCGGGTCGCCAGCCTGCGAAACACCAGCAAATCGTATTGCGAGGTGTAGTCGTAGTGGGAGGGCAACTGCTTGTTCAGCAGGTCGGAGATGTGCAGATCCACCAGTTGCAACCCCGTCCAGGCCTGCAAGGCCCCTTGCAGGCGACCTTGCAGGTGCTCGAATTCTTCACGCGAGCAGGCCAGCCACAGGTAGCCCTGCTCGGGTAAATGGGCTGGCAGGGTGTCGGTCTCGCTGATGTTCGAGCCTTGGATCGAGAAAATGCGCATGGGGGCGGCTGCGTGCCCTCAGGCTTGTTGTTGCAGGGCTTTGGCGGCGTCGATGGCGAAGTAGGTGAGTACGCCATCGGCACCGGCCCGTTTGAAGGCCAGCAGGCTTTCCAGCATCACGGCATCGTGATCGAGCCACCCGTTCTGGGCGGCGGCCTTCAGCATGGCGTACTCGCCGCTGACCTGGTAGGCAAAGGTGGGCACATGGAACTGGTCCTTCACGCGGCGCACGATGTCCAGGTAAGGCATGCCGGGTTTGACCATCACCATGTCGGCGCCTTCGGCCAGGTCCAGGGCCACTTCGCGCAGGGCTTCGTCGCTGTTGCCGGGGTCCATCTGGTAGACCTTCTTGTTGCTCTTGCCCAGGTTGGCGGACGAACCCACGGCGTCACGGAAAGGGCCGTAGAAGGCGCTGGCGTATTTGGCGCTGTAGGCCATGATGCGGGTGTGGATCAGGCCCTGCGCTTCAAGCTGGTCGCGGATGGCGCCAATGCGGCCATCCATCATGTCGCTGGGGGCCACGATGTCGACCCCGGCCTGAGCCTGGACCAGGGCCTGGCCCACCAGTACCTCGGTGGTCTCGTCATTGAGGATGTAACCGCTGTCGTCGAGCAGGCCGTCTTGACCGTGGCTGGTGAAAGGGTCCAAAGCCACGTCGGTCATGATGCCCAGCTCGGGCACTTCCTTTTTGAGGGCTTGCACCACGCGTGGGATCAAGCCGTCCGGGTTCAGCGCTTCTTTGCCGTCGGGGGTTTTGAGCGCCGCATCGATCACGGGGAACAGGGCCATCACGGGGATGCCCAGGCGAGCGCATTCTTCGGCCTGGCGCAGCAGCAGGTCCAGGCTGAGCCGTTCGACGCCAGGCATCGAGGCCACGGCCTCGCGGCGGTTCTGGCCTTCATGCACGAACACGGGGTAGATCAGGTCATGGGCGCTCAGGCGGTGCTCGCGGACCAGGTTGCGCGTGAAGTTGTCGCGCCGAAGGCGGCGCGGGCGATTGGCGGGGAAGGGGGCGGGGTGGAGGAGAGGGGAGGTCATTCGAAAATTGTGCCTCATACCTCGTCGTTCAGTAAATGACGCAGTGGAATGGTTGTTTCAAAAATATCATTTCTATATTGGATATCCGGTAATTTGTGGCGACGTGCGGCTTTTTTCTGACGAAATTCAATGTAAATCTGAATTTCCTGCTTGAGTTTGGTCGGTGACTTTGCTAAATTACCCCTGGGCAGCTTGCTGCTCCCCGCTTTTCCTCCCTGAGCGGGTGCCTTGATGTGTGACAGCAAAAAGGCTTCCTGACCCGGCCGATGGCCGGGTTTTTTTTTGCCTGCCCTGTGTCAACACAAGGCTTGGCATCGCTTGCCGTGGTGCTTCTGGACAGGCGGGGATCTGGCCCTACACTGAGGCCATGCTCTGGATCAAAGCCTTTCACATCGTCTTCGTGGCCAGCTGGTTTGCCGGTCTGTTCTACCTGCCTCGCATTTTTGTCAATTTGGCCATGGTGCCGGTGGGTTCTGTGGCCGAGCGAGAGCGTTTGTTGCTGATGGCCCGCAAATTGTTGCGATTCACCACCTTGCTGGCCGTTCCGGCATTGGCCCTGGGCGCTGTTCTCTGGCTGGGGTATGGCATTGGCCGCGGGCCGGGCAACGGCTGGATGCATGCCAAGTTGATGGTGGTGCTGCTGGTTCTGGCTTATCACCATGTCTGTGCCAGATTGCTTCGCCAGTTTGTGGCCAATCAGAACCGACGCGGGCATGTCTGGTTCCGTTGGTTCAATGAAGCGCCGGTGCTGCTGATGCTGCTTGCTGTGGTGCTGGTGGTGGTCAAGCCGTTTTGATGCCAGAGGCGGGTGCCGTGTCTGAACACAAAAGCGCAGCCTGGCCTCTGGCCCAGGTGTATGCGGCGCTGATTGTTTATGCCAGCCTGTACCCGTTTGGTGAGTGGCGCACTCAGGGGATCTCGCCTTTTGCATTCCTGCTGGCGCCCTTGCCTCGGTACTGGACCGGTTTTGACGTTCTGTCGAACGCCCTGGGTTATGGCCCCTTGGGCTTTCTGATCACTCTGGGGGGGCTGCGCAGCAGGTTGGCTCGCCCGCTGCTGTTGGCGGTGGGGGTGGCGTTGGGCCTGTCGTTGGTGATGGAGAGTTTGCAGAGCTATCTGCCCTCGCGGGTTCCCTCCAATGTGGATTTGTTCCTCAACGGGTTGGGTGGGATTGTGGGGGCCATGGCGGCGTGGGGTTTGGAGCGCCTGGGGGCGTTGGATCGCTGGACCCTGTTCCGTGCGCGTTGGTTCGTGCCGGAGGCGCGTGGGGCCTTGGTGCTGCTGGCCTTGTGGCCGGTGGGCCTGCTGTTCCCGGCGGCGGTCCCTTTGGGTTTGGGCCAGGTCATGGAGCGGGTCGAAGAGGGTTTGGCCGACTGGTTGGCTGATACGCCTTTGCTGGATTGGCTGCCTGTGCGAGATGTGGAGCTGCAGCCTTTGATCCCGAGTGCCGAACTGCTCTGTGTGGCGCTGGGGGCGTTGGTGCCTTGCTTGCTGGCCTACAGCATTGTCCGGTCCTTGCCCAGGCGTCTGGCCATGCTGGTGCTGGTGCTGGGGGTGGGCCTGGGTTTCACCGCCTTGTCGGCCGCCTTGAGTTACGGCCCGGTGCACGCCTGGAGCTGGCTGAGTCTGCCGGTGCAACTGGGCCTGGTGCTGGCGGTGTTGCTGGCCCTGCCATCGCTGTGGCTGACTCGTCGGGGGTGTGCTGCTTTGTGCCTGCTGGCACTGGGCATCCACCTGTCTATCTTGAATCAATCGCCGACCAGTGCCTATTTTGCCCAGACCCTGCAGACCTGGGAGCAGGGGCGCTTCATCCGGTTCAATGGCTTGGCGCAATGGGTAGGCTGGTTGTGGCCTTATGCCACGCTGGTTTATCTGGTCAGTTGGATGGCCCGGCGCGAGCCGGTTTGAGGTCGGAGCGATGCCCTGGGGCCGCTTCTCTCTAAAATGGCGCCATGTCCGAATCCTCTACCGTCAAGGCCGCCACTGGCGCTGTTGCCGATGGCGCGCCGCAGCTGGCTGCGCAGCCCTCCTATTACGAGCGGCACATCTTTTTCTGCCTCAACGAGCGCATCAATGGTGAGGACAGTTGTGCTCACCACGGAGCCAAAGAGGCCTTTGACCGCTGCAAGGCTCAGGTCAAGGCCGCCGGGCTGGCGGGGCCTGGCCAGGTGCGCGTGAACAAGGCCGGGTGCCTGGATCGCTGTGCCGGTGGGCCCGTGGCGGTCGTCTACCCAGAGGCGGTCTGGTACACCTTTGTGGACCCCAGCGACGTCGATGAGATCGTGGAATCCCACCTCAAGAACGGCAAGGTGGTGGAACGACTTCTGACGCCGCCCCATCTCGGACGTTGATTTGTTGTTGGATATCGAACCGGGTCGCATCCTGGCGGAGCGACCCGGTTCTGTTTGAGAAGGTATCGCCATGAATGCCCAAACCTTGAAGCTTGAACTCGTGGGGCCTTCCGGCGCTCTGCAAGGCTTGCGCGACTCGGCCTCTGTGCCAGAAGGTGGCGCCCCGAGAGGGGTAGCCATCATCGCCCACCCGCATCCGCTGTTTGGCGGCACCATGGACAACAAGGTGGTGCAGACCTTGGCGCGTGCCTTCGTTCAGTCGGGTTGGGATGCCGTCCGATTCAACTTCCGGGGGGTGGGTGGCAGCGCTGGCGTCTGGGATGAGGGGCGTGGGGAGATCGACGATTTTCTGGCCGTCCTGGAGCAGCAGGCGCCTCATGGGCCCATTGCCATCGCAGGGTTCTCTTTTGGCGCCTATGTGGCCAGTCATGCCCTCAAGGCTGTCTGCTCCAGTCGCGAGGTGGACCGGGCGGTCTTGGTCGGTACCGCTGCCTCACGCTTCCAGGTGGCCGAGCTGACGCCAGAATTGCATGAGCGGGCGCTGGTTCTGCATGGTGAGCAGGACGATACGGTGCCCCTGTCGGCGGTGATGGATTGGGCGCGTCCTCAGGCGCTGCCGGTGATGGTGGTGCCCGGAGGGGGGCACTTCTTTCACGGTCAGCTGCCGTTGTTGAAAGCGCTGGTGATGCGCCATTTACGCCCCTGACGACGTGCGAAGCCATGAACTTTGGGGTGCGTTGGGCGCTCTCATGGTTTGGCTGCGCCTTCGCGGTCCCTGTGTTTTTCGGCTCTGCGTACGCGCTCTTCGCATGAATTCTTTTTTCAAGCCTCTGCTGGCCTCCATCCTCATCGTCGCCTCGCTTCGTGCTGGGGCGCAGGCACCTCAGGTGCCGGAACTGGCGGCCCGCTCCTACCTGCTGATGGATGTGACGGCCCATCAGATCCTGGCGGAGAAAGACATCGACTCACCGGTCGAGCCGGCTTCTCTGACCAAGCTGATGTCGGCCTACCTCGTCTTTGATGCGCTGAAGGCTGGGCGGATCGAGCTCGCGCAGCGACTGCCGGTCAGCGACCGAGCCTGGAAGATGCCTGGTTCGCGCATGTTCATTGACCCCAAGATGAAGGTGCCGGTAGAGGACTTGATCAAGGGCATGGTGGTTCAATCCGGCAATGACGCCACCATGGCTTTGGCGGAAGGGGTGGGAGGCTCGGCCGAGCACTTTGTCGAACTCATGAATGCCCAGGCCAAGGTTCTGGGGATGAAGAACACCGTTTACAAGAACCCTGAAGGCATGGTCGAGGCTGGCCATACCAGCACGGCGCGTGATCTGAGCATTCTGGCCACCCGCCTGATCCTTGATTTTCCGGACTACCTCCGCTACTACGCCATCAGGCAATACCGCTATGAGGGCTCGCCTGCCACGAACGCCAGCAATCGCAACCTGCTGCTGTTTCGCGACCCGACGGTGGATGGCTTGAAGACTGGCCATACCAATGCGGCAGGCTATTGTTTGATTGCCACGGCCAAAAGAGACTTTCCGAATGTGGGGGGGCGACGGTTGCTGTCGATCGTGCTGGGGGCGGCCAGTGAGAATGCGCGGGCCAATGAAAGTCAGAAGCTGTTGAATTGGGGCTATACGGCCTACGAAGCCGTCAAACTGTTCGACGCGGGCCAGCCTGTGGTGACGCCGAGTGTCTGGAAAGGCAAGGAGAGCACGGCGCGCCTGGGCCGCCCGGAGGCGATTGTGGTGGCGGTGCCTGCAGGTCAAGCCGGCAAGTTGCAAACCCTGGTGACAAGACCCGACCCGGTGGTGGCCCCTTTGCAGAAGGGGCAGGGCATCGGTACCCTGAAAGTCAGCTTGGCCGATCAACCCTTGCTTGACGTGCCGCTGCTGGCCCTGGACGGCGTCGAGCAGGCCGGCGTCATGGGGCGAGCCTGGGACGCTCTGCGACTCTGGATCAAGTGATGGGGTGAGGGTTTGTCAAGCCGTACTTGCCCCCAAAAGCCCGACCTGATACAGTAGAAGGCTTTTCGGAATTTCCGAAGGGTTGCACATTTGCGCGTCAATCTGATTTGACTTGCATGGGCTGTATGACCGCAGTGACTGCTGAGTGATCCGTTTGGACGGCTCGGTGGTTTGCTCCAGCGGTTTTTGCGGCTCGGCATGGTGATCAGACAGGTGCGTTTCACGCGTGTGCAGTGCCGTGCGGTGTCGATTGCTCGGCTTTTTTGTAATTTTCAAACGTTTAGGGACGTTTCATGCCAACCATCAACCAGCTCGTGCGTCAGGGGCGCGAGGTCGAAAAGACCAAGTCCAAGAGCCCCGCGATGCAAAACTCCCCCCAGCGTCGTGGCGTGTGCACTCGTGTGTACACCACGACTCCCAAGAAGCCTAACTCCGCTCTGCGTAAGGTTGCCAAGGTGCGCCTGACCAACGGTTTTGAGGTGATCTCCTACATCGGCGGTGAAGGCCACAACCTGCAGGAACACAGCGTGGTGCTGGTTCGCGGCGGTCGTGTCAAGGACTTGCCCGGTGTGCGTTACCACATCGTGCGTGGTTCGCTCGACTTGCAAGGCGTGAAAGACCGCAAGCAATCGCGTTCCAAGTACGGCGCGAAGCGCCCGAAGAAGGCCTAAGCAATTTTGCTGTCAGCCACGGGTGAATGGTTCCCGAAAGCGTCACAGCTTTGAAAAACATCGGTGTTTGAATGGCCTGGCTGGCCTTCAGACGTAGTGACCCGAACAGTGCCATGTTGGCGCGGGGTCGAGTAAGTGAGTTGCCCCATGGCACTCGCGGTACCTGAAATGGTGCCAACTGAAGCATAGAGGTGAAGAAATGCCACGTCGTCGCGAAGTCCCTAAACGTGAAATCCTGCCGGACCCGAAGTTCGGTAACGTCGAGCTGTCCAAATTCATGAACGTGATCATGGAAGGCGGCAAGAAGGCGGTCGCAGAACGCATCATTTATGGTGCTCTGGACCTGATCGCCAAGAAGCACCCTGACAAGGACGCCCTGGAAGCTTTCACGGTTGCCATCAACAACGTGAAGCCCATGGTCGAAGTGAAGTCCCGCCGCGTCGGCGGTGCCAACTACCAAGTGCCTGTGGAAGTCCGCCCTGTTCGTCGTCTGGCTCTGTCCATGCGCTGGATCAAGGAAGCCGCCCGCAAGCGTGGCGAAAAGTCGATGGCCCAACGTCTGGCCAACGAACTGCTCGAAGCCACCGAAGGCCGTGGTGGTGCCATGAAGAAGCGTGATGAAGTTCACCGCATGGCCGAAGCCAACAAGGCTTTCAGCCACTTCCGCTTCTAAATAGATCCATCCCCTCGCGTCTGAGAGCCCGCCTTTGTGCGGGCTCTCAGCGATTAACGGAGAAATTTCATGTCCCGCAAGACCCCCATCGAGCGCTACCGCAACATCGGTATTTCTGCTCACATTGACGCCGGTAAGACCACTACCACCGAGCGTATCCTGTTCTACACCGGTGTGAACCACAAGATCGGTGAAGTGCATGATGGCGCAGCCACCATGGACTGGATGGAGCAAGAGCAAGAGCGCGGCATCACGATCACCTCGGCTGCCACGACCTGCTTCTGGAAGGGCATGGACATGTCTTTCCCCGAGCACCGCATCAACATCATCGACACCCCCGGCCACGTTGACTTCACCATTGAAGTTGAGCGCTCGATGCGCGTGCTGGACGGTGCTTGCATGGTTTACTGCGCTGTGGGTGGCGTGCAGCCCCAGTCTGAAACCGTGTGGCGTCAGGCTAACAAGTACAAGGTGCCGCGTCTGGCCTTTGTGAACAAGATGGACCGTACTGGTGCCAACTTCTTCAAGGTCGTGGACCAGATGAAGCTGCGCCTGAAGGCCAATCCTGTGCCTATCGTGATCCCCATCGGCGCTGAAGAAAACTTCAAGGGCGTTGTGGATCTGCGCAAGATGAAGGCCATCATCTGGGATGAAGCCTCGCAAGGCATGAAGTTCAACTTCGAAGAGATCCCGGCCGACCTGCTGGAAACCGCCAAGGAATGGCGTGAAAAGATGGTCGAGGCTGCTGCCGAATCTTCGGAAGAGCTGATGAACAAGTACCTGGAAGAAGGTGACTTGACCGAAGAAGAGATCACCCACGGCCTGCGTACCCGTGCCATCGCCTGCGAAATCCAGCCGATGCTGTGCGGTACCGCATTCAAGAACAAGGGTGTGCAGCGCATGTTGGACGCCGTGATCGAACTGATGCCTTCGCCTGTGGACATTCCGCCGGTGAAGGGTACGGACGATGACGAGCAGCCGGTCAGCCGCAAGGCCGACGACAGCGAGAAGTTCTCGGCCCTGGCATTCAAGCTGATGACCGACCCGTTCGTGGGTCAGCTGACCTTCGTTCGCGTTTATTCCGGCGTTCTGAGCAAGGGCGACACGGTCTACAACCCGGTGAAGGGCCGCAAGGAGCGCATTGGTCGTATCGTTCAGATGCACGCCAATGAGCGCCAGGAAGTGGACGAAATCCGCGCTGGCGACATCGCTGCCTGCGTGGGCTTGAAGGACGTCACCACCGGTGAAACCCTGTGCGATCCTGATGCCATCGTCATGCTCGAGCGCATGGTGTTCCCTGAGCCTGTGATCCGTCAGGCTGTGGAACCCAAGACCAAGGCTGACCAGGAAAAGATGGGCATTGCCCTGCAACGTCTGGCTTCGGAAGATCCGTCTTTCCGCGTCAACACCGACGAAGAATCGGGCCAGACCATCATCGCCGGTATGGGCGAGCTGCACCTGGAAATCATCGTTGACCGCATGAAGCGCGAATTCGGTGTGGAAGCCAACGTGGGCAAACCGCAGGTGGCCTACCGTGAAACCATCCGCAAGTCGGTTTCTGACGTCGAAGGTAAGTTCGTGCGTCAATCGGGCGGTAAGGGTCAGTACGGCCACGTGGTGTTCACTGTCGAGCCGAACGAAGTGGGCAAGGGTTTTGAATTCGTCGACGCCATCAAGGGCGGTGTGGTTCCTCGCGAATACATCCCTGCCGTTGAAAAGGGTGTGATCGAAGCCTTGAACAGTGGTGTGTTGGCCGGCTACCCGGTGGTGGACGTCAAGGTCACCTTGACCTTTGGTTCGTACCACGATGTGGACTCGAACGAAAACGCGTTCAAGATGGCTGCCATCTTCGGTTTCAAGGAAGGTTGCCGCAAGGCCAGCCCGGTCATTCTGGAGCCTATGATGGCTGTGGAAGTCGAAACCCCTGAAGACTACGCCGGCAACGTGATGGGTGACCTGTCCAGCCGTCGCGGTATGGTTCAGGGCATGGACGACATGGTCGGTGGTGGCAAGGCCATCAAGGCCGAAGTGCCGCTGTCGGAAATGTTCGGCTACTCGACTACGCTGCGTTCGATGTCGCAAGGTCGCGCTACCTACACGATGGAGTTCAAGCACTACAGCGAAGCTCCGCGCAACGTGGCTGAAGCCATCGTGGCAGCCCGCGCCAAGTAATTGGCACTTGCCCCGCGCCTGCAGAGGTGGCGGGGCATCCTCATTTGTCTGCGATCCGGTGCCCCTTTGTCCCCGTGCGAAGGGATTGAGCAACTGGATGCAGACGTAAAACCACACACGGGATCGCTCTTTTTGGAGATTGAAAATGGCAAAAGGCAAGTTTGAACGTACCAAGCCGCACGTGAACGTCGGTACCATCGGTCACGTTGACCACGGCAAGACCACCCTGACGGCTGCGATCGCAACCGTTCTGGCAGCCAAGTTCGGCGGCGAAGCCAAGGCTTACGACCAGATCGAT
>NZ_JBWKWP010000025.1:0-67714 GCF_059422285.1 Curvibacter sp. GW821-FHT01G03
CATTCGGTTCTCTGCTTCGTCCCAGACGACGGATTGGGGGCCGTCGATCACGTCGGCTTCGACCTCTTCACCGCGGTGGGCGGGCAGGCAATGCATGAACAAGGCGTCCGGTCGAGCCACCTTCATCATCTCGGTGTCCACGCACCAGTCGGCAAAGGCGGCACGGCGGGCCTCGTTTTCGGCCTCGTAGCCCATGCTGGTCCAGACATCGGTGGTCACCAGGTCAGCGTTGCGGCAGGCTTCCAGCGGGTTGCTGAACACCTCGAAGCAATCGCGGCGGCTGACACCGGCCACGCTTTCGTTCACCTCGTAGCCATTGGGGGTGCTGACATGGACCTTGAAGTCGAGCAGTTCGGCCGCTTGCAGCCAGGTGTTGGCCATGTTGTTGCCATCGCCCACCCAGGCCACGGTCTTGCCCTGGATCGAGCCGCGGTGCTCGATGTAGGTGAAGATGTCGGCCAGGATCTGGCAGGGGTGGAACTCGTTGGTCAGGCCGTTGATCACGGGCACGCGCGAGTGCTCGGCAAAGCGCTCGATCTTGTCCTGGCCGAAGGTCCGGATCATCACCAGATCGACCATGCGGCTGATCACCTTGGCGCTGTCGTCGATGGGCTCGGCGCGGCCCAGCTGGCTGTCGCCCGTGGTCAGGTGCACCACCGAGCCGCCCAACTGGTACATGCCGGCTTCAAAGCTCACCCGGGTGCGGGTGCTGGCCTTCTCGAAGATCATGGCCAGCGTGCGGTCGGCCAAGGGATGGTACTTCTCGTAGGCCTTGAACTTCTTCTTGATGATGGCGGCGCGCTGCAGCAGGTGCGCATACTCATCGGCGCTCAGGTCCTTGAACTGCAGGTAGTGGCGCAGGGCGGTCGTGCTCATTGGGTACCTCCTGCCAGGAAGGCCTTCACCAGCGGCGCCAGGATCGCCACGATCTGGTCGGCTTCATCGGTGCTCAGGATCAGCGGCGGCACGATGCGGATCACGCTGTCGGCGGTCACGCTCAGCAGCAGGCCGGCTTCGGCTGCCTGGCCGGTCAGGGCGCCACAGGGGCGGTCCAGCTCGACGCCGATCATCAGGCCTTGGCCGCGGATCTCCTTGACCCCGGGCAGGCTGCCCAACTCGCGGACCAGGGCGGCGCGCAGGTGGGCACCAACACGGGCGGCGTTGTCCAGCAGGCCGTCTTCTTCCATGATGCGGATGGTTTCAACCCCGGCGCGCATGGCCAGCGGGTTGCCCCCGAAGGTGGTGCCGTGGTTGCCGGGCTGGAAGATGGCCGCAGCCTTGGGGCCGGCCACCACGGCGCCGATCGGCACGCCCGAGCCCAGGCCCTTGGCCAGGGGCATCACGTCGGGCACGATGCCGGCCCACTGGTGGGCAAACCACTTGCCGGTGCGGCCCATGCCGCACTGCACTTCGTCGATCATCATCAGCCAGTCACGTTCGGTGCACAGGGCGCGCAGCTGCTGCAGGTACTCGATCTGCATCGGGTTGATGCCGCCTTCCCCCTGGATGGTCTCGAAGAACACGGCCACCACGTTGGGGTTGCCTTCGGTGGCCTTCTTGAGCGCTTCGATGTCGTTCACCGGCACCCGCAGAAAACCCTCGACCAGGGGGCCAAAGCCTTGCTGGATCTTGGTGTTGCCGGTGGCCGACAGCGTGGCGATCGAGCGACCATGGAAGGCCTTCTCGTAGACCACGATGACGGGCTTGTCGATGCCCTTGTCATGGCCAAACTTGCGGGCGAGCTTGATGGCGGCTTCGTTGGCTTCCAGTCCGGTCGAGCAGAAGAACACATTGCTCATGCCCGAGAACTCGACCAGCTTGGTCGCCAGGGCTTCCTGGCCGGGCACGTGGTAGTAATTGCAGCAATGGATCAGCTTGGCGATCTGGTCTTGCAGGGCAGGCACCAGCTTGGGGTGGTTGTGTCCCAGGGTGTTGACGGCAATGCCAGCCAGACCGTCGAGGTACTTTCGCCCATTCACGTCCCAGACCCAGGCGCCTTGCCCGTGCGACATCGCGATGGGCAGGCGGCCATAGGTGTTCATCACGTGGGGTGAAGAGGCCTCAATCAGTGCGGTCATGCTGTACTCCAAAACAGGGCTTAGGGTCGCCAAAAACCAGGGCTCGCTCTATAAAGGCGTGTCGGTCGGGCTTGGCATCGGTCTTGCGATGCCTTTCAGCCTGTGACGGGATGAATTCCCGGGCAGGCCTGAAGGGCATTTCGCTTGGCGGATTTCGAGCCCGGCTGGGTGCCAGCGGGGCCGGTTTGTGGCCGGTAGCTCAGCGACGGTCAAACCGCTGAAACGCAATTCTAGGCGCTGCTTGGCGAAGCTTTTTTGACCATTTCGCATTACAGCAATGCATGTCGTCAGGTGGTTTTTAGTCTTATATAAGATAGAATACTCATGCTGAACCGGCCAGTGATCCTGGCTGAGCTTCTTCCAACCCCCACAAGCCCTCACCCCCATGGTTTCTGATTCCGCCAAAGAAGTCTTCATCCAGGGTCTTACCCATGATGGCAAGACCTTCCGGCCCAGCGATTGGGCAGAGCGCCTGGCAGGGGTCATGAGTCAGTTCCGCCCTGGTGGGGCGCATCCGGGCAGTCACCTGAGCTATTCGCCCTGGTGCATCCCGACCACGCTCAACGGGGTCAAGTGCGTGGTGGTGCATCGGGATCTGCGCGATTTCGAGCCCATGGCCTGGGATTTCGTGCTGAATTTCGCCCGTGACAACCACCTGCAGGTGGCCGAGGCCTGCCTGGTTCCCGACGCGCCCAAAGCCAGCTGAGTTCCGGCCGTACGCCGGCATAACGCTGTCGGCGCAGCTGCAGACACTTGCACATGTAACGCTTGCGCTGGTTTCGACCCTCCTATCATCGGTCGCATGACGACCGATCTGATTTTGGCCTGGGGCTTGGCGGCTCTTGAAACCGCCTTGCTGTTGGCGTGTTTGTGGGGCATCTGGCGTGTGGCAGCGCGTTTGCGGCACTGGCTCGATGATTCGCTGCGATCCGGCGTGGAGGATGGGGTCGATCCCCATGCCGATCCTCATGGCGACTCCCATTCAGACCGGCACGTGCTGCCGGTGCATGTGCATGTGCCAGGCTGGATGCCGTATTTGCGCTCGCTGCTGGCGCGGATCGTCGAGCTGACGGCCATTTTCTTGTCGGCAACGCTGTTGTTCTCGTGGTTGAGCTCGGTGCTGCTGTTGTTTCCGCTCACCGAGGCGGCTGGCCACCGGCTGGGCAACTTTCTGGGTGATGCCTTGAGCGCCGTGGGGCAGAGCGTGCTCAAGCAGGCGCCCGGGCTGATCGTGGTGGTGGTGATCGTGGCCTTGGCTCAGGCGGCGGTGCAGACGTCCAACACCTTGTTCCGGGCGGTGTCGCGGCGGCAATTGCAGCTGTCGGTGATTCATCCGGAAACCGCTTCTGCCACCCGACGCCTGGTGGCGTTGGCGATCTGGGCCTTTGCTGTGGTGGCTGCCTATCCCTATTTACCGGGCTCACAAAGCGAGGCTTTCAAGGGCTTGTCGGTGTTGCTGGGGGCCATGGTCACGCTGGGCTCCAGCGGGGTAATGAACCAGCTGATGAGTGGATTGGTGTTGGTCTACTCGCGAGCGCTTAGGGTGGGTGACCACGTGGTGGTCGGGCAAGGCGCAGACGCTGTGGAGGGGGTCGTGCAGCAGGTGGGGGCCTTGGCGACCAAGTTGGTCAATGTGCGCAACGAGGAAATCACCATCCCCAATGCCGTGCTCATGAGCAATGCCATCAAGAACTACTCGCGACTGTCGGGCAGCTCGGGCACCTTGTTCAGCACCCGCATCAGCATTGGCTATGACGCCGAGTGGCGGCAGGTGCACGCCCTGATGTTGCAGGCGGCCACACGCACGCCGGGTCTGCGGACCTCGCCCAAGCCCTATGTGCTGCAGCGGGCCTTGGGTGATTTTTATGTCGAGTATGAGTTGCTGGCCCATCTGGACCGGCCGCTGCTGAGGCTGCAGGTGCTGTCGCACCTGCATGAAAACCTGCAGGACTGCTTTAACGAGGCTGGCGTGCAGATCATGTCGCCGCATTTCATGATGCAGCCAGGTCACCCGGTGATGGCCCGGCGTGAGGTTTCATGACCTCGAGCCTTTGTCGGGCATGACGCAAAAACGACAGACAACAAAAAACCGCCCGTAGGCGGTTTTTGCTTTGCTGACAGCGCACCCGTGGCAAACGGCGGACAGATCGCTTTGAAAGCGGCCCGTCCGGGCTGTTTTACCTGAAAACTCAGGCGGCGAGGGCCAGGGCCTTCACCTTGGCGGCCAGGCGGCTCTTGTCGCGCGCGGCCTTGTTCTTGTGGAAGATGCCCTTGTCGGACACGGTGTCGACCACGCTCTGGGCCTTGGCAAAGGCTTCAGCAGCCTTGGTCTTGTCGCCGGCGGCGACGGCCTTTTCGACGTTCTTCACAGCGGTGCGGTACTTGGAGCGCAGCGAGGTGTTGGCGGCGTTGATCTTGACGTCTTGGCGAACGCGCTTGCGGCCGGAGGCCAGACGCGGGTTCTTTTTCTTGGGCTTGGTAGATGCCATTTTTTAAATTCCTTGTGTGTTTGGAGATGTTGCCAGCAAAGCCCGCGATTGTAGCCCAAGTGTCATGAAGCGTCCAAGATTGGCGCCTTGTACTGCGCATACACTTGGTGCGTGACCCTTTTCAAAGCCGCCTCTACCGTTTCGCTGCTCACGCTGGCGTCCCGAATCACCGGTCTGGTGCGGGAACTGCTGGTGGCTTCGGCCTTTGGTGCCAGCGCGATGACCGACGCCTTCAACGTGGCGTTTCGCATTCCCAACCTGTTTCGGCGCTTTTTTGCCGAAGGCGCGTTCAGCCAGGCCTTCATTCCGGCGCTGGCGGCCAGCAAGGAGCAGCACGGTGAGGAAGCCACCCGGCGCGTGATCAGCCAGGTGGCCACGGTGCTGGCCTGGGCCTTGGTGGCCACCTGTTTGCTGGGCGTGCTGGGCGCGCCCCTGATGGTCTGGGGCATGGCCAGCGGCCTGCAGCAAGACCCGGCGGGTTATGACGCGGCCGTTTTCATGACGCGCTGGATGTTCCCCTACATCGGCTTCATGTCGATGGTGGCGCTGTCGGCCGGGGTGCTCAACACCTGGAAGCGCTTTGCCGTGCCGGCCGCCACGCCGGTGCTGCTCAACCTGTCGATGATCCTGGCGGCCTGGCAGGGGGCGCCCTGGCTGGCGCGCATGAACATCGAGCCCATTTTTGCCATGGTCGGTGGGGTGATGCTGGGCGGTGTGTTGCAGCTGTTGGTGCAAGTGCCGGCCTTGCGTCGTCTGGGCCTGTTGCCGCGCATCGGCTTGAGCTGGCGCCAATTGCGCCAGGCCTGGCGCGACCCAGCCACCCAACAGGTGGTGGGGCTGATGCTGCCGGCCTTGCTGGGCGTGGGCGTGGCTCAGATCTCGATGATGATCAACACCCAGATCGCCTCGCACCTGGCTCCCGGCAGCGTGAGCTGGATCACCTATGCCGACCGGCTGATGGAGTTCCCGACCGCGATGCTGGGCGTGGCACTGGGGGTGGTGCTGATGCCACAGCTGGCGGCCGCAAGATCGCGCAAGGACACCGCCGGGTATTCCGACCTGCTCGACTGGGGCTTGCGCCTGGTCATGCTGATGTCGGTGCCCAGTGCCGTGGCCCTGCTGACCTTTGCCAAGCCCCTGGTGGCCACGCTGTACCACTACGGCCATTTCAGTGATCGCGACGTGTTGCAGACCACCACGGCCCTGATGGGCTGGGGCGTGGGCCTGGTGGGCGTGGTGGCGATCAAGGTGCTGGCACCGGGCTACTTCGCCAACCAGGACACGCGCACGCCGGTGCGCATTGCCATCGGCGTGCTGGTGCTGACCCAGGTTTTCAACTACCTGCTGGTGCCTTATCTGCAGCACGCCGCACTCACCCTGTCGATCGGGCTTGGGGCGCTGGTGAATGCGGCATGGCTTCTGGTCGGCCTGATGCGCCGGGGTTCCTACCGGCCGCTGCCCGGCTGGGGCCTGTTCATGCTGCAGGTGGTGGCGGGCAGTGCGGTGCTGGCCATCTTCCTGATCTGGGCGGCCAACAACTACGCCTGGCTGACGCTGCGCGACACCCCCTTGGTGCGGGTGGCGCTGCTGGGCGGGGTGATGCTGGGCGCCATGTTGATCTATTTCGGCGCCTTGTGGGCCGCCGGGCTCAAGTTGCGACATCTGCTGCGGCGTTGATCTGCGGCGTTGACCCGGGGCCAGGCCTGCCGGCCGGTTGGCGTTGCGGGCTTGACGGTCGTGTTCACCCCATTTAAAACCTGACCATGGAACTGCGTTTTTCCACTCCCACGCCCTTGGCGTACTTCCGCACGCTGGTGCAGAGCGACGAGCAATTTCCGCTGCTGGAGGCCGTGGCCAGCCTGGGCCACGACGAGTACCCCGAGCTGGACGTGCAGCAGGTGCTGGGCGACGTGGATCAGTTGCAGGCCCGGCTGCGTCGGCGCATGGCCGCCGATGCCGGGGCCATGCAGAAGCTTCAGGTGCTCAACCAGTTCTTTTTTGCCGACCTGGGTTTTGGCGGCAACCTCAACAACTACTACGACCCCGACAACAGCTACCTGCACGCCGTGCTGCGCACCCGTCAGGGCATTCCCATCTCGCTGGCGGTGTTGTGGCTGGAGCTGGCCCAGGGCTTGGGGTTGCAGGCCCAGGGCGTGGGGTTCCCGGGGCATTTCCTGGTCAAGGTGAACCTGCCTGAGGGGCAGGTGGTGATCGACCCGTTCAATGGCCAGTCGCTCGGGCGCGAAGCCTTGTCCGAACGGCTGGAGCCCTTTCGGCACCGCAGCGGCCTGGGCGACGATTTCGAGGCCCCGCTGGGCCTGTACCTGCAGGCCGCGCGGCCGCGCGATGTCGTGGCGCGCATGTTGCGCAACCTCAAGGAGATCCACCGGGCCCAGAAAGACTGGGAGCGCCTGGTGGCGGTACAGAACCGCCTGGTGATTCTGCTGCCCGATGCCTGGATCGAGTACCGCGACCGCGGTCTGGCCTTGGCCGAGCAAGGCCAGGATGCGCTGGCCCGCGAAGACCTGCAGACCTACCTGCGCCATGCCCTGGACGCGATGGACGTGGCCGAAGTGGCCGATCGGCTGGCCAGCCTGCGCCCCTCGGGGGCCTGAACCTGGCCGGGAAGTCCGTCCTCAACCCGCGCCTTCAACCCGCGCCAGACAAGCCGGAGGGCAGGCCGGCCATGCCCAGGTCATGCCAGGTGCGCCGCAACTGGGTGTCTGAGCTGAAGCCCGCCATCGCAGCAGCCTGGGTGACGTTGTGACCGGATTGCAAGGCCGCCTGGGCCACGGCCAACCGTAGCTGGCGCAGATAGGCCAGGGGGGCGATGCCTGCATGCTCGGCGAACAGCCGGCCCAGGTGCCGGGCCGAGGTGTGGGCCACATCGGCCATGCGGGGCACGGTCCAATCCAGCTGTGGCGCCTGGCTGACGGCATCCTGCACGCGGTGCAGCGCCGGGTGCAGGTGGTTGCGGTGGTTCAGAAAGGGCGACAGCTCCGGGTCTTGCGGGCCGCGGCGCAGCGCCACCACCAGGGTCTGGGCCACGAGGGCGGTCACGGCCGGTCCGCATTCTCCGGCAATGCGGTGCAACATCAGGTCGATGCCCGTGGTCACGCCGGCGCTGCTGCTCAGGGGCGGGTCGAGCACAAAGACCCGGTTTTGCACCACCTCGCAGCGGGGCTCTGCTTCGCGCAGTTCGTCCAGGTGCTGGTGGTGGGTGGTGGCCCGGTGCTGGGCCAGCAGGCCCGCATGGGCGGCAATCACAGCACCGGCGCAGACGCACAGCAGCTCCAGCCGATCGGGGGCCAGCCGCAGGCCGCGCAGCCAGTGCAGCACGGCCCGGCCCTCGGCATGGTCCAGGTCCAGCCGGCGCCCGGGTTGTCCCACCAGCACCACCCAATCGCAGCGGGTGGCAGCGCCTGCCTCGGCCTGCGCCGTCGGCTGCAGCACGGGCAAGGGCTCGATCTGGCTGATGCAGGCCCCGACCGAGCTGCGCGCATCGGGGCTGGGCCCCACGAAATGCAGCTCGAACAGCGCCTCCTGCCCCTGGGCCAGCAGCACCTGATTGGCGATGCGCAAGGCCTCGGCCGGCCCGGCCCAGTCGAGGATCAGGCTGTCGGGCAGCAGCACGAAATGCACCGCCACCCGCCGCGGCTGTCGGGTTGCAGGCATCAGCCCGCCTGAGTCAGCCATCGGTAGTCCATCTGATGTGCGGTGCGCTCTGCCAGGGCCTGCCCAGCCAGGCGGGTCACCAGGTGCAGACTCATGTCGATGCCCGCGCTGATGCCAGCCGAGGTGAGCAAGCTGCCGTGTTCCACCCAGCGCACACCTGCTCGCACCTGCAGGGCCGGGTGCTGACGATGCAGGTCGTCCAGGTCTTCCCAGTGGGTGGTCACCGGCTCGTCGTGCACCACGCCGGCGCTGGCCAGGATGAACACCCCCGTGCACACCGAGGCCGTGAGCCGGGCGTGGCGCGCGGCCTCGGCCACCCAGGCCAAGGTGGCCGGGCAGCGAGCCGCCTGGTCAATCACCCCACCGGGCACCACCAGCACGTCGGGCCGTGGGCATTGGGCAAAGCTGCGCGAGGCCTGGATCACCAGCCCGGCACGGGCCCGCACGGCCTGGCCCTGGTGGCTGATGCAGTGCACCTGCCAACGGCTGGCCTCGTGCAGGCCGGTGCTGGCGCCGGGCTCAGCCATTCGGCTGGCCATGCGGGCCGCGGTGGTGAACACCTCGTAGGGTCCGGCCAGGTCCAGCACCTCGACCTCGTCAAAGCCCAGGATGCCGATCTGCAGCGCCGCCTCGCTCATGCGGCCTCCGTGGCGCGTTGCAAGGCTTCGTCGACGCTGCACAGGGTGCAGAAGCGGCCTTGCAGCACCGTGCCGGTGCGCAGCTTGATGTCGGCGGCGCTCAGGGTGCTGCCGTCGGGCTGGGGCATGTCCCAGGTCAGGGTGGCCTCGGTCACGTAGTCGACCGTCCAGCCCAGGTCCGAGGCGTGGCGGGTGGTGGTCTCGCAGCATTGCTCGGTGCGGATGCCACTGATGATCAGCCGCCCCACCCCGTGGCGGGTCAGCCACACGTCCAGCCCCGTACCCACCAGGGCGCTGTGCCGGTGCTTGATGAAAGTGGCTGCGGGTTCGAAAGCGGCCAGGCCCTCCAGCGGTCGTACCTGGCCGGAGGCCTGTGCAAACGGGTTGCTGGCCACTTCAGGCCCGTCGCTGTGCAGCACGCGGATCACCGGCAGGCCACTGGCCACAGCACCTTCGATCAGGGCGTTCTGCGCGGCCAGGTAGGCCGGCAAATCATGTTCGGTGAAGAAAGGGCGATGCCGGAAAGACTCTTGCACATCGATCACGATCAGGGTGGTGTTCATTTTCAGACTCCATCAAGGTGGTTTGGAGCCTTGATTCTTCCCAGTTTCATGGGGCTTGACCGCTCGGGTCAAGACCGGAATCGATCATTTTCAGACTTCATGATCATGGGTCTGGCGAATCGTCCTTACCGCTTCGTGGCGCTTGCCCATTGCACGGTCAGGATGCTGCCGAACACCAGCACCAGGCCCAGCAGCGACCAGCCCGTCATGGCCTGGCCCAGCCAGACCCAGCCCAGCACCACGGCGGTGAGCGGGCTCAGCAGGCTCAGCGAAGACACCGCCACCGAGGGCAGGCGGGCAATGCCGCGAAACCACAGCGAATAGGCCAGCAAGGCCCCGACCAGCGACAGGTAGGCATAGCCTAGGCCGGCGGTCCAGCCCAAGGTGGGCAGGGGTGGGTCGATCGCCCAGGCCAGTGGCGCCAGGATCAGGCCGCCCAGCAGCAATTGCCAGCCCGTGAAGGCCAGCACGGGCAGGTCGGTGCGCCAGTGCCGGGCCAGCAGGGTGCCTGCCGCCATGCAGGCCGTGCCGGCCAGCGCGGCGCCCAGGCCCACCGGGTTCCAGCTGGCTGTGGGCGACAGCAACAGGGCCGCCATGCCGAACACCCCCAGTCCAGCCGCCCCCAGGGCCAGCGGCATCGGCCGTTGCCGGTCCAGCAGCCAGGCCAGGCCCATCACCAGCAAGGGCTGGAGGGCGCCCACCACGGCGGCCAGCCCCCCGGGCAGGTGGTAGGCGGCGATGAACAGCAAGGCCTGGAAGAAGCCGATGTTCAGGGCCGACAGCAACAGCAGGCGCCCCCAGTCGCCGGCCCGCGGCCACTGGCGGCAGTAAAGCGTCAGCAGCAGGCCGGCCGGCAATGCGCGCAGCAGGGCGGCGGTGAAGGGGCGATCGGGTGGCAGCACCTCGGTGGTCACCAGGTAGGTCGTGCCCCAGATCATGGGGGCCAGCGCGGTCAGCAGGGCGTCGCGCCAAGGGGACGAGGGGGTGTTTTCAGGCATATTTATCTCTACTTCAAGATAAATAAGCGTAGCAGATAATCTTGAGATCGAGATAAAACCCTGTCAGGAGTGAGCATGTCCCCCCTTGAAAACAGGCCGCCGGATGCGGTCGATGCCATCCTGGCGCAGTGGCATCAGGAGCGCCCTGACCTGGATGTGAGCCCCATGGGCTTGATCGGGCGGCTCAAGCGCTGTGAGGTCTTGATGCGGCGCAGGCTGGACGAGAAGTTCGCCGAGTTCGGTCTGGCCGGCTGGGAGTTCGACATGCTGGCCACCTTGCGCCGCTCGGGCGCGCCGTACTGCCTGGCGCCAACGGCCTTGTTCTCCGCCATGATGGTGAGCTCGGGCACGATGACGCACCGCCTCAAGGGCCTGGAGTCTGCCGGCTGGGTGCAGCGTGTGGCCAACCCGGAGGATGCGCGCAGCACCCTGGTGCAGCTCAGCGAGGCGGGGCTGCAGCTGATCGACCGGGCCGTGGCGGCCCATGTCGACAACGAGCACGCGCTGCTGGCCGCCCTGTCAGCAGCCGAGCAGCAGGCGCTGGACGAGGGGCTGGCCCGCTTGCTGGCCTCGCTGGAGCCAGCCCCATGAAAAAACCAGCCTCGAGGGCTGGTTGATTCAGAAGCGGGCCATGCCGGGCCCGCTCGGTTCAGAAGGGCAGGGGCCTCAGGCCACCACGACGGCGGCACCGTCACCCCGCTCGGCGATGGCGCCGATGGTGTAGACGGTTTCGCCGGCAGCACGCAGCGTGGCGGCCGTGGCTTCGGCCTCAGTCGCATCCACCACCACCACCATGCCGATGCCGTTGTTGAAGGTGCGGTTCATCTCGATGTCGTCGATGCCGGCCACCTTTTGCAGCCAGGCGAACAGCTCGGTCTGCGGCCAGCTGCCCTTTTGCAGGTGGGCGGCCGTGCCTTCGGGCAGCACGCGGGGGATGTTTTCGAGCAGGCCGCCGCCGGTGATGTGGGCCAGCGCCTTGATGGGGTGCTGGGCCAGGGCTTGCAGCACCGGCTTCACGTACAGGCGGGTCGGGGCCATGATGGCCTGCTTGAAGGGCTGGCCGTCCAGGGTGGCGGGCAGCTCGGTGCCGGCGCGTTCGATCACCTTGCGCACCAGGCTGAAGCCGTTGGAGTGCACGCCGGCCGAGGCCAGGCCCAGCACCACGTCACCGGGCTTCACGTTCTGGCCGGTCAGGATCTTGGATTTTTCGACCGCGCCGACGGCAAAGCCGGCCAGGTCGTATTCGCCATCGGGGTACATGCCCGGCATTTCGGCGGTTTCGCCGCCGATCAGGGCGCAGCCCGACAGTTCGCAGCCGCGGGCAATGCCGCCCACCACGGCGGCGGCCGTGTCCACGTGCAGCTTGCCGCAGGCAAAGTAGTCGAGGAAGAACAGCGGCTCGGCGCCTTGCACCAGCACGTCGTTCACGCTCATGGCCACCAGATCGATGCCCACGGTGTCGTGCATGTTCCATTCAAACGCCAGCTTGAGCTTGGTGCCCACGCCGTCAGTGCCGCTCACCAGCACGGGTTCCTGGTAGCGCTTGGGCACTTCGAACAGGGCTCCGAAGCCGCCGATGCCGGCCAGCACCCCTTCGCGCATGGTTTTCTTGGCCAGCGGCTTGATGCGCTCAACCAAGGCGTCGCCAGCGTCGATGTCAACGCCGGCGTCTTTGTAGGACAGGGGGGTGGAGGAGGTATTGGAGGAGCTCATTTGAAATGGACGGCACGGACAGGCGTGCACGGCGACTAGAATTTGAGGTGATTTTAAGGGGTGCCCCGCCCGGGCAGCCTGCAACCCCCACCTTCATGCATTTTTCCACCACTCAAAAACGTGCCTTTACCTGGGTCGGTCTGGCCCTGGCGGCCTGGCTGTTGCTGTGGGCGCTCAAGCCTGTGCTGGCCCCTTTCGTGGTGGCGGCCGTGCTGGCCTACGCCCTGACGCCCATGGTCAATTGGCTCGACGGCCTGGGGCGTGGGCGCATGCCCCGGGTGGTGGCGGTGGTATTGGTCGAGGTGGTGTTCATTCTGCTGGCGCTGGGCCTGGTGATGCTGATCGTGCCCATCCTCACCAAAGAGCTGCCCTTGATGCGCGATCAGGTGCCGCAGTTGTTTGACCGCCTCAACGCGCTGCTCAAGCCCCTGGCGGCGCAGTTCGGCGTCACGCTGGCGGTGGATGTGGACACGCTCAAGGCCTTGGTCCTCAAGTACCTCAATACCAACACCGAAGACTTGCTGACCCCGGTGCTGTCCTCGCTCAAGCTGGGCGGCAGCGTGGCCCTGGCCCTGGTGGGCAATGCCGTGCTGATCCCGGTGGCGCTGTTCTACCTGCTGATGGATTGGGACACTTTTGTGCATCGCCTGGTCGAGCTGGTGCCCCCCCGCCTGCGCGAGGGCTACGACAGCTTCATGGACGACGCCGATGAGGTGCTGGGCCAGTACCTGCGCGGTCAACTGCTGGTGATGCTGTTGCTGGCCATCTTTTACAGTGCGGGCCTGGCGGCATTCGGGCTGGACCTGGCCTTGCCGATCGGCATCTTCACGGGCTTGGCCGTGTTTGTGCCCTACCTGGGCTTTGGACTGGGGCTGGTGCTGGCCACCGTGTCGGGCCTGATGCAGTTTGCCTCGCTCAAGGCGCTGATCATGGTGGCCGTGGTGTTCGGCCTGGGGCAGTTCGTTGAAAGTTTCATTCTCACCCCCCGCCTGGTGGGCGAGCGCATCGGTCTGCACCCGCTGACCGTCATTTTTGCATTGCTGGCCTTCGGGCAGGTGCTGGGCTTTGTGGGCGTGCTGATCGCCCTGCCTGCCAGCGCCGTGCTGCTGGTGGCCGTGCGGCGACTGCGTTCGGGCTACCTGGCCAGCCGGCTCTACACGGGTTGAAGAGGGGCTGGGAAACACGCGTCATGATGAAGCAACTGGCACTCGACATCGGCCTGGCCACAGGTCCCACCCTGGACCGGTTTTTTGCCGGCCCCAATGAAGCGGCCTTGCGCCACCTGCAGCTGTGGACCGGCGACGGCGCCCACGAAGCCCAGCGCTCGCCCGTGCCCACCTACCTGTGGGGCGACAGCGGCTGCGGCAAGACCCACCTGCTCAAGAGTGTGCAGACCGCGTTGCGCGAGCAGGGGGCCCGTGTGGGCTGGCTCGATGCCTCGATCCACGAGCCCCCCGAGTTCGACGAAACCTGGGCTGCCGTGCTGATGGACGAGGTGCACCTCTACACCGCGGTGCAGCAGCACGCCGCCTTCAATTGGTTCGTCAATGCCCACACGCACCAGCGCTGGGTGCTGGCCGCCGGCGAGCTGCCGCCCGCCGACCTGAAACTGCGCGAAGACCTGCGCACCCGCCTGGGCTGGGGCCATGTGTTCCACCTGCACGTGCTCAGCGAGCCCGAACGCCGTGCCGTGCTGCGCCAGGAGGCCGATGCCCGCGGCATCTTTCTCGGCGACGAGGTGATGGACTTCATGCTGAACCGTTTTTCGCGCGATCTGGGCAGCCTCATGCAACTGCTCGACCAGCTCGACGGCTATGCCCTGCGCACCCAGCGCGCCATCACCATTCCCCTCATCAAGGCCATGCTCGAATCCGAGTGAGGCCCTCACAAGCACCCAAAGCATCCCGAATGCCAAGTCAGCCCCGCATGAAACTGGTTCTGTTCGACCTCGACCACACCCTGCTGCCCATCGACTCCGATTACGCCTGGGGCCAGTTCACCACCCGCATCGGCTGGACCGACCCGGTCGAGTTTGCCCGCCGCAACGACGAGTTCTTTGCCCATTACCAGGCCGGCACCCTGGATGTGCACGACTACGTGCGCTTTGCCATCGAGGCCGTGCGCGTCAAAGGCCCGCAGGCGGCAGCCGAGGCGCATGAGCGCTTCATGCAAGAGGTGATCCAGCCGGCCATCACACCGCAGGCGCTGGCTCTGCTGCGCCAGCACCAGGACGCGGGCGACACCGTGCTCATCATCACCGCCACCAATGAATTCGTCACCCGCCCCATCGCCCGCGCCCTGGGCGTGAGCGAGCTGATTGCGGTGCAACTGGCCCGCGATGAGCAGGGCTGGTTCACCGGCGAAATCGACGGTGTTCCCTCCATGCGCGAGGGCAAGGTGCTGCGCATGGAACAATGGCTGGCTGCGCGCCAGCTCGACTGGACGCAGGTCGAGAGCACTTTCTACAGCGATTCCACCAATGATGTGCCGCTGCTGGAGCAAGTGAATCACCCTGTGGCCACCAACCCTGACGACCGTTTGCGTACCCTGGCCCAAAGCCGCGGCTGGCGCATTCTGGACCTGTTCACCGAGACACCATGATCAAGAAGTTCATCGACAAATTGCTGGGCAAGGGCGCTGCGGCAGCCCCCAAGGCGGGCCGCCCCAAGTTCGGCAAACGCGAGGAGGTGCCCTTCAGCGAGCACGGCATCAACCCCGACCTGGTTGACCGGCGTGCCAACGACGTGGTGCACACCCTGAAATCCGCCGGGTACGAGGCCTACATCGTCGGCGGTGCGGTGCGCGACCTGTTGCTGGGCCTGCGCCCCAAGGATTTTGACGTGGCCACCAACGCCACGCCCGAGCAGGTCAAGAGCCTGTTCCGCCGCGCCTTCATCATCGGCAAGCGCTTCCGCATCGTGCACGTGGTGCATGGCCGCGGACGTGAGCACGAGGTGATCGAGGTCTCCACGTTCCGGGCCTACCTCGACAACACCGCGGCCGAGCAGGTCAGCGGCAACGAGCGCACCAGCAAGCAGGCCCTGGCCGGCATGACGCATGCGGTCGACGCCAGCGGCCGCGTGCTGCGCGACAACGTCTGGGGCCCGCAGGAAGAAGATGCCGTGCGCCGCGACTTCACCATCAACGCCATGTATTACGACCCCGAGGCGCAGGTGGTGGTTGACTACCACAAGGGCATCCAGGACGCCAAGAAGAAGGTCCTGCGCATGATCGGTGACCCCGCCACGCGTTACCGCGAAGACCCGGTGCGCATCATCCGCGCGGTGCGCTTCGCCGCCAAGCTCAGCCCGCTGGGTTTCGAGATCGAGCCCAAGACGGCGGCCCCTCTGCGCTCGTCGCAGACCCTGCTGGCCGACGTGCCGCAAAGCCGCTTGTTTGACGAAATGCTCAAGCTGCTGCAGACCGGCCACGCGCTGGCCACGATCGCCACCCTCAAGAAGCTGGGGCTGGAGCGTGGCATCTATCCGCTGCTGGATGTGGTGGTGGAGCGTGCCGATCAGCCCTTCGTGACGGCAGCCCTGCAAGACACCGACCGGCGCGTGGGCGAGGGCAAGCCGGTGGCCCCGAGCTTCCTGCTGGCCACCGTGCTGTGGCATGACGTGCGCGAAGGCTGGGAGCAACGCCTGGCGCAACGCCAACACCCCTTCCCGGCGCTGCAAGACGCCATTGACGAGGTCTTCAATGCCCGCATCGGCGACGTGTCCGGTCGCGGCAAGCTGGCCGCCGACATGCGTGAGATCTGGGTGATGCAGCCGCGTTTTGAAAAGCGCACCGGCAGCGCCCCCTATGGCCTGGTCGAGCAGGCACGCTTCCGCGCCGGCTTCGACTTCATGCGTCTGCGGGCCGACATTGGCGAAGTGGATGAGGCCCTGGCCGAATGGTGGGAAGAGTTCAGCACCGGTGACGACACCACCCGAGAAGACCTGCTGGAGCAGGTGCGCGAAGAGCAGCGTGCACGCCAGAAGGCCAGTGCACCCAAGGTGCGCCGTGTGCCTCGCCCGGCCGAGCCGCGGGCTGAAGGCGAGCCTGCAGGCGCCAGCCGCGAGCCGGTCGCGGCCGCCCCGTCATCGTCCGAGCCCGCGCCAGACGGCGAGGGCGCCATCCCAGCACCGCGCAAGCGCCGCCGTCGCAAGCCGTCGGGTGCGCGGGGCGGCAGTCAGGGCGGGGGGCAAGGCGGCCCTTCCGACATGGGCGGCGACGCTCAGGGCTGAGGCCTGGATCTGAAAGCCATGACCGACACGCTTGCTTCGCCCGTGCTCGCCTGCATCGGCGTGGGCGGGAACCTGGGCGACGCCCAGGCCACCGTTCGCCAGGCCCTGGCCGACCTGGCCCAACTGCCGCACAGCCAGCTGCTCAAGGCCTCCTCCCTGTACCGCAGTGCCCCGGTGGATGCGGGCGGGCCCGATTTCATCAACGCCGTGGTCTTGCTGCAGACCCGGCTGGCGCCCTTGGCGCTGCTGCATGCCCTGCAGGCCCTGGAGCTGGCCGCCGGCCGCGAGCGCCCCTACCGCCACGCGCCGCGCACGCTCGATCTGGACCTGCTCAGCCATGGCGAGGCCCGGCTCGATGGTGCCGAGCTGACCCTGCCGCACCCCCGCATGCGCCAGCGTGCCTTTGTGCTGCTGCCGCTGGCCGAAATCTGGCCCGAGCAAGTGCCAGCTGCCGAACTGGCGGCGGTGGCCGATCAGGCCATCACGCGCCTTTGACGGCCTGAAGCGGCCCCGGGTCTCAGTCCACCTTGGCGCCAGACGCCTTGACCACTTTCTCGTACTTGGCCAGTTCACCTTTCATGAAGGCGCCGAATTGCTCGGGCGAGGTGGGCACCGGCTCGGCCATCAGGCCCGCAAAGCGGGTCTTGGTCTCGGGCGAGTTCAAGGCCGCCACAAAGGCCTGGTTCAGGCGCGCGATCACGTCCTTGGGCGTGTGCGCCGGGGCCACCAGACCCCACCAGGTGTCGATGCTGAAGCCCTTGTAGGTTTCGGCCACGGCCGGCACCTCGGGCAGCAGCGGGCTGCGCTGGGCGGTGGTCACGGCCAGGGCCTTGAGCTTGCCCGAGCGGATGTTGGGCGCTGCCGTGGCCAGGTTGTCGAAGTTGAAGTCGACCTCACCCGCCAGCAAGGCCAGTTGGGCCGGGTTGCCGCCGTTGTACGGGATGTGCAGCGCGTAGATGCCGGCCTGGGCCTTGAACATCTCGCCGGCCAGATGCCCTGCGCTGCCACTGCCGCCACTGCCGAAATTGAGCTTGGCCGGGTTGGCCCGCGCATAGGCCACCATGTCAGCCAGGGTGTTGATCTTGAGGCGCCGTGCGGTATCGGCATTGATCACCAGCACGTTGGGCACGCGCACGATCTGGGTGATGGGGCTGAAATCACGCAACGCATCAAACGGCATGCGGCTGTACAGCCAGGGGTTGACCGCATGGGTGGCGGTGGCTGCGATGCCAATCGTCAGCCCGTCGGGGGCTGCCTTGGCCACCTGATCGGCACCGATGTTGCCCCCCGCGCCGGGCTTGTTCTCGATGATCACGGGCCCAAGCGAATCTTTCACCCGTTCGGCCAGCACGCGGGCCGTCACGTCGATGGGCCCGCCGGGGGCGTAGGGCACGATGATCCGGATCGGGCGCCCGGCACCAGCGGTCTGGGCCAGGGCGGGCAGGGTGGAAAGCGCCGGCAGGGCGGCCAGCGGGCTGAGGAGGACGTTTCTGCGCTTCATGGGCTGATTGTCGTACGGTGAAGGCTGGGTACACAAATGCTTACATCCGTTTGCAATTCAGGCGTCATGCGCTTGAACAGCCCGGGGCGTTGTCATCCACATGGAGGTCGTCTCCATGTCAATGAAGGAAGTCATCATGAAAGTCCAAGCTCTCGTCTCCGCTGTGGTTGTTGCCCTGGCTGCCGGTGTGTCCGGTGCTGCGTTTGCCCAGGCTCCCGCTGCGGCGCCGGCTGTCGGCCCTGCACCTGCCACGGCCACCGTGAAGACACCTTCCACCGTCACCCCGGTCGCCGAGCCCGCTGCCGCCACCCCGGCCGCCCCGGCCGCCGGCACCAAGGCCGAGCACAAGCACAAGCACCATCACAAGCATCACAAGGATGCCGCTGCAGCGGGTGCCGCGGCGCCTGCCACCCCGGCCGCACCTGCAGCCCCCGCCATGCCTGCCGCGCCTGCCAAGTAAGCCGACCCACAGTCCGCCTTGCCTGAGGGGGTTCAGGCGGATGTGAAAAAGCCACCCTGATGAGCGTCAGGGTGGCTTTTTTGTTGAAGGCCCGCGTGCAAGCTCATGGCGGGCGATTCGTGCTGGGTGATGGGGGAATTTCGTTGCCTGTTGCGCATCATCTGCTGCTCAATAGGCAACAGAACAGGCTGTCGCAGGTTTGGCGGTGGTCGATACGACTCAGGCCGCAGCGTGCTTGTCGGCTTCGCTGGTGAACGCGTCGGCGTAGAACTCTTCGGCGGGCAGGCCACGCTGGGCGCTGTAGGCGACGCGGGCCGATTCGACCACGATGGGGGCGCCGCAGGCATAGACCTGATGGCCCGACAGGTCGGCAAAGTCGTCCAGCACCGCCTGGTGCACAAAGCCGGTGCGGCCACTCCAGCCGTCTTCGGGCAGGGCGTCGGACACCACCGGCACGTAGCGCAGCTGAGGCATCTCGGCCGCACGGGCCAGCACCCAGTCGTGCAGGTACAGGTCTTGCGGCCGGCGGCCACCCCAATACAGCGTGACGGCGCGGGTGCTGCCCTTGAACTGCAACTGCTCGATCAGGGCCTTGATCGGCGCAAAGCCCGTGCCCGAGGCCAGCAGCACGATGGGCTTGTCGCTGTCTTCACGCAGGTAGAAGCTGCCGAAGGGGCCTTCCACGCGCAGGATGTCCTTTTCCTTCATGGCGCCAAACACGTGATCGGTGAACTTGCCGCCGGGCATGTGGCGGATGTGCAGTTCGACGCCGGGAGCCTCGGTTTGGGTGTGCGGGGCGTTGGCCATCGAGTAGGCGCGGCGGGCGCCATCGCGCAGAATGAACTCGATGTACTGGCCGGCGTGGTAGCGGAAGGTCTCGGTGGCCGGCAGTTGCAGGCGCAGCTGCACCACATCCGCCGATTTCTTTTCAAGGGCGGCCACGCGCACCGGCATCTTCTTGATCGGAAAGGCGCTCTCGTCGGTCACCTGGCGCGACTCCAGCACCAGATCCGACTGTGGCACGGCGCAGCAGGTCAGGATGAAGCCCTGGGCCGCTTCTTCGGCGCTCAAGGCCTTGCTCTGGTGTTCGCCATGCACCACCTCGCCTTCGAGCTTCTTGCATTTGCACGAGCCACAGGCCCCGTCCTTGCACCCATAGGGCAAACCCACGCCCTGGCGGATGGCCGCGGCCAGCACGGCTTCTTCGGGGTTGGCGGTGAAGGCTCGCCCACTGGGCTGCACGGTGATGTTGAAGCTCATCTTTTCGGTATCCTCGGGGCCGTCTTTAGAAACTGGAAAGCCCCGATTTTGCCTTCAAACCAAAGCCCTCTCGGCGCCTTGCCCGCGCGGTTCCGGCGCCAACGCCTGTTGATCGTGGGCTGTGGTGACGTCGGTCAGCGCGTGGCGCGCCAGTTGCACGGGCGTGTGCGTGTGCTGGCGCTGACCTCGTCGCCCGCCCGGGTGCCCGGCCTGCGCGCCCAGGGCATCACGCCGCTGGTGGGGGATCTGGATCAGCCGGCGACCCTGCATCGCCTGGCCGGCCTGGCGCACCGGGTTCTGCACCTGGCACCACCGCCTTCGCAACCCAGGGGTGAGTGGTGGCGCGACCCCCGCAGCCTGGCGCTGGCCCGCAGCCTGCGGCAACGCAGCCTGCCCCGGGCCCTGGTCTATGGCTCGACCAGTGGCGTGTATGGCGATTGCGGTGGGGCGCTGGTGGATGAGACACGCACCTTGCAGCCCACCACCCCGCGCGCCCAGCGCCGGGTGGATGCTGAACGGGTGATGCGTCACCTGGGCCGCAGCCTGCGCGTGAGTGTCTTGCGCATTCCGGGCATCTATGCGCCCGACCGCGAGGGGGGCACACCGCGCGAGCGCCTGCTGCGCGGCACACCCGTGTTGCGGCACGAAGACGATGTCTACACCAGCCACATCCATGCTGACGACCTGGCTGCGGCCTGCCAGCTCGCCTTGTGGCGGGGTCGCCCGCAGCGGCTGTACAACGTGTGCGATGACACGCGCTTGCGGATGGGCGACTACTTTGATCTGGCCGCCGACCTGTATGGCCTGCCGCGCCCGCCCCGGGTGGCCCGTGATCAGGCCCGCGAGCAATTGCCTGTGAGCCTGCTGAGTTTCATGAGCGAGTCGCGCCGGCTGCTCAATACCCGGCTCAAGCGGGAGTTGCGACTGGCGTTGCACCACCCCACCGTGAACGAGGGGCTGGCAGGCTGAAAGGCGGGCGGCTCAGCCCCAGCCAGCCTGCGGATTCAGTCGGGCCGATGGGCCTCCACCTCGGCCTTGGAGACCCGTCGGCGCAAGCGGATGTTGAGCATTTCCACCGCCACCGAGAACGCCATCGCGAAATAGATGTAGCCCTTGGGCACGTGGTGGTCAAAGCCCTCGGCGATCAGCACCACCCCCACCACCACCAGAAAGGACAGGGCTAGCATCTTGATCGTGGGGTGCTGCGACACAAAGCGGCCGATGGCGCTGGCAAACACCATCATCAGGCCCACCGAGGCCACCACGGCCGCAATCATCACGGTGACGTTGTCGACCATGCCGACGGCGGTGATGATCGAGTCGAGCGAGAACACCAGGTCGACCAGCATGATCTGCACGATCACCGAGCCGAAACTGCTGCGCCCGCCAGCACTGTCGTGATGCTCTTCACCCTCCAGGGTCTGGTGGATCTCGCCGGTGCTTTTCCAGATCAGGAACAGGCCACCTGCGATCAGGATCAGGTCGCGCCCCGAAATGTCCTGGCCCCAGGCACTGAACACCGGGGCGTTGAGCCCGATGATCCACGACAGCACCATCAGCAGGCCGATGCGCATGAACATGGCCATGAACAGGCCCAGGCGCCGGGCCCGGTCGCGCTGGGCTTCGGGCAGCCGGTCGACCAGCACCGAGATGAAGATCACGTTGTCGATGCCCAGCACCAGTTCCAGGGCCGTCAGGGTGGCAAAGGCCAGCCAGGCCTGCGGAGAGCTCAGAAGTTCCATCATGGGGCGGTGTCTCGTTGAGAAAAGCCATTTCGAAAACGCGTTTGTAGCCGGTTTCGGCACTTCTGGGCAGGCTCAGATGTAAATGACGGATGCCTGGATGGGCGGCGGACCGCAGGCGGTTGTCCATTGATGCGGGTCAAGTCTGTGCAGCAGGCGGAGGTCGAAAATGACACTTTGATGACCGATGGGGCGGCCTTCGTGGTGCTGCCCCAGACAGGTTCTGAGCACGGCCACGATGTTTTTCCGGAGACCCTGACATGACAGAACGCCCATCGCCCTCCCGAGCGGCTCCCGCACCGACCCCACCCACCGCTGGCGCCCAAGCCAAGTCCGGCGTCAAGGCAGGCGCTGCTGCCGCCAAACCCCGCACGGCGCGCAGCGAACGCAGCACGCGCCGTGGCGACGTGGCCCCCTCGGTGGCGCCCCGTGCGCTGGCCCGTCATGTGGCCCGCGAGGCCACCGATGCGGCCCAGCACAAGCAGCTGTCGGTGCTGAAGTCGCTGGTGGCCGGGGTGTCGGCTGAGGCCGGTGAGGCTGGTGACGTGGCCGGCACGCCCGAGCAACGCACCGCCACGCTGCGCGCCATGCTCGACGGGGTGTCCCAGGACGACCTGCAGATGCTGCTCCATGAGCTGCGTCCCAACCAGGCCCTGACCGGCGAAAAAGACACCGGCAACCCCGACGAGGAACTGGCCCGCGACTGGCGCCAGGGCGGCTATCCCTACCGACATCTGATGCGCCGCGCCAGCTACGAGCGTGAGAAATTCAAGCTTCAGGTTGAATTGCTCAAGCTGCAGGCCTGGGTCAAGGAGACCGGTCAGCGCGTGGTGATCCTGTTTGAAGGGCGCGACGCGGCCGGCAAGGGCGGCACCATCAAGCGCTTCATGGAGCACCTCAACCCCCGGGGCGCCCGGGTGGTGGCCCTGGAGAAACCCTCCGAGATCGAACGCGGCCAGTGGTACTTTCAGCGCTATGTACAGCACCTGCCCACCCGGGGCGAGATCGTGATGTTTGACCGCAGCTGGTACAACCGTGCCGGTGTCGAGCGCGTGATGGGCTTCTGCACCGATGCCGAATACACCGAGTTCATGCGCCAGGCGCCTGAGTTCGAGCGCAACCTGGTGCGCAGCGGGGTGCACCTGATCAAGTTCTGGTTCTCCGTCAGCCAGAGCGAGCAGCGCCGCCGTTTCAAAGAGCGCGAAGCCCATCCGCTCAAGCAGTGGAAGCTCAGCCCCATCGACAAGGCCTCGCTCGACAAGTGGGACGACTACACGCGGGCCAAAGAGGGCATGTTCTTCGAGACCGACACCGCCGATGCCCCCTGGACGGTGATCAAGAGCGACTGCAAGAAGCGCGCGCGTCTGAACGCCATGCGCTATGTGTTGCACATGCTTCCGTATGGCAACAAAGACAGCGAGCATATCGGCAAGCTGGATCCCCTGATCGTGGGTCGCGCCCATGTGGTCTATGAGCGTGGTGAGCGCCCGGGCGGCGCCTTGCTCTGAACCGCGGGGCCTCAGACCCCCGAGCAGGGCGGGGGCCCGCATGTCGCAGAAGTGACCTGGGGGTGCCCTGGCGCCGATAGCATGGCCGACGGGTCCCCGGGCCCAACGGCCAGGGCCGGGGCGCTTGCGCAACCGCCGGGCGGCGGGCCAACGGGGGCTTGGCCTTGTCAGGGGGGCAGCCATGTTGTCTGGCAAGGCATTCATCACCGCCGAACCGGAGACAAGTCATGCCATTCCAGCCCTCTGTCATCCAGCGCATCGCCATTGGCGACATGCTGCGCCGAGCCGCCGCCCGAACGCCGGGCAAAACCGCCCTCATCGAAGGCGAGCGCCGACTGAGCTACCGCGAGCTCGATCAGCGCTGCAACCAGTTGGCCAACCACCTGCTGGCCCGGGGCTTGAAGAAGGGCGATGCGGTGGCCACGCTCTGCCTCAACAGCATCGAGCAGGTGGTGATGGCCTTCGGCATTGCCAAGGCCGGCCTGGTCTGGGTGCCCATGAACGTGATGCTGGCGGGCGAGCAGATCCAATACATCCTGGGCCAGGTCGAGGCCCGCCTGGTGATGGCCGACGACGAGTTGCTGGCGCCAGTGCGCGGCAGCATCGAGGCCGTCTGCCCTGGCGTGCTGGTCAACCGTGTCAGCGGCCAGTCCGGCATCGCTGGCCCTTGGCTGCATGAGGCCTTGCAAGCCGCCCCGGTGAGCGAACCCGAGGTGCAGATCGACGACCGCGATGTGGCCCAGATCATGTTCACCAGTGGCACCACGGCCCATCCCAAGGGGGTGGCCATCAGCCATCTGGCGGTGTTTGTGGCTTCGCTCAGCGGGGCGATCGAAGGGGGGATCCAACATGACGATGTGACAGGCGTGGTGATGCCGGTTTTTCACTGTGCCGAGCACTCCCTGGTGGCGGCCTTTGTGCACCTGGGGGCCACGATGGTCATCGTGCGCCGCTTCGATCCGGTGGCTTTCATGCGCACGGTGCAGCAGCACCGCCTGAGCTGGATCTTTTTGTTGCCCATGATGTACCGGGCCCTGCTGGACCACCCGCAGCGCGCCGAGTTTGACCTCAGCTCGTTGCGCCTGTGCCTTTACGCCATGCAACCCATGGAGCCGGCCCTGCTGCGGCGCCTGACCGAAGAGATCTGCCCGCGTTTTGCCCTGGCCAGCGGCCAGACCGAAACCTACCCCGGCACCACCTACTTCAAGCCCGAGTACCAGCTGAGCAAGCCCGGGCCTTACTGGGGTACGCCGGCGCTGATCAACGACATGGCCATCATGGACGACGAGGGGCGGCTGTTGCCCCAGGGCGAGGTGGGTGAGCTGGTGGTGCGTGGCCCCAACGTCATGAACGGCTACTACAAGAACCCCGAGGCCACGGCCGAAGCCTGCCGCCATGGCTGGCACCACACCGGTGACCTGTGTTTTTACGACCCCGATGGCCTGCTGGTGTTTGTCGATCGCAAGAAAGACATGATCAAGACCGGCGGCGAGAACGTGGCCTCGATCACCGTTGAAACCGCCTTGCTGGGCCATCCGGCCGTGGGCAACGCGGTGGTGGTGGGGCTGCCGCACGCGCATTGGACCGAGGCCGTGACCGCCTTTGTGGTGCTCAAGGCCGGTCAATCGGCCGATGCCGAGGCCGTGCTGGCCCATTGTCGGCAGCGCCTGGCGCGCCACGAGGTGCCCAAGGCGGTGGTGTTTCTGCCGGCGCTGCCCACCACGGCCACCGGCAAGATCCAGAAAAACGTGCTGCGCCAGCAATACCAGCAGCACTTTCAGGCCTGAAGCCGGCGCTGGCCGCGCTCCAGACCCTGTTCAGGGCGCCTTCAGAGCACGTTCTGGGCGCGTAACTCGGCGATGCGGGCCGCGTCCAGCCCCAGCTCGCGCAGCACCTCATCGGTGTGCTGGCCCAGGGCTGGCGGGGCGTTGCGCAGCACGGGGGGGTTGTCGGCCAGGCGCAGGGGGCTGGCCACACCCCGGATCTGGGCAATGCCATCGCCCGCGTCGCGCGGCAGGGTCACGGCCAGGCCACGGGCCTGCACCTGGGCATCGTCAAAGGCGCGCCCGATGTCGTTGATCGGGCCGCAGGGCACGGCCTTGTCTTCGAGCAGGGCGATCCAGTCGGCGGTGTGGCGGGTGCGGGTCAGCTCGCCCATCAGCGGGATCAGGGTTTCGCGATGCTTCACCCGCAGGGTGTTGGTCGCAAAGCGCTCGTCCTGGGCCCACTCGGGCCGACCGGCCGCGGCGCAGAAGCGCGCAAACTGACCGTCGTTGCCGATGGCCAGCAACATGGCGCCGTCGGCGGTCGGAAAGTCTTGGTAAGGGGCCAGGCTGGGGTGGCTGTTGCCCTGGCGTCCGGGCACCTTGCCGGTGTTGAGGAACCCCGCCGCCTGGTTGGCCAGGATGGCCATGCCCACGTCGAGCAGCGACATGTCGATGTGCTGGCCTTTGCCGGTCTGATGCCGCACGTTGAGTGCGGCCAGGATGGCGGTGGAGGCATAGATGCCGGTGAACAGGTCGGTCAGCGCCACGCCCACCCGCAGCGGGCCGCCGCCAGGCTGGTCATCGGCGCGGCCGGTGATGCTCATCATGCCGCTCATGGCCTGGATCATCAGGTCATAGCCGGCGCGCTCGGCATAGGGCCCGTCCTGGCCGAAACCGGTCACCGAACAATAGATCAGGCGCGGGTTCAGGGCCAGCAGGCTGGCATGGTCCAGCCCGTACTGCTGCAACCCACCCACCTTGAAGTTCTCCACCACGATGTCGGCGCGCAGTGCCATCTCGCGGATCAGGGCCTGCCCTGCGGCGCTGGCCATGTCGATGGTCACGGATCGCTTGTTGCGGTTGCAGGCCGTGAAATAACTGGCCTGATCCGTGTCCTGCCCCGCCGCATCCTTGAGGAAGGGAGGCCCCCAGTGCCGGGTGTCATCCCCCGCCCCGGGCCGCTCCACCTTCACCACATCCGCCCCCAGATCCGCCAGGATCTGCGTGCACCAAGGCCCCGCCAGCACGCGGGACAAATCAAGAACTTTGAGACCGGCAAGGGCCCCAGGCTGGGGTGTGGGGAGTTGAGTCATTGGGCAGTTTTTGGCGATAACAGACTGAATCTCCGAGTGCCGCTTAGGCAGACATGGTTGTCGGGCGATACAGAGTGCGAGGAATCAAGCGGGGGTTTGGAGAACAGGCGCTCGACATGTCGCACGGCCTTGTCTTCGACCGGCAAGCGAAGCGAAGCCCGTTCCAGGATACCGCGGAGCTGGCTCTGCCAGTCCGCAGGTATCGCCCCCTTGAGGGGGGACGGGCTACACGCAGTGAGCCCGACAGGGGTGGGTCAGTTCCCGAAAGCCGCGATCCCAGTCTGCGCACGGCCCAGGATCAGGGCGTGCACGTCGTGGGTGCCTTCGTAGGTGTTGACCACCTCCAGGTTCACCAGGTGGCGGGCCACACCGAACTCGTCGCTGATGCCGTTGCCGCCCATCATGTCGCGGGCCAGTCGGGCAATGTCCAGCGCCTTGCCGCACGAGTTGCGCTTGATGATCGAGGTGGTCTCGACGGCAGCAGTGCCTTCGTCCTTCATTCGGCCCAGGCGCAGGCAGCCTTGCAGGCCCAGTGCGATCTCGGTCTGCATGTCGGCCAGCTTTTTCTGGATCAGCTGGTTGGCGGCCAAGGGGCGGCCGAACTGCTTGCGGTCCAGGGTGTATTGGCGTGCGGTGTGCCAGCAGAACTCGGCGGCACCCAGGGCGCCCCAGGCGATGCCGTAACGGGCGCTGTTCAGGCAGGTGAACGGGCCCTTCAGGCCTTGTACTTCGGGGAAGGCGTTTTCTTCGGGCACGAACACGTCGTCCATCACGATTTCGCCGGTGATCGAGGCGCGCAGGCCGACCTTGCCATGGATGGCGGGGGCGCTCAGGCCCTTCATGCCTTTTTCAAGCACAAAGCCGCGGATCGGGCCCACGGCGCCGCCTTCAGACACTTCCTTGGCCCACACCACGAACACGTCGGCGATGGGGCTGTTGGAGATCCACATCTTGCTGCCCTTGAGCTTGTAGCCGCCGGCCGTCTTGTAGGCGCGGGTGGCCATGCTGCCGGGGTCGGAGCCGTGGTCGGGTTCGGTCAGGCCGAAGCAGCCGATCCACTCACCGGTGGCCAGCTTGGGCAGGTACTTCTGGCGCTGGCCTTCGGTGCCGAATTCGTAGATGGGCACCATCACCAGCGAGCTTTGCACGCTGGCCATCGAGCGGTAGCCCGAGTCCACACGCTCGATCTCGCGGGCGATCAGGCCATAGGCCACGTAGTTCAGGCCCGGGCCGCCGTATTGTTCGGGGATGGTGGGGCCCAACAGGCCCAGCTCGCCCATTTCGCGGAAGATGGCCGGGTCGGTCTTTTCGTGGCGGAAGGCTTCCAGCACGCGCGGTGCCAGCTTGTCCTGGCAGTAGGCCGCAGCGGCGTCACGGATCATGCGCTCGTCGTCGGTGAGCTGTTGGTCAAGAAGAAAGGGGTCAGCCCATTGGAAGGCGGCACGGCTCATGAGGGGTCTCCGGTCAGTGGCAGAAAAGTCAATGCTTGATGCTGTGCATCGTAGCCGGGCCCGCAGCCTTGCGCAAACGAGTATTTGACATCCAGATATTCCTTTGATGCATTTCTTGTTTCAAAAAAACCTGGAAAATGCGGCCAATCCGCTTCACAAGTTCCATAACGGCATGAAACGCAAAATCCCCTCCACCCAGGCGCTGGCCTGCTTCGAGGCCGCCGCCCGGCACGAAAGCTACACCCGTGCGGCACAAGAGCTGGCCCTGACCCAGAGCGCGGTCTCACGCCAGGTGACGGCGCTGGAAGAGTTTCTGGGCGTGGCCCTGTTCCGCCGTACCCGGCATGGTGTCGCGTTGACGCCCAGCGGCGCCAATTACTGGCGTCAGGTGTCGCGCCGGCTGCAGGGCCTGGAGCGCGACACCCTGGACGTGATGGCCCACCAGGGCCTGGGTGGGGGGCTGGTGTTGGCCGCCGTTCCCACCTTTGCCACGCGCTGGCTGATCCCCAGGCTGCCCGATCTGGCCCAGCGCCACCCTGATCTGGTGGTGCACATCGAGACCCGCACCCGCCCGTTTCTGTTTGCCGATACCGAGTTCGATGCCGCCCTGTACGCCGGTACCCCCGAGCAGGTGGCCAACTGGCCCGGGGTGCGGGCAGTGCCCCTGTTGAGCGAAGACGTGTTGCCGGTCTGCAGCCCCGCCTGGCTGCACCGCCGGGGCCTGAGCCCGGGCGGGCTCACGCCGCAGGCCCTGGCCGGCCTGCCCCTGCTGCAGCAAAGCACCCGGCCCTACGGATGGCGCCAGTGGTTTGATGCCCAGGGCACCGAGGCGCCAAGGGCCATGGAAGGGCCGCGCTACGAGCTGTTCTCGATGCTGGCGGTGGCCGCCTCGCACGGTCTGGGGGTGGCGCTGATGCCGCCGCTGCTGATTGAGTCCGAGCTGGCGCGTGGCGAACTGGTGCCGGCCTGCACGGCCTCGCTGCAGGGTGAGCGGGGCTACTACCTGGTCACGCCCGCACAAGACGACCCCCCTGTGCTGACCGCTTTTCGTGACTGGTTGATGGGGCAGGTGGCTGAGGTGAAACCGCTGCAGCGTGCCGCCGCCGTGACGCGGTGAAATCTGCGTTTTTTTAGCATTTGCAGGGGCTTTGTTCATCCGCGGCTGACCGCTTTCCGTTAGGCTTTTGAGCTTTGCCTGAACCGCTTGCCAAGGACGCTGCCTTGAACCCGAATTGCTCCGAAGTCCCCCTGACCTCTGTCTTGTTGCGTCGCCGTCTGTTGGGGGTGACGGTGGCTTTGCTGGCGGCGCCAGCCCTGGCGACCCCGCAAAAAACCAAAGCCCATGCGGCCCCGGCCGGCAAGGCCGCGGCAGGCAAGGGCAAGGCGGCTCCGGTGCACGGCGGGCGATCTGCGGCATCCGCGGCGTCGTCGACCCCGGCGCCCCGCATCGTGCAGCGTGAACCGGCCCTGGTGCCACGCCTGACCTCGGCCGCACCCGAAGGGCCGCATTACCTTGATGCCTCGGCCCTGATGCGTGCCGACATCAGCGAGGGGCTGCCTGGCGTGCCGATGGAGCTGCGTTTCGTGGTGGTCGACCAGACCGCCATGCCCTTTGCCGGGGCCCTGGTCGAGGTCTGGCATTGCGACGCGCAGGGCGTGTACTCCGGCTTTGCGGGGCAGGGCGACAACGGCGACGTCGATGCCCGCGGGCGCAGTTTTCTGCGCGGCCGCCAGGCCACCGACCGCAATGGCGTGGCGGCCTTTCGCACCATTTACCCCGGTTGGCATGCTGGGCGCACCGCACACATCCATTTCAAGGTCTGGAACGGCGAGCGCTGTGTGTTGACCTCGCAGCTTTTTCTGCCCGATGCCTTGAGCGAGTACCTCTTCAGCCAGCAGGAGGCTTACTTGCGCACCCGCCTGCGCGACACACTCAACAGCACCGATGCGGTGGCCCTGCAGGCCGGCAACAGCGTGGTGGGCTCGGTGCGCGAAGAGCGTGAGCAATACGTGCTGACCTTGGCCGTGGCGGTGGACCGATCGGGCCGTCCGGCCGGGGAGGCCGCCGACATGGCTGCGCCGGGGGCGCCTGCCAACGCCCTGCGCCTGGACCTCGACAGCCCCGAGCGCCGCCAGGCCCTGGTGCCGGGCCTGCGCCGCTGAGTTGGGCCGAACTATCCCCGCCCAAGCTGGACAACATTGTGGACAAGCCGTGGGGCGAGCGGGGAGGGCCTGCACAAGCCCTTGATTTCATTGGGAAAGCCTTGCGTTGCTCAAAAATTGAGCAGGTGGATGATTCAGGCTGGGTAAGCGCCTGAAACCACGCTGAAACACGGCCTTTCAGGCCCTGTTGTGCCTGCCAAGGCCGCTTGATCACACCCGCTGCCGGCTTGGGATGCGGGCCTGGCCGTGCGGCATCGCTTTGTCCCTGCGAAACGAGGAGAACCCTGTGGACAAGCCGTGGGGGGACCCCTATCAAGTGGGCTAAGTGCTTGATTTCAAAGGGCTGTTCTTGCGCTGCCTAAAAAATGGGCAGTATCGACACCCTCGGCAGTAGGGGCTGGTGCCTGTTCGACCCGGGCGGGCCCATCTGGGCCCCATGGGTTCGAGGGTGGCCCCACGAGAAGGCGCAAGCCCATGCAAAAAGCCCTCGGGCACAGGGCGCACGAGGGCTTTTGGGGCCTGGGGCAGGGGCCTGCTCCCAGTGGCTCAGAGAAAAGAGGCCTCAGCCGCCCTTCTTGGAGCGCTTGCCAGGGTTCTTCTTGCTGCGGGTGGCCACGCCACGCTCCAGGCTCACGCGTTGGCCGCGGCCACCGGTGGGGTTGGGCATGCCCGGCAGGGGGGTCGGGGCGGGAGTGCGCTTGCGATCAGCTTCGGTGACGATTTTGTTGCCCATGGCGTTCTTCTGTACAAAAGGTTGAAACCCCCTATTAGGCCACAGGTCGAAAGTCCCTCACTGAAACTCTGGCCCGGGCCGAAGGGTGGCTTGATGCGCAGGTGACCTGGCTCATGGGGCAGGCTCACTAGAATCGCGCTGCCCGCGGGCCCCTGGCCTGCTGTTTTCTCCAGCCAACAGAGGTGCCGATTTGCCCTTGCCCGAACCCAGCCCACGCCGCCCCTCGCACACCCGCGAGGTTCGTTATGAGGCTTTCCAGCGTGACGATGGCCTGTGGGACATCGAAGGCGAAATGCGTGACACCAAGAGCGAGGTGTTCGACATCCCGGGCGAAGGCCTGTGGCAGCCTGGCGAGGCCATTCACCACATGCACATCCGCCTGACGCTGGACACCACTTTCGTGGTTCAAGACATCCACGTGGCCATGGACAGCGTGCCGCATGGCGAATGCCCGTCGGCCCAGGCCACCATGCGCCGCATGGTGGGGTGTTCGTTGTCGGGGGGCTGGCGCCAGACCATTGAGCGCCAGCTGGGCGGCGTGCAGGGCTGTGCCCATCTGCGCGAGCTGCTCTTCAACATGGCCACGGTGGCCTTCCAGGCCCTGCCCAATGCGTTTTCGGGCGATGCCCAGCGCCCACCGCTGCACCTGGGGCGCTGCAAGGCCTGGGACTTTGACGGGCCGCTGGTGCAAAAGCACCATCCCGTGTTTTTTGGCTACCAGCCCAAGCCCAAGAAGCCGGCGCCGCCCCAGGCCTGAGGGGGGCCGGCGCGGTGCTGCCCCGGCTCAGGCCGCTTCGGAACGCAAACCCTTGAGGCGCTCGATCTCGGCCTTGAGTGCGCTGTTCTCGGTCGTCAGCTCCACGATGGTCTGGCGCAGGCGTGCAATCACCCCTTCAGGGGTTTCGGGCTCTGTGCGTTCCACCGCCTTGGCAGCACGCACCTTGCGGGCGGCCTGCTGCAATTCCTTCTTGCCGCCGGCTGCTGCGGCCACCTGCTCTTCGACCGGCAGGGTGGCCACGGTGGCGGCCGCATTGATCGAGATGGTGCCCGATTTGACCGCGGCCACCAGCTCGGGGGCGGCGGCCTTCTGGATCTTCTCGATCTGAACCATGGTGGCATTGCTCACGCGGGCTGCGCGGGCCAGGGCCTCGCGCGTGAGGGCCGCATCGGTCTCGACCGGGGGGGCGGCGCTGGCCGTTGCAGGGGTGGCCGGGGCTGCCGCGGCATCGCCCTCCCAGGGCGGGGTGTCTGTGCCTGCGCCGGACTCGGGGGCGGGCTGATGGGCGATGGGGTCGCTTGAGGCGGCTGCGGCTGCGCTTGCTGCGGGGGCCGCAGGGGCGGTCTCGCGGCCGGCGATGATTTCTTTTTTGCGCAAGGCCAGCACGCCACGCTGAAAGTCGCTCAGGCTGCGGCGGCCCAGGTGCTGGTCGATCATCCACAGGCGCACGTCGTCCATGGATTTGAACTGGGTGTTCTGCACCGTGTTGAAGGCAATGCCGTGCTTCTGGCAGATGCCGTAGCGGTTGTGGCCGTCCACCAGCACATCGCCCCACAGCACCAGGGCATCGCGGCAGCCTTCGGCCAGGATGCTGCGCTCCAGCGCGGCGTGTTCGTCGGGGGTGAGGGGGTCGATGTAGGCCAGCAGTTCTTCGTTGACGATGATGTCCATGGCGGTCAATAGCTTCGCGTGAGGCGCGCCATCGGGCGGCGCGGGGGGAGGGTGATGGGTTGGGGCCACCGGCGGCGGCCTGTTCAGGCCAGCCGTCTTGATCAGCGGCCAGGGCCTGCTCAACAGCGCCGCTGTTGGCGGCCTGACCGGGGGCGTCGGCGGGGTGCGGAGTATAGCCGCCAGGCACCGGCCCGCTGGCCCGGCCTGACGCCGACCGCGCATCGATGGCGCCAGGTGGCCGGTGGCACCGTTGTCAACCTTCTGCTGGGGGCTTGCGCGGGTTTTCCCTAGGATGTAAACTCAAGCCTTGTCTCCCGGTCAACCCTGTTGATCGTTCATCCTCAAGGCCCAAAACCTTGGGGATTTTTTCTTTCTGGGGCGGCTTCAACCCATCGAAGCCTATCTGCCAGGGCTTGGCCAGGCTTTTCAGCTCGCGTGGCCCTTGCTGCACCGCCCAGGCCTTCCATGCCGTCTGTGCCGTCAATCCCCCATTTGGATGCACCGGCCCCACTTTCATGCTGGGCGCCACAGGTTCATTGTTTCGCTGTTACAGGTTGCGCGGTCAACGCTACATTGGGCCGATGTCTGCTTGCCGCCCTGCCACGCCGTGATTCGCTTCGACCTGCCCACTGTGATTGCCTATGCGGGTGTCATGAGTTGCATGATGGGTTTGATCCTGGGCTTCATCGGCCGGGACCGCACGGCCGCCATCAAGGGCTTGAATTTCTGGGCCGCCGCCACCCTGGTGGCGGGGCTGGGCACCCTGACCCGCATCCTGTTGCGCAACTTCACCTCCGATGCGGTGGCCATTGGCGCGCAGAACGTGTGCCTGATCTTGACGGCCGCCCTGTTTCTGGCGGGCACCTGCGAGTTTTTTGATCGCGCCTTGCCGCGGCGATTTCTGTGGTGGCTGGTGGCGGTGGCTGCCACGGCCATGGTGGTTTTTGCGGGCTATGACGACGGGCCGATCCACCGGCGCATCTTTGCCAGGGCCGTGCTGGTGGCCCTTTTCGCGTACCACGCCTGGGTGATTTACCGGCAGGAAAAGACCTTTGCCCGCTACCTGACCCTGGCCACCATGGTCTCGCTGGTGCTGCTGATTTCGGCCCGCGCCTTGGTGGGCTATTGGGTCCCGGACGGCGATGGGGTCGACTCCATCGAGCTCATGCAGGTGGTGTATGCCGTGGGCTATTCATCGGCCGACGTGCTGATCCCGGTCTGCGCCATTTTGATGACCCATGAAAACATCCGGCTGATGCTGGAGGACATGGCCCTGCGCGACAGCCTGACCGGCACCCTGAACCGCCGCGCCTTGTTTCAGCTGGGCGACAGTGCGCTGGCGGGTTGCCTGCGCCGCGGCCAGCCGTTGTCGGTGCTGCTGCTGGACCTGGACCACTTCAAGCAGATCAATGACCTGCAAGGCCACCATGTGGGCGACCTGGTGCTGAAGGAATTTGCTGACCGGGTCCAGGGCATTCTGCGGCGCCCGGCCTTGCTGGCGCGCTACGGGGGCGACGAGTTTGTGGTGGTGCTGCCCGGCACCACGGCCGGAGACGCCGAACAGGTGGCCGAGCGCATCAGAAACGGCCCGGCCGTGTGGCGGGAGGTCCCCAGTTGCCACGTCAGCATCGGGGTTGCCAGCTTGGTGCAGGGGCACCACGAAACGCTGGCCGCGCTGATTCAGCGCGCCGACAAGGGGCTTTACCGCGCCAAGAACGCGGGGCGCAATCGGGTCGAGATGATTGGGGTTTAAGGCCGGTGAAATCAGTTCAGCAGCGCGTGCCGGCTGCCCGATGGGTCGAGCCGGAAGCGGGCCACCACCTGGTTCAGTCGCTGGGCCTGGTCACTCAGGCTGTGGGCGGCGGCCGTCGATTGCTCAACCAGCGCGGCGTTCTGCTGGGTCATCTGATCCAGCTGCGACACGGCGGTGTTGACCTGGTCGATGCCCTGGCTTTGCTCGGCGGTGGTGGTGGTGATGTCGCGCATCATCAGGGTCACCCGCTCGATGCTGTTGACGATGTCGTTCATGGTCTGGCCGGCATCGCCCACCTGGCGGGCACCGGTTTCCACGTTCTCGACGCTGGAGCCGATCAGCGCCTTGATCTCGCGGGCCGCCTGGGCCGAACGCTGCGCCAGCGAGCGCACCTCGCCGGCCACCACGGCAAAGCCCCGCCCCTGCTCGCCAGCACGGGCTGCTTCAACCGCGGCGTTCAAGGCCAGGATGTTGGTCTGGAAGGCGATGCCGTCGATCACGCCGATGATGTCGGCAATCTTTTTGGAGCTGCCATTGATCTGGTCCATGGTGCGAACCACCTCGGACACCACATTGCCACCGCGCTGGGCCACCTGGGCGGCCGAGCCCGCCAGGTTGGCGGCCTGCGAAGCGGCGGCCGCGCTCTGGTGCACCGTGCTGGTCAGTTGCTCCATGGCACTGGCGGTTTGCTGCAGGTTGCTGGCGGTCTGCTCGGTGCGGGCACTCAGGTCCTGGTTGCCCGAGGCGATCTCGCTGCTGGCCGTGGAAATGCTGTTGACCACCCCGTGCACCTCGCGCAGCGCCTGCTGCAGCGCCGAGCGCATGCGGTCAATTGCCTGCAGCAACTGGCCGGTTTCGTCGCCGCTGTAGCTGGCCTGGGGCTGGCCCGTCAGGTCCATGTCGGCAATCTGGTGGGCAATCGCCTGCGCCTTGCGCAGCGGGCCGGTGATGCTGCGGGCCAGGTACCACGCCAGGGCCACGCCCAACACCAGCCCCAGGGCCGTGCACAACATCAGCAGGGTGCTGGTCTGCGTGCGCAAGGCCTCGCTGCGTTGGGCCGAATCGTCCAGCCGCTTGCGCTGGCGGTCGGCCACCTCCTGCACCGAGGCCAGGTACTGGCGCGACGTGGGCTCGAACACCTCGGTAAAGGCGCGGGCCGCAGCGTCTGCATCGCCTGATTTCTTGTGCTTGCTGACCTCTTCACGCGCGCTGAGGTAGGTCTTGCGCAGCTGGGCCACCTTGTCGATCAGTTGCTTGTCGTCGGGGGCGGTCATCTGGGCTTCGACCTGCTTTTGCAGGTCATTTGTCAGGCGGATCGACTCGGCCGTGGCAGGCGCAAAGTACTCGATCAAGGCCGCATCGCCACTTTTGGCAATGGCCGCCGCCCGCTGGATGCCGGCCGTGGTGTGGCGCAGCCAGTCAGACGTGGCCCGCTCGGTCTTGAGGTTGACGGTCAGCATCGCCTCAGACACCTCGCCCATCTCTTTGAGCTTGATCACAGCCACCAGGCTGCTCAGCAGCGACAGGGCCAGGATCAGCCCCAAAACCAGCGCCAGGCGCTTTCCAATCGAGAGTTGTGTGAGGGACATGATGGCAATCGGCAACAAGCGGGGTTCAGAATGAACACTTGAATGTGCCATAAACCGGTGCAAGAGCGTGCACCTTGTGGGTGCAGTGCAGCATCGAATTCGTCGGCAGGGGGGCAAACCTGGCCTCGCTTTGTCGCCTATTTGTCTATTGACGCCGGTGTGGCCTGCGGGCTGGGGTGCCAGTCGTGTTGGGCGCGGCGATGAACGCTAGCATCGGCGCCATGCAACGCAGACACTTCTTGGCCCTTCAGGTGGGCGCCCTATCAGGAATGGCCATGGCAAACACGCCCCTCGACAAGATCCAATCACTCAGCGACGCCCTGCGCTGGCTGGACCAACTGGACCAGGCCCGCAGCGTGAGCAGCAGCACCGACTGGAAGATGCTGGCCGTCTTCGAGCACCTGGCCCAAAGCATCGAGTTCAGCCTGGACGGCTTTCCTGAGCCCAAGAGTGCGCTGTTTCAGCAGACCGCGGGCACCTTGGCCTTTTCGTTCTTCAAGTGGCGCGGCCACATGAGCCATGGCCTGACCGAGCCCATCCCCGGCGCGCCCGCACTCACCCAGCAAGAGGCCTGGAAGCCCGGCGCCCTGCGCCTGCGCGCCGCGATCGCCCGCTTTCAGTCCCACACCGGGCCGCTGCAACCCCACTTTGCCTACGGCGCCCTGAGCCGCACCGACTACGCCCTGGCCCACACCTTTCACATCGCCAACCACCAAGATGCGATCGTGGTGGCCTGAAGGCGCGGCCGCCCACGAGCCACAGCCCACGCTCAAGCCAAGGCCAAGGCCCAACCCTCAAGAATGATGTCAAAACCCTGACAAAGGCTTGTCTGTGCCTGCAGTGATGCGCCTGCGCCACGCTGGCAGACAGCCGGTAGACCCGCATGGACCAGAAGCGTAGGCTAGACCCATGCACACAAGGCAAGCCCGTGATGAAGCGCCGCAATCCCGGCGCCAGATCAAACGACAGGCCCAGCGCCAGGCCGCGCTGCCGCCGCCCCGGGACTACCCCGAAAGGGATGTGCCGCCGTGGAAGCCGATGGGGTGATGGGGCTGACTGCTGATTTACCCCCACCCAGCCTGACCCGATGGGCGCTCCTCTGATAGTGGGGCGTGGTTGGGGGTCAGCACAGGCAGGCTATCGGGCGGCTTTGATGGTTGCCGATCGGGCGGCCGCACTCTGCCTGTCCCTGTTTGGCGGCCGGCCGTACATGCGGGCATATTCCCGGCTGAATTGCGAGGTGCTCTCGTAGCCGACGTCAAAGGCAATCTGGCTGAGGATCTTGCCGGTGGAGAGGATCAGGCGGCGTGCTTCGATCAGCCGCAGCTGCTTCTGAAACTGCAGGGGCGTCAGTGAGGTGATGGCGCGGAAGTGTTGGTGAAAGGCCGAGCGGCTCATGCCGGCGGCCGCCGCCAATTGTTCGACTGGTACCGTCTTGGCATAGTTGACGCGCAAGATCGCCACCGCTCGGGCAACACGCCGTGCGTGACTGTCTGGCGAGCCCAGTTGGCGAATGGAGGGCCCTTGTCGGCCCAACAGCAGCCAGTGGTGAATTTCTCGGATGAGGCCATCTTTGAGCACGGCCAGCGACTCTGGGCGATTGAGTAGCAGCACCAATCGGCGAAGCGCGTCGTGCAGCTCGTCACGGGTGTCCTGCCCGCAAGGGCGTGCATGCACTTCAGGTGAGTGGGTGACCAGGTCGGTGATCACGGCAAGGTCCAGGTCCAACGCCAAGGCCAGGTAGGGGGTGGCCACGCTGGCCTCGCTGATTCGGCTGACCGTTGGGACATTGCCTGTGACGATCAGGGTCTCGCCGGCCGCATAGGACGATTCGCCGCTTCCCAGGCTGATTCGCTTGCAGCCCTGTAGCACCCAGCAAACCAAGGGTTGAGCCACGGTGTGCTCCAGTTCGCTGGGCGCTGTGCTTCGTACCAAATACAGGCCGCGCACGGGTGTCACCGCGGTCGTGGTGGCCTCGCGCTGCTCGTCTGTGTGGCGCCGGAGCACCCGTATCAGGTCATGGTCCATGGCGCATTTTGGCTGGGGCGTGGGGTGCAACCCAGCCAGTCTGGACATTCAGGCAAGGATTGTCGACGTTCCTGCACGTGCAGGCTTGGGCTTCAAGCCACAGTGGTGAACCCCATTCAGGAGATGCCCTCATGACCACGATCCCAGTCCCGGCGATTCAGCCTTCTTCACATTCGTCCATGGCCCCGCACCAGGGGGTTCAGGTCGTGGGCGAACAAGGATCGGAGGGCCGCAAGGCCTTCTTCATCCAAATCGAGGCCCGTCCCGGAAAGGAGGCGGCGGTTGTGCAGATGCTGCGAGACATTCGGGCATGCGTTGAATCAGAGCCGGCGACAGGGCCGTGGTTCGCCGTGAGGTTCTCGCAGACCCGTTTCGCCATCTTCGAGGCCTTTCCCGATTTGGCAGGGCGCCAGGCCCATGTCGACGGGGGTGGGGGCGACATCTTCCGAGACCTCGCACGCATGAACGCGATCCTGGCCGGCGCAGCCCAGGTGCACCGTGTGGATGTGCTCATGAGCAAAGACCACTTTTCTCATCGAAACGAAATTTGATCTGTTCGGCAGAACGGCAGGGCTGCCTGCGACGCGCTATTGCCGAAACGGTTCAACGAGCCGGATCTGCGTGCCGCCTGTGGCGCCGGTTCCGGTTTGGGTTCATTCGCGTGACGCGCCAGGGGCCACCAGCCCACGGCGTGGAATGGGGGTGGAAAACACAATGGAGGTTCGGGTCTCGCCGTACCCGTTGATGGACGAGAGAAACTGCTCCAGATCTTGCAGGCTGCGGGCCACCACCGTGAACAGGTACGAGTCTGCGCCGGCCACATGCTTGCATTCCAACACCTCGGGGGCACGACGCAGCTTGTCAAGGAACGCCTTCTTTCCGGGCTGCGCCACCGTGATGCCAATGATGGCGCTCACCGGGTAGCCGGCCAGCGCCGGGTCCAGCTCTGCGGTCACCGAGCGCACAACCCCTGCATCCTGCAGCCGCTTCAAGCGTTCGACCGTGGCAGGAACCGAAAGCCCCGCAGCGGAGGCCAGGGTCTTGAGCGGCGCCCGACCCTCAGCTTGCAAGGCCATCAGAAGGGCCCAGGCCTTCGCATCCAGTTCAACAACGGATTCAGTCATATCTCGTATTCACCTGAAAAATCGACGATGAAATCCATTTTTGCCTGAATTCTGTTCTGGGCGGCTGCCGTGTCTCTTCAGAAAATCCTAGGCATGGACACACATCACACTTTTCCATTGATGGGCCTGTTTGCCCAGTCGATGCTGATTGGCCTTTCCATCGCCGCGCCCGTGGGGCAAATCGGCATTCTTGCGATCCAACGCACCTTGGATCATGGTCGCGCATCCGGTTTGGCCACGGGCCTTGGCGCGGCCTTTGCAGATGCCATGTACGGTGCGATGGGTGCATTTGGCGTGACGGGCCTGATGGCTTGGCTGCTTGGCTTGAAGCTGTGGCTGGGTTTGTTCGGCGGGGGCTTTTTGCTGTGGCTTGCATGGCGAATCGCCAAGCAGCCGCCTGCCCGGGGCCGCCATGCGGCCCTGCCCAAGGGCAGCTTGCTGCGCTACGTGTCAGGGACGTTCTTTTTGACGCTGTCCAATCCGACCACCATCCTCTCGTTCATGGCCGTGTTTGGTGCATTGGCGGGGGGTGCCCCCGTTCTATCGCCTTGGGTGATGGTGCTGGGGGTGTTGGTCGGCTCAGCGTTGTGGTGGCTGATCTTGGCGACAGGCGTGGCTTGGCTGCGTGACCGCTTTGACGCCCGATGGCAGCGGGCGGTCAACCTGTGCTCTGCAGCGGCGCTCGCTGCGATGGGCCTATGGCAATTGAGCCAACTTATTTGAGGCGGCTCATTGTTTGATTGGACGTTGTGCCTGCGTATCTCGGCTCTCCAGGACAGCCAGTTCGGCACCGTGGTCACCGCTGGGCCGGCACCGCGAGCAGAGGGCTGTACATGGCCTACCGGACCCTCGCTGAGGCATGGCAGGGGCCGTGGGCTAGACTTTCGATAATGGCCCTCACCGCGCTATGAACGGTGCTGTCAGAATGCCGCCGTTCAACGCCGTTGTCGATACTTTGCCAAATGGGGCTTCAGTGATGCGAATGTCGTCTCAGCATTCGCCCGCTCTAAAATCGAACCGCGCACTTCATGTTTGCGCGCATTCCATTCCCTCTTTTGCGACTCACTTGTCCCAAACACCTGCATCCATGCGCTCGGACTGGGTGATGCGCGCACAGCCGTCAGAGGGCCTCGAACGCATCGAGGCTTGGTTTCACGGCAAGGCTTACGCCATGCATCGCCACGATACCTATGCGATTGGCCGCACGCTCGATGGGGTGCAGAGCTTTCACTATCGACGCAACAGGCGTGACAGCCTTCCGGGCAACACCATCGTGCTACACCCCGACGAAGCACACGATGGCCAGGCGGGTACGGACGAGGGCTTTCGGTATCGCATGATTTACGTGGAGCCAGCACTTTTCCAGGATGTGCTGGGTGGCCGGGCGCTTCCGTTCATCGAAGGCGGCGTGACCAATGATCCACATATTGCGGCCGCAGCCGAATCTTTGCTGCAACGCGTATGCCATATTTATGAACCGCTGGAACAGAGTGACGCGCTTGCTGCTCTTGCGCATGCGCTCGCCGCGGCCTCTGGCATGCGACTGGCCCGGGGCCAAGGGGATTATTTGGCGGCTCGCCGTGCTCGCGACCTTCTGCACGCGAACTTCACGCGCACGGTCACGCTGGAAGAAGTGGAAATGGCGACGGGCCGTGATCGCTGGAGCCTCTCGCATGATTTCCGCACCTTCTATGGCACAAGCCCGTATCGCTACCTCACGATGCGACGGCTCGATGCAGTTCGGCGTGAGCTGCTCTCGGGTGCATCGCTTGCAAGTGCGGCGGCTGATGCGGGCTTCGCCGATCAGAGCCACATGACCCGCCATTTCCTGAAGACCTTCGGTCTTACGCCAGGCCGCTGGATTCGGATCGTGAACAACCGGCCTATCGCTTGAAGGTTCTCCCACGATCGTTCAATACGGCTCTCCGGCGCTTCAGTATTCTCTGCGGCACATCCACATGGAACGGAGAAAACGATGCCTACACCAACTCATTCCCCAACCGCACCTGCCTCACGCGGTCAATGCGAGGCGATCAATCTGGCGGGCAAGATTTCACTGATCGACGGGCATTGGCAGCCACGCGTGGTCGCAGAAATGAACGATTACCAGTTCAAGGTCGTCAAGCTCGAAGGTGAATTTGTTTGGCACAAACATTCTGATACTGATGAGACCTTCATCGTGCTGGACGGCGAATTGCGCATCGACTTTCGTGATGGGCCCTTGGGTGACGGCTCCATCGTGTTGAGTGCCGGTCAAATGGCCGTCGTGCCGAGAGGCGTTGAACACAAGCCTTGTGCGCCTGCTGAAGTGAAGCTCCTGCTGATCGAGCCTCGCGGTGTCGCAAACACCGGCGACGGCGAAACAAGTGAGCGCACCGTTGTGAACGATCAGTGGATTTAAGGCGCACGCACGCAGCAACAAAAGTGGGCAGGTGCATCATTTGGGCCGGCAAGGCGACGCCGAGCACATCCGACGCAAGGGCGGGGCGTTGGGGATGACGCAGCAGGGGCATGTACAAAGCCGCAATTGAGGCGCGTTGCTCGATGGAGCGTCGCCTGCCGAGATCCGTTCAACATGCGATCCAGCGCAACCCTGTCGGGTGTTGGGTTCCTGACGACCCAACAGAGTCCATCTTGGTTTAATCGGCTTCCTTGGGGTGGTGGCTTTTGAAAAATTCCCCCACCATTTCTATGTAGACTGCTGTGATTGTTTCAAGTTCTTACAAGTTCACATCCATGATTCGTCCTTCCTTCAACCGCAACCTTGGCAAGGTCGCTCTTGGCGTTCTGATTGCGACTGGCGCACTTTTCGCCAATGCGACAACAGCGACTTTCAATACGGTGGGTGCCACAACGTGGACAGTCCCCGCTGGGGTGACCACCGTGAACGTCGTCGCAACTGGGGGCGGTGGTGGTGGTGGGTATGGCGCCAGGGGGGGGCACGGCGGGGTGGTCACTGTGGCTCTGCCGGTCACGGGTGGTCAGGTGCTCAATCTGTTCATCGGTGGTGGCGGAACAGGTGGTGTGACGACGGCACCTACTTCTGGTGGCGGCGGCGGCGGTTCAACGAACATTGATGCCGGTACGGCCAATCAAATCATTGCCGGTGGAGGGGGTGGCGGCGGTGCGGTCGCCGGTGGCAATGGCAATGGCTCCGCTGGTGCCAACGGGTCTGTGTCGGCAACAGGCGGAGGCGGAGGCTCCGGCGGTGTGGGCGGTGCGGGGGGGACAGGCGCCAATCCTGCGGGTGGGTTGGTCAATGGCTCGGCTGGTGGCAATGGCAACGGCGGTGCAGGCGGTACCGGCGGTCACGGCGGAAGTGCTTTGACTCCAGGAGGTACAGGCTCAGGTGCCGGTGTTGGTGGCGCTGGTGCAGACTCCCCGACGGTGGGGGCGGGAACGCTTTACAGCGGCAGTGGTGGTGGTGGTGGTGGGTACGGTGGCGGAGGCGGTGGTGGTGCAGACAGCAATGATTCTGGCGGCGGAGGCGGTGGCAGCATCGGGCCTGCCGGAGCGACCTACTCTGTGGCCGCCAATGGCGGGTTGACTACCGTTGCAGGTGGAGCAGGCTCCGTCGTTCTGACCTACACCGCAGTTGTCGCAAACACCTCAAGCGTGCCAACGCTCAGCGAATGGGCCATGATCTCGCTGGCTTCGCTGATGGCGATGGGTGGGTTGTGGACCGTGCGTCGGCGTGGTCAGGCATGAGTCCATTGGATCAGATCTAAAGCGACAGCGTGCCTAGCAGGCTGGGCACTCATGTTCAGCGAGCCATTGGCATTCACGACGACGCGGGTTGCGCTGCTTGGCTCGCCAGCGTATTCGTCCATCCTTGCACGAATGCGACAGCAAAGGTCGCTGGCAGGGCAACGAAAGACCGTTGTCGGCCTCTGTGCGATCGTATCGGTGTGATCACCGCAGCGCTGCTGGGTATTTCCACTTCGCTCGTAGAAGCCAATCTGATTGTTGCGTGCACGGCCTGGGTGGCTTTCGGCGTCTTGGCGATGACAGCATTTCGAATTCGTCCAAGGCTGACGGGTGCCATCGTCGGGCCGGTGCTCTCAATGCCCCTGCTGTGAGGGCTGCTGGGAGAGGGTGTTGGCATCCCTGGTCTGGCTCGGGTCCGCTCAACTGCCGGGTTGGCCCACCGCTTTGGCAAGATTTTCATTCGAAATGCCCCCGGTGGGGTGTCGGATGAAATGGATCCGTGGGTCGTCCCCTAAGTCCAACTCGCTAATAGATCGCTGGGCGTGGGAGCCAAAAACGATAACGCGTTTGTAAGGGTGGGCCTTGATATCTCGGCATAACCATTTCAAGCAATGGGTGCGCACCTCGGCGGGAGGCGCTCTATCGCGGGGCTTGGCGTTGCCAAGCGGCGGCTTCTTGCCAGGAAAGCACTGGACTGCATTTGTTATGTTGTAGTCCTGCCGCGTTCGATGAGCGATGCGAAATGCCGCCTCCAGGCGAGCGCCAGCCGAACTGGGTTTTGTACTGGCCACCGGCTTCCCGCTGGCCCATTCGTCGATGCCAGGCGCTTGGAATATGAGAAGTACCGAGGCGCCGTTGTCTTCCATGGAAAGCGGGGCTGAGCGGATCTGCCGCGAATTATCAGGAAGATGTGCTGCGTTCTGGTACGGACAGCCAATGCAGTGATGGTCGTAACAGGTGGGCATGATGCTGGCTATCTGGGCTGCTACCTGCTTGCAGGACACCCTGTTGGTGCGGATTCGTCTGAGGCGACCTTCAAGGCACAAAAAAGCCACCTCGATGGGTGGCTGTCTGTCAAAAGCGGAACATCACGTTGAACGGATGCGGAACGTTTCTTTGCTCTTACCCATCAAGCGCACGTAAGTGCTTGATTTGTAATGGTGCCCGGGGCCGGAATCGAACCGGCACGCCTTGCGGCGGGGGATTTTGAGTCCCCTGCGTCTACCAATTTCACCACCCGGGCAAAAAAACGCTAGAACGAAATTATGGCACAGTGTTGGGCATGAATTACCCAACCATTGAAGATGCAGTCGGTAAAACGCCTTTGATTGCGCTGCAGCGCATCGGTGTGGCCGACAACCAGCGGCGTGGCAATGTGGTGTTGGCCAAGCTGGAGGGCAACAACCCGGCAGGTTCGGTGAAAGACCGGCCGGCACTGTCGATGATCCGCCGTGCCGAGGAGCGGGGCGAGATCAAGCCCGGCGATACCTTGATCGAGGCCACCTCGGGCAACACGGGGATTGCGCTGGCGATGGCGGCGGCCATCCGGGGTTACCGCATGGTGTTGATCATGCCCGAGGACCTGTCGATCGAGCGTGCCCAGACCATGAAGGCTTTTGGTGCCGAGTTGTTGCTGACGCCCAAGAGCGGTGGCATGGAGTACGCCCGCGATCTGGCCGAGCAGATGCAGCGCGAGGGCAAAGGCCGGGTGCTGGATCAGTTTGGCAACGCCGACAATCCGCGCATCCATTACGAGACCACCGGCCCCGAATTGTGGGAGCAGACCGGCGGGCGCATCACCCACTTCGTGAGCGCCATGGGCACCACCGGCACCATCACCGGTGTGGCCCGGTTTCTGAAAGAAAAGAACCCGGCGGTGCGCATCGTCGGTGCCCAGCCCAGCGAGGGGTCGCGCATCCCGGGCATTCGCAAGTGGCCCGAGGCTTACCTGCCCAGCATCTATGACGCCAGCCTGGTGGATCAACTGGTCTATGTGTCGCAGGACGATGCCGAAGAGACCTGCCGTCGCCTGGCGCGTGAAGAAGGTATTTTTGCCGGCATTTCTGCCGCCGGGGCCTGCTGGGTCGCGCAAGAGATTGCACGGGGCTGCGAAAACGCCACCATCGCGTTTGTCGTGTGCGACCGGGGCGATCGCTACCTGTCCACGGGCGTGTTTCCGGCCTGACAGCGCAGGCCAACGCCGTTCAACACCGCTTGCCGATCGCCCGAGGAGGGGTTTCATGGCTGCAGAATTCCGCTTTTGTCCGCAATGCGCCACATCGCTCGAATGGATCTCCCAGGCTGAAGACGGGGGCGACAAGCACCGGCTGCGTTGCATGGCCTGCGACTGGACGCACTGGAACAACCCCACGCCGGTGCTGGCCGCCATCATCGAGTACCGGGGGCAGGTCTTGCTGGCCCGCAATGCGGCCTGGTCGGGGCGCATGTTCGCCTTGATCACGGGCTTCATGGAGGCCGGCGAAACCCCCGAAGAGGGCATTGCGCGCGAGATCAAGGAAGAGACCAACCTGGATGTGTTGTCGCTGGACCTGGTGGGGGTGGCTGATTTTCAGCGCATGAACCAGGTCATCATCACCTACCACGCGGTGGCCGAGGGCGAGATCAGCCTGTCGCCCGAGTTGGTCGAATACAAGTTGCTTGATCCGCAGGATGTGATGTGTTGGCCGGCCGGCACCGGGCTGGCCCTGGCCCAATGGTTGCGGGCGCGTGGCATCGAGCCGCGCTTCATCGAGTTTCCACGACGCGAAGATTGATCGGCCATGACCGCCATCCACCGGGCTGGTCCTGCGTAGAATTGCCCAAGACTGAGGAACCCAGATGGACATCCACAAAGAAATCGACACGCGTGGCCTGAACTGCCCGTTGCCCATCCTGAAGGCCAAGAAGGCGCTGACGGACATGCTGAGCGGCCAATTGCTCAAGGTGGTGGCCACCGACCCGGGCTCGACACGCGACTTCCAGGCCTTTGCCAAGCAGACCGGCAACGAGCTGGTGGAGCAGAAGGCCCAGGGCGACGAGTTCATTCACGTGCTGCGCCGCCGCTGAGCCGGGCACGCCGCCAAGCAAAACAGCCACCCGGGTTGGAGCCCGGGTGGCTGTTTTTTTAAGCGTCACGTTGACTGGGGGCCAGCGCTTTGGGGCCGGGCCTGGCCCCGGGGGCCTCAGAGCGTCAGGCCCTTGAGGTATTCGCGGAAGCCGGCGCCCACCTCGGGGTGTTGCAAGGCCAGTTCCACGGTGGCTTCCAGAAAGCCTTCCTTGCTGCCGCAGTCGTAGCGCTTGCCTTCGTACTGCCAGGCGTAAACGGCCTCGGTGGTCATCAGGCGGGCGATGGCATCGGTCAGCTGGATCTCACCACCGGCACCGCGGGGCTGGTTGGCCAGCATGTCGAAGATGGCCGGGGTCAGCACGTAGCGGCCTGCCACGCCCATGCGTGAAGGGGCAACTTCGGGCATGGGCTTTTCAACAATGTGGCTGACCTTGAGCACGCGGTCATCCACTGGCTCGCCCACCACGATGCCGTAGCGGCGCACGTGTTCCAGCGGCACTTCCTGCACGGCCAGGATCGATCGGCCCAGCTTGGCAAACTGGCGTGTCATCTGCGCCATCACGGGCTCGCCACCGGTGGGGGCGGACATCAGGTCGTCGGCCAGCAGCACGGCAAACGGCTCGTTGCCCACCAGGTGGGCGGCGCACAGCACGGCGTGTCCGAGGCCCATGGAGCGGGGCTGGCGCACGTACGAGAAGGTCATGCCCTCGGGGCGCAGCTCGCGCAGTCGAGCCAGCATCTCGGTTTTGTGAGCGGCTTCGAGTTCGGCTTCCAGTTCGTAGGCGGTGTCGAAGTGGTCTTCGATGGCACGCTTGCTGCGGCCGGTCACGAAGATCATGTGGTCGATGCCCGCGGCATGGGCCTCTTCAACGGCGTACTGGATCAGCGGCTTGTCGACCACGGGCAGCATTTCCTTCGGGCTGGCCTTGGTGGCCGGCAGGAAGCGCGTGCCCAGCCCTGCGACCGGAAAAACCGCCTTGCGAACAGTCTGCTTGATATTCATTTATTTCATCCTCCTGAGTTGATCTTCGATGCCGGCCAACTTGGTCGAGAAGTCGGCCATCCGCTTTTTCTCTTGTTCAATCACCGCCGGTGGGGCCTTGGCCACAAAGGCTTCGTTCGACAGCTTGCCTTGCGCCTTCGCAATCTCGCCTTCGAGGCGGGCCGCCTCTTTGGCGAGGCGGGCCTTCTCGGCGGCCACATCGATTTCCACGAACAGGCACACCCGGGCCTGACCCACCACCGCCACCGGGGCGGCCTGGGCGGCTTCGGCCCATTCGGCTTCGGTGGCGAACAGCTTCACTTCGCTCAATTTGGCCAGTGCCTGCAGTATGGCGGCCGATTGTTGCAGGAAGGTGGCTTCCTCGGGCTGGCTGGCCACAGCCAGCAAGGGCAGGCGGGTGGCGGGCGACACGCCCAGCTCGCCACGCAGGTTGCGGCAGGCGTCGACCAGGGCCTTCAGGCGCTCGACATGTGCGATGGCGTCGGGGTCGATCTTGGACGGCTGCGACTCGGGGTAGCGCGTCACGCTGATCGATTCGCCCTGGAGGCCGGCCACAGGGGCCACGATTTGCCACAGTTCTTCGGTGATGAAAGGAATGATGGGGTGCGCCAGACGCAGGATGGCTTCCAGCGTGCGGATCAGCGTGCGACGGGTGCCCCGTTGTTGTGCCACATCACCGGTCTGGATCTGCACTTTGGCGATTTCCAGGTACCAGTCGCAAAATTCGTTCCAGACAAAGTCGTACAGGCGGTTGGCCACGTTGTCGAGGCGGTATTCCTCAAACCCCTTGGCCACATCGGCCTCGACCTGTTGCAGCACCGAGGCGATCCAGCGGTCGGGCTGGCTGAAGCTCATGTAGCCATGGGCCTTGCCACCCACGGCGCAGTCGGCCTTGGTGTGCTCCATCAGGCCGCAGTCGTGGCCTTCGCAGTTCATCAGCACAAAGCGAGTGGCGTTCCAGAGCTTGTTGCAGAAGTTGCGGTAGCCCTCGCAGCGCTTGCTGTCGAAGTTGATGCTGCGCCCCAGCGAGGCCAGCGCCGCAAAGGTGAAGCGCAGCGCATCGGCACCGTAGGCCGGAATGCCTTCGGGGAACTCTTTCTGGGTGTTTTTGCGCACCTGCGGGGCGGTTTCGGGCTTGCGCAGGCCGGTGGTGCGCTTCTCCAGCAGGGGCTCCAGCGAGATGCCGTCGATCAGGTCCACCGGGTCGAGCACATTGCCTTCCGACTTGCTCATCTTCTTGCCTTGTGCATCACGCACCAGGCCGTGGATGTACACATGCTTGAAGGGCACCCGGCCCGTGAAGTGGGTGGTCATCATGATCATCCGGGCGACCCAGAAGAAGATGATGTCGTAGCCCGTTACCAGCACGGTGCTGGGCAGGTACAGGTTGAAGTCGTCGGTGGCCGAATCACCTTGGTTGGGCCAACCCATGGTGCTGAAGGGCACCAGCGCCGACGAGTACCAGGTGTCCAGCACGTCCTCGTCGCGGCGCAGCGTCTTGCCCGGGGCCTTGGCCTGGGCTTCGGCTTCGTTGCGGGCCACGATCACGTTGCCGTCTTCGTCGTACCAGGCCGGAATCTGGTGGCCCCACCACAGTTGGCGGCTGATGCACCAGTCCTGGATGTTGTTCATCCACTGGTTGTAGGTGTTGACCCAGTTCTCGGGCACAAACTTGACCTCGCCGCTGGCCACGGCGTCGATGGCCTTCTGGGCGATCGATTTGCCCGTGGGGTCTTGCTCGCTGACCTTGCTCATGGCCACGAACCATTGGTCGGTCAACATCGGTTCAATGACCTGGCCGGTACGGGTGCAGCGCGGCACCATCAGCTTGTGCTTTTTCACCTCGACCAGGGCGCCAGCGGCTTCCAGGTCGGCCACCACGGCCTTGCGGGCCACAAAGCGGTCCAGTCCCTGGTACTTGGCGGGGGCGTTCTCGTTGATCTTGGCTTCGAGCGTCAGCACGCAGATCATCGGCAGGCCGTGGCGCTGGCCCACGGCATAGTCGTTCTGGTCGTGCGCCGGGGTCACCTTGACCACGCCGGTGCCGAACTCACGGTCCACGTAGTCGTCGGCAATCACCGGGATCTCGCGGTCGGTCAGCGGCAGCTTCACCATCTTGCCGATCAGGGCGGTGTAGCGTTCGTCTTCGGGGTGCACCATCACGGCCACGTCACCCAGCAGGGTTTCGGGGCGGGTGGTGGCCACGGTCAGGCTGCCCGAGCCATCGGCCAGCGGGTAGGCGATGTGCCACAGGCTGCCGTCTTCTTCTTCGCTTTCAACTTCGAGGTCGGACACGGCCGACATCAGTACCGGATCCCAGTTGACCAGGCGCTTGCCACGGTAAATCAGGCCTTGCTCATACAGGCGCACAAAGGTGTCGGTCACCACGCTGGAGAGCTTGTCGTCCATCGTGAAGTACTCGCGGCTCCAGTCGACGCTGTCGCCCATGCGGCGCATCTGGGTGGTGATGGTGTTGCCGGATTTCTCTTTCCACTCCCACACCTTGCTGACGAAGTTCTTGCGGCCCAGGTCATGGCGGCTGAGCTTTTGCTCTTGCAGCTGGCGCTCCACCACGATCTGGGTCGCGATGCCGGCATGGTCGGTGCCAGGCACCCAGACCGTGTTGAAGCCTTTCATGCGGTGGTAACGCGTGAGGCTGTCCATGATGGTCTGGTTGAAGGCGTGACCCATGTGCAGCGTGCCGGTCACGTTGGGGGGCGGCAGCTGGACGGCGAACGAGGGTGCTTCGGCCTGGGCCGCGCCGGTGCCGCGGAAGCCGGCGGCACCGTAGCCTCGCTTTTCCCATTCGGGGCCCCACTGGGCCTCGATGGCAGCAGGTTCAAAGGATTTCGAAAGGCTGTTCAGCCCGGGCTGTTGAATGGTGTCGCTCATGGCGTGGCAAATGGAAACGGCACCCTGGGGTGCCGTTGGAGACTGTTGCAGGATGAGGCCGATTTTAGCGGCCCAGCGGCCCATATCCCCGGCGCCCGTTCAGATTCGCATGGCCCGGCCCGTGCCGGCGGGTCAAACAGCACCTGCTATTGAAACTGAAGCGGCGGCTGGGCCCCTGGCCCACAGGGCGCTGCGGGGGCGTCTGGGGGCCGTGTGAGTGGGGGCTTGGTGGGCGGGCGCATGCCGCTCAGCAGCGCTGGCCGGTTGATCCGGACCCATAATTGCGATCCTATGAACTCGATCGTCACGGAGCATCGCCTGGCCTGGCCCAAGGTCTTGGCCGCGCCATGGGGCAGCCGGGGGTGTGGGGCGCGGATGCTGGCTTGTGCGGCCTTCAGCAGCCTGCTCGGCGCCGCCTGGGCCGAACAAGGCACTGCCGACGCGCCAGAGCCTGCGTCGGCGCCCACCTCGGCTGCGGCACCCGATCACCCCTACAAACTCACCTTCGGTCTGTACCCCATGCAGGGTGGCGGGCAGGCTGCCAGCACGGGTGCCGACCTGAACCTGCGCTATGGCTACGGCAGTGGCAATGTCTGGCTGGGGCGCTATCAGGCCGATGGCCAGGGCACGCAATGGCGTGGCGGCTGGGACCGATCGGTGCCGCTGCCCGGGGGCTGGCGCCTGCAACCCTCGTTGCAGCTGGCCTCGGGCGGCTTTGCCGGGGGCAGCCTGGGCCTGGAGCGCGGGGAGCATTGGGTGGCGGGTGCGGGCCTGGGGCGCACCAATCTGCGGCCTTATGTCAACCTCAACTTCGACCCCAACGATGCCTGGATGGCCTGGGCGGCTTACCGCCCCTCTGAATCCCGCTCGTTGTCGGTGCTGGTGGTGCGCGACAACCGGCAGAACCCCGATCAGCAGCACCTGCACCTGGTCTATCGAGGTCCGGTGGCCGATGGGCTGCGGCTGACGGTGGATGTGTTGCGCAAGACCGGGCTGGTCGATGGCCAGGGCATCCGGCGCCTGGGGTGGTCGCTGGGGCTGGACGGCGCGCGCACCTTTGTGCACCTGGCCTGGGACCCCAACGTCAATTTCAGCAGTCAGAACATGTGGCGCCTGTCCACGGGCTGGCGGTTTTGAGGGAGCCAGAACAGATGGACAGGATCGACATCGATACCTCGGCCCAGGCCTTGCGCGTGCAGGCCCTGGTGCGCCGTGACACCGGGCAGGTGCTGAGCCCCGACGGCCTGGCCGAGTTGCTGGCGCTCACCGGCCAGGGCGTGCAGGCGCCCTGGAGCGACCCGGTGCATCAGCGTGAGGTGACGGTTGTGCTGGCCGATCTGCGCGGCTTCACGGCGCTCACGGCCACCCAGCCCGCCGGCGTCATCATTGCTTTGCTGAACCGTTGCCTGGCCGTGCTCAGCGAAGTGATCCTGCGCCACGGCGGCACCATCGACAAGTTCATGGGTGATTCGGTGATGGCCTTGTTCGGGGCGCCCGAGGGGCGTCCGGACGACGTGGAGCGGGCCCTGGTGTGCGCGGTCGAGATGCAGCTGGCCATGGCCGAACTCAATCGGGAGGGGCCGCCGCAGGGCCTGCCCGAGCTGTACATGGGCATCGGCATCAACACGGGGCAGGTGATCGCGGGCCGCTTTGGCTCGGCTGCCTATTCGCAGTACACGGTGATCGGCGATGAGGTCAACCTGGCCTCGCGCATCGAATCCTTCAGTCTGCGCGGGCAGGTGCTGGTCAGCGAGCACACCTACCAGCGCTGCGCGCATCTGGTCGAGGCCTCCGGCCCCATGGAGGTGCATGTCAAGGGCAAGAGCGAGGCCGTCCGGGTGCGTGAGGTGGTGGCCATCCCGTCGCGCGGGCTGCATGTGCCACGCGCTGAAGTGCGGCGCAGCCACCGTGTGGAGGTGCGCCTGCCCTGCACGATGCAGGAGCTGCAGCACAAGGTGGTGCTGCCGTCGCACTGGCCTGCCGTGATCATCGACGTGGGCTACTACGGACTGCAGATCGAGCTGGACCAGCCACTGGAGCCCTTTTCCGAGCTGAAGCTGGAGTTCCCCTTGCTGCTGGTTGATTTCACGGTCAGCGATGTGTACGCCAAGGTGGTCAAGTGTCGCCCCTTCGAGGCGCGTTGGCGCGCCGGGCTGGAGTTCACCGCCATCGGCGTTGAGAGCAGCGCCCGGCTGCAGACCTTTGTGCAGCTTTTGGTGGCGGCGCGCTGAGGCGGCCCCAGTGCAGGGCAGGCGCAAAAAAGCCGCCGGCACCCAGGGGCTGCGGCGGCTTGTTCAGGCAGGCATCAATGATGCCCGCTGGCCGATCACTGCTTGACGGCTTCCACTTGCACCACCAGGTGCACGTTCTTCGGGAAACCCCAGTCGATGCCGTAGTTCATGCCCCATTGGGTGCGGTCGATGGTGGCTTCGAAGTCGCCGCCGCACACTTCGCGCTTGAGCATGGGGCTTTGGTAGCAGTTGAACTGCTTGGCGGTCAGGGTCAGCGGGGCGGTCTTGCCCAGCAGGGTCAGGTTGCCGGCCACGCTGCTCACCTTGTCACCGTCGAAGGTGAACTTGTCACCCACGAACTTGAAGGTGGGGAACTGCGGCGCGTTGAACAGGTCGGCGCTTTGCAGGTGCTTGTCGAAGGCAGCGGTGCCGCTGTTGATCGAGGTGGCGTCGAAGGTGATCTCGACCTTGCCGGTCTTGGCGGCCTTGTCCAGTTGCACGGTGCCTTCCTTCTTGTCGAAGCGGCCACGGTTCACGGCGGCACCAAAGTGGCTGATTTCGAAGGTCGCGAAGGTGTGGGTCGGGTCAACGCCGTAGGTGGCGGTTTCAGCCTGGGCCAGACCGGCAGAGAGGGCGGCAGCAGCGGCCAGGACGATCATCGAAATACGCATGGTAGAAAACTCCTGTTGGAAAGGAAAAGGGAACGGGGGAAAAGAAAATGGACGGGATTCAGGAAGCAGCACGGATCAAAGCTTGCCCACGCCAGTCAGCGCAAACTTGAACTTCACCTGCACGTCGTCGGCCACCATGCCGGTGTCCGACCATTCGCCCTCGCCGATCTTGAAGACCAGGCGCTTGATGGGCAGCACGCCAGTGGCCAGGGTGGTGGCGCCGTTCTGGGTCAGGGTCACGGGCACGACCACATCCTGGGCATGGCCCTTGATGCTCAGCTTGCCGCTGATTTCAAACTTGCCGCCGCCCAGGCCCTTGGCCGAGGTCGACTGAAAGGTGGCCTGCGGGAACTTGGCGGTGTTGAACCAGGGGGCCTTGGGCAGTTCGGCATCGCTTTCAGGCACGCCCAGGGTGGCGCTGGCCACATCCACCGTCATGGCGATCTTGCTGGTTTCGGGCTTGGCCGGGTCAAAGCTCAGTTGGGCGTCGAACTTCTTGAAGCGGCCTTCCACCGGCACACCCATCTGCTTGCTGACGAACACGATCTCGCTTTGGGCGGGGACCAGCTTCTGGTCGGCGTGAGCCGGGGAAAAGGCTGCGATGGCACTCAGGGCCAGTGAGGCGGCGAGAGCACGCTTGAAAATCGTCGTCATGGTTCACTCCTGTTGCGGCCAACGGGCCGGCTGGAAAAGATGGAAATCGGAGAGCAGAAAGAAGGGGCCTGGTTCAGCCGCGGCCTGGCAGCATGCGGTTGATCAGACCGTCGCGGTCGATCAACTGGTGCTTGAGGGCGGCCGCCACGTGCAGGGCTGCCAGGGTCGCCAGAGCCCAGGCCGCGATCTCGTGCCAGGGCTTGACCAGCTCGGCCAGGGCCTTGTCGGGGGCCAGCAGGTCAGGCATCGGCAGCACGCCAAACAGCACCACCGGGAAGCCGGCGGCCGAGCTGTAGGCCCAGCCGATCAGGGGCACGGCAAAGAACAGCAGGTACAACAGGTGGTGGGTGCCATGGTGGGCAGCACGCTGCCAGGCCGGCATGGCTTGCTCGACGGCCGCCGGCAGTGCGGGCGGGCGGTGCGTGAGGCGCCACAGCAGCCGCAGCACCGACAGGATCAGGATCGACATGCCGGCCCATTTGTGCCAGCTGTAGTACTTGAGACGTTGCGGTGAGAAAGGCAGATCAGCCATGTACAGGCCGAGGCAGAAGGTCCCCAGCAGCGCAGCCGCCAGCAGCCAGTGCAGGGCCATGGCCAGCGCGCTGTAGCGCTTGGGGGTGCCGTGTGAAACAGAGGTCATGGATGAAACCCGGATTGAAGACGTTGTGTGGACTGTTTGATCAACAACAAGTTCCTGAACTGTCTGCAGTGTAGGAAGCGCGTCCGCCTCCGGGTTTCAGCGTGATTGACGCTTCGATTCAAAAAAATTGAATGCCCAGTGCGATGGCGCGGGGGCCAAACCGCCTTCAGGGCATGAAGCGGCGCTCAAGGGCAAAGGGCGGCGTTGCGCCAGGCAGCCGCCGCGGCAGGCTCGTCGCCGCGCCGTTCGGCCAGCAGGGCCAGTGCCCGCCAGGCGTTGCGCTGCATGGGGCCGGCCTCCAGGTGCTGGCTGGCCTGGCTCAGCAGTTGCTGGGCCTTGCCCCACAGCTGGCGCTTGAGGCAGGCCACGCCGGCCAGATACTCCAGCCGGGCGTTGCGCGGGTTGCCCTGCTGGGCACTTTCGATGCGCGCCAGCCAGGAGGCGTCCAGCGATTCCATGCTGTGTTCCAGGGCTTCGATCAACTTCTGTTGCAGGTGCTCCGGCAGCGAATCGGGCAGGCTGACCATGCGCTCCCACACCGGCAGCAGCCAATGCCGGGCCTGCACGTCGTCACCGCCGAGGTGGTTCAGTCGCAGCGCGGCCTGCAGGGCCAGTTCGGGCATCTGGCGTTCAGCCGGGTCGAGCTGCTGCCAGACCTGCTGCAACTGGGCCGGGTCGTGGGCCGAGTTGAGCAGCTCGGCCGCCAGTCCGCGCACGATGCTCTGGGCGGCGGCCGTGGAGAAGGCGCGGTGCTTGGCCAGCAGGCGGGCGGTTTCCAGGGCCATCAGGGTCTGCCCGGCCAGGCGCGCTGCCTTGAGGCGGGTGCGCAGGGCGATGGTGCGCCGCGAGGCGCCCTGGGGCAGGTCTTCGAGTCGGGCCAGGGCCCCGGAGGCGTCGCGGTCGTCCAGCATCCAGCGGGCCGAGCGCAGCTGGGCGCCTTCGTGCAGTTCCTGGGTCTGCGCGTTCTGGCGCAGCGCGGTTTCTTCCAGCGCCTGGCGCAGGTGCTCGTCGCGGCGGGGTCGGTCTTGCAGCGCGTGGGCACCATCGGCGGCCACCAGGTGGGCCAGGGTGCGCAGTTGGTGGCCGGCACCGCCGTAATGGGCACTGGCGCTGAGCGAGTGCTCCTGCGCCAGCGCGGCCTCGGCCGCCTTGCTGGCCCGCACGAAGCGGCCCGACAGCAAATGCATCATGCCGTCGAGCAGGGCGCCATGCATGGCGCGCTCTTTCTGCTGCAGGCGCCAGCGGCGCGCCTGGTGGGGCATCTCGAACAGGGCGGCCAGGGCCTGCAGGGCGGCATGCAGCACCACGAAGCCGCCCACCAGCAGCAACAGCACCATGTTCAGGGACAGGTCGATCCGGTAGGGCGGCCAGAACAGGGTCACCGTGCCCTGGTTGTTGCCGGCAAACAAGGCCATGGCGACGGCAATGCCGAACAGGGCCAGAAACCACAAGGCTGCGCGCATGGTGGGCCTCTTTTCCTCAGCGGCCCGCGGCGGCCGTGGCCAGCGCGGTCAGGGTTTCGTCCAGGCGCGGCAACTCGACCGCCTTGAGCTGGCTTTGCAGTTGCTGCAGCAAGGTGGCGGCGCTTTGGGTGCGGCGCGAGGCTGGATCGAAATACTTGTTGATCTGCGTGGCGGCAGCGGCCAGGTCGGCGCGGGCCGATTCGGTCTGGCGCGCCAGCACGCCCAGGCGGGCATTGAGCAGCTTCAGCTTGAGGTTCTCGCGCAGGAAAAAGCTTTGTTCAGGCGCCAGCAGCGCGGCTTCGGGCTGGTCGATGCGGCTCACGCGGACCAGGTTTCGCATTTCGTCGCGCACCAGGGCCAGGGCCTTGCCGGCGGTGTTGTCCCACCAGTCCTGGGCCTGGGCGGCAGCGCTGGCCGGGGCGGTGGCGGTGGTGGTGGTGGTGGTGGGTGGGGCCGGTCGGCGCCCTGGGGCATTGGCCACGGCATTGAGCACGGGCAGTTCGTCGACCTGGCGGGCCAGCTCGTCCAGGCGCGCCAACAGGCCGGGCGTGTCGGTGACGCTGGCCGACTTGATGCGGTCGCTGTCGTGCTGGATCGCCCGCTGCAAGGGGGCCAGGCGGGGTTGTGCCGCTCGGGCGATGCGTTGGTCGGCCGTTTTGAGGGCGGCCAGCATGGGCTCGACGCTGCCGGTCAGCTGGGCCTGTTGCTGGGCCAGTCGCAGCGAGGATTCGATGTCGACCACCAGGTTTTCGTCGCGTGAGCGCGACAGGCTTTGCATCAGCTCTTCGAGCTGGGTGCGCTGCAGGGCCACTTCACTGAGCCGGGTTTCATTGAGGCTGACCCGGGCCGCGGCATCGCGTGCCTGCTCCTGGGCCTGGCGGGCCAGGGCGCGGGCTTCAATGGCCTGGCTGCTGCTGTCGGCCGACTGGCGCGCCAGCTGCTCTTGCAGGTTGCCGATCTTCTGCCACAGGGAAACACTGGCCACCAGGGCCAGGCCCGCCACGGCCAGGGCCGCCCAGGTCAAGGGCTGGCCGGGCCGGCTGAAGGCGGTGCGCGGTGTTGCCGGCGCGTCCGCAGTCGGCTGAGGCGGACGGGACTCGTCGGTCGGGGTGTCGATCGGTGGCACTGAACTCATGTCAGGGATTCTATCGAGGCCGCCACGTCTTCGAGCGTCGGGCGGGTGGCGAGCACCTGTCCAAAGCCCGCGCGGGCCGCCGCTTCGGCGATGCGTGGGTGGGTCACCAGGGCGCGTGCGCCTTGCCAGCGGGCCTCGGGCAACCAGCTTTGCAGGTTGCGCACCGCTTCGGAGCTGCTGAACAGCCACACCGTGCCATCACCCGCCGCGGCCAGGGCGCGCTCACGCAAGACCCCGGCCGGGGCCGGTGGGCGGCGCTCATAGGCCACATGGTGGCTGACCTGGCCACCCGCCTGGGTGATGCGCTGGCTCAGCCACTCGCGCCCCGAGCCCCGGCCGGCCTGCTCTGGGGGCAGGGCCGCAGCCGGATCGGCAGGGGCGTCGACGCCGCGCACGATCAGCACCTGATCACCGGGCTGGATCTGGGCCTGCACCTGGGGCCACAGGTGTTCCGAGTCAAATTGCCCGGCTTCCGCGGGCGGGGTGTCAATGCGTTCAGCCGGCACGCCGGCGGCCAGCAGGGCGCGGGCCGTGCCCGGCCCTGGGGCCCAGCAGCGGGCCTCGCTCAGGCAGGCCTGGGCGCCGGGTGTGGTGGCAAAGTGATGCACCGCATTGCCGCTGACAAACATCAGGGCGCGCCACCGGGTTTGCGCCAGGTGCTGCCCGCCGGCGCGGGGCGCGGCGATCTCGATCAGGGGCAGGGCTTCGGCCCGCAGGCCGCGCAGGCCCAGTTGCCGGGCCCAGTCACTGGCCTCGGGTTCGGGCCGGGTGACCAGGACGCGCGGGGCGGGCATGGCGTGGCGGGTGTTCAGGGGATTTCAGGCGTGGGCAGCACGCGGCGTGCGCCGCCGGCTTGCAGCAGCTCAGCCACTTCGTCGCCCAGCTCGGCCGCACTGGCCAGGGAGTCGAGGCTGCGTTGGCCGCTGGCCTGGACCAGGGCCACGTTGGCGCTGTCCGGGTCACCCCAGGCCGCGCGCAAGCGCAGTTCGTCGCCGTGCCATTCGCCGTGGGCGGCAAGCGGCATGGAGCAACTGCCACCCATGGCGCGGCTGATGGCGCGTTCGGCGGTCACGGTCAACCAGGTGCGCTGGTGGGCCAGGGGCGCCAGGGCCGCACGCAGGTCGGCGCGCCCACTTCGGATCTCGATGCCCAGGGCGCCCTGGCCGGCGGCCGGCAGCATGTGGTCAGGTTCGAACACGGCGCGGATGCGCTCGGCCAGGCCCAGGCGCTTCAGGCCGGCGGCCGCCAGCACGATGCCAGCGTACTGGCCGTCGTCCAGCTTCTTGAGGCGGGTATCCAGGTTGCCGCGCAGGGGCTCGATGCGCAGATCAGGGCGCAGCGCGCGCAGCAGCACGGTGCGGCGCAGGCTGGAAGTGCCGACCACGGCGCCTTCGGGCAACTCGTGCAACGAGGCGTACTGAGGCGAAACAAAGGCGTCGCGCGGGTCTTCGCGCTCCATCACGCAGGCCAGCTCGAAACCGTCGGGCAGGTCCATGGGCACATCCTTGAGCGAATGCACGGCGATGTCGGCACGGCCTTCTTCCAGGGCCACTTCGAGCTCTTTGACAAACAGGCCCTTGCCACCCACCTTGGACAGCGAGCGGTCCAGGATCTGGTCGCCCTTGGTGGTCATGCCCAGCAGGGTGACGGTGTGGCCTTGCGCCTCCAGCAGGGCCTTGACGTGTTCGGCCTGCCACAGGGCGAGCCGGCTTTCGCGCGTGGCGATCACGATCGGAGCAAGGTGAGGGGCGACGATGGGGGCGGCTGGCTGGCTCAAGCTCGTAACCTTTTTGTAATCTTCAAGCGGTCTTGGATGCTAGCATGCCCCGCATTACGCCCTAAGCCGACCGCCTGTGTCCCAGCGGTCGGATTTGAGCCGCGCCCGCCACACCCTCTTGGAGACAGACGCATGAAACGATCCGACAAGGACCAGCCCCTGATTGACGACATCCGCCTCTTGGGGCGCATCCTGGGGGACGTGATCCGGGAGCAGGAGGGCGTGGCCGCCTACGAACTGGTGGAGCAGGTGCGCAAACTGTCGGTGGCCTTCCGCCGCGACGCCGATCAGGAGGCGGACCGGGCGCTCAAGAAGCTGCTGAAGTCGCTGTCGGGCGACCAGACCGTGAGCGTGATCCGCGCCTTCACCTACTTCAGTCACCTGGCCAACCTGGCCGAGGACCGGCACCACATCCGGCGCCGCACCGTGCACGAGCGCGCTGGCGACACGCAAGAGGGCAGCATCGAAGTGGCCATGGCGCGCCTGCGCTGGGCGGGCATCGCCCCCAAGACCATTTCGCAGACCCTGGCGCAGAGCTATGTGGCGCCGGTGCTCACGGCCCACCCGACCGAGGTGCAGCGCAAGAGCATCCTGGACGCCGAGCGCGACATCGCCCAGTTGCTGACCGCGCGTGATGAGATCCGGCTGCGCGCCCTGGTCTACAACACCTCCAAGGATGCCCTGACCCCGCGTGAGCTGGCTGCCAACGAAGCGCTGCTGCGCGCCCGCGTGATGCAGCTGTGGCACACCCGTCTGCTGCGTTATTCCAAGCTCACCGTGGCCGACGAGATCGAGAACGCGCTGAGCTACTACGAGGCCACCTTCCTGCGCGAGATCCCCAAGCTGTACGCCGATCTGGAGCGCGAACTGGGCAACCATCCGGTGGCCACGTTCTTCCGCATGGGGCAGTGGATTGGCGGGGACCGCGACGGCAACCCGAACGTCAGTGCCGGCACGCTGGAGTACGCGCTGAAGCGCCAGGCCGAGGTGGCGCTGCGCCACTACCTGACCGAGGTGCACTACCTGGGTGGCGAGCTGTCGATGTCGGCCCGCCTGGTGGGCGTCACCCCCGAGATGCAGGCCCTGGCCGAACATTCGCCGGACACCAATGAACACCGCCAGGACGAGCCCTATCGCCGCGCCCTGACCGGCGTCTATGCCCGCCTGGCCGCCAGCCTGAAAGACCTGACCGGGGGGGATGCAGCCCGCCATGCCGTGGCGCCGCAGAACGCCTACCCCGATGCCGCCGATTTCCTGGCCGATCTGCGCGTGATCGAGGCCTCGTTGAATGCCCACCATGGCGAGGCCCTGGTCAATGAGCGCCTGCACCCGTTGATCCGCGCGGTCGAGGTGTTCGGGTTTCACCTGGCCACGGTCGATTTGCGCCAGAGCTCGGACAAGCATGAAGAGGTGGTGGCCGAATTGCTGGCCACGGCCCGCATCGAACCCGACTACAGCAGCCTGCAGGAGGCGGCCAAGCGTGCCTTGCTGGTCAAGCTGCTCAACGACGCGCGCCCGTTGCGTGTGATGGGCGCCAGCTATTCGGCCCACGCCCGCAGTGAGCTGGCCATCTTCGAGGCGGCGCGCGTGATGCGCCAGCGCTATGGGCATCAGGCCATCCGCCACTACATCATCAGCCACACCGAGACCGTCAGCGATCTGCTGGAGGTGATGCTGCTGCAAAAAGAGGTCGGCCTGGTGCGCGGGCTGCTGCAGGAGCCGACGGCCAGTGCAAGCCCTGCGGTCAGTGACCTGATCGTGGTGCCGCTGTTCGAAACCATCGAAGACCTGCGCAATGCCGCGCCCATCATGCGCGAGTTCTATGCCCTGCCGGGCATGGCCGAGCTGGTGCAGCGCAGCGGTGGCGAGCAGGACATCATGCTGGGCTACTCCGACAGCAACAAGGACGGCGGCATCTTCACCAGCAACTGGGAGCTCTACCGCGCCGAAATCGCCCTGGTCGAGCTGTTCGAGGAACTGGCCGCCAGCCATGGCATCCAGTTGCGCATGTTCCATGGCCGTGGCGGCACGGTGGGGCGTGGTGGTGGCCCCAGCTACCAGGCCATCCTGGCTCAACCCCCGGGCACGGTGCGGGGCCAGATCCGCCTGACCGAGCAGGGCGAGGTGATCGGTTCGAAGTACGCCAACCCCGAAATCGGGCGCCGCAACCTCGAAACCCTGGTTGCCGCCACGCTGGAGGCCACGCTGCTGCAGCCCACCAAGCCGGCTACCAAGGCCTTTCATCAGGCCGCGGCCGAGTTGTCGCAGGCCAGCATGGGCGCTTACCGGGCCCTGGTCTATGAGACCAACGGTTTCACCGACTATTTCTTCGGCTCCACCCCGATCCGGGAGATTGCCGAACTCAACATCGGCTCGCGCCCGGCTTCGCGCAAGGCCAGCCAGCGCATCGAAGACCTGCGCGCCATTCCCTGGGGCTTCAGCTGGGGGCAGTGCCGCCTCACCCTGCCGGGCTGGTTCGGCTTTGGTTCGGCCGTCGAGGCCTTCCTGTCCCGCCCGGCAGCCGCGGGCAAGGATGGTCGCAAGGAGGCCCTGGCCCTGTTGCAGCGCATGTACCGGCAGTGGCCTTTCTTCCGCACCCTGTTGTCCAACATGGACATGGTGCTGGCCAAGAGCGACCTGGCCCTGGCCTCGCGCTATGCGGAACTGGTGAGCGATTCGCGCCTGCGCAAGAAGGTGTTCGCCATGATCGAAGCCGAGTGGCACCGCACCGCCGAGGCGCTGACCCAGATCACCGGCGACAAGCAGCGCCTGGCCCACAACGAGGCGCTGGCGCGTTCCATCCGGCACCGCTTCCCCTACATCGACCCGCTGCATCACCTGCAGGTCGAACTGGTGCGGCGCTACCGCTCGGGCAGCGACGCGGACGAGCGTGTGCAGACCGGTATCCACATCTCCATCAACGGCATCGCCGCCGGTTTGCGCAACACCGGTTGAGGGTGTTGTGGCCGGTTTGAGGCCGGCGGGGTGCACACTGGCGCACAAATTGCAAAGAACAAAAGCAGGCCCTCGGGCCTGCTTTTGTTCTGGCGTTTCTGTTTTTTGCAACAAGGTATTCAAGAGGGTGGCCCGATGTGGAGTCCGATGTGGAGTTCGATGTGGCACTGGGGTTGGCAGCCCGGCTGGCACTACAAATTTCTGCTCAAGGGGGTGCGTGCCCTGATCGCGCTGGGCACGGTGGTGGCCGGCGCCTGGTGGCTGGACCAGACCGCGGCGCTGATCCCGTTGGTGCTGGGGGTCAATGCCAGCGCCCTGGCCGAGACCGATGACAGCTGGCGCGGGCGCCTGCGCGCGCTGCTGATCACCCTGCTGTGCTTTGCCGCCATGGCACTGGCGGTGCAGTTCACCCTGCACAGCAAACCGGCCCTGATGGCGGTGCTGGCCCTGGCTGCGGTGGGCCTGGCCCTGCTGGGTGCCTTGAGCGAGAGTTACCGGGCCATCGGCTCGGCGACCCTGATCCTGGGCCTGTACACCGCCTTGGCCGCGCATGGCAACGACTCGGCGGCCCCCGGCTTGCCGCATGCGCTGTTGCTGTTGGCGGGCGCGGCCTGGTATGGGCTGCTGTCGGTGTGTTGGGCGGCCTGGTTCCCCAACCTGCAGGTGGTGCAGAACCTGGCCCTGCTGTACGAGGCCCTGGGGGAGTACCTGCGTCTGAAGTCGCGCCTGTTCGAACCCGTGCGGGGGGTGGACATCGAGCGCCGCCGCGTTGGCCTGGCCTTGCAGAATGGCCGCGTGGTACAGGCCCTGAACCAGACCAAGGAAAGCCTGCTGAGCCGGCGCCCGCGCCACGCCGGCCCGACGCTGGAGACCGCTGGCCCGCGCTGGCTGCGCCTGGCCTTGCAACAGTACCTGGTGGCACAGGACCTGCACGAGCGCGCCAGCTCTTCTCACGAAAACTACGAGCTGCTGGCGCAGAGCTTCTTCCACAGCGATGTGCTGTACCGCTGCCAGCGTGTGCTGGCCGGGGTGGGGCAGGATTGCACCCGGCTGGCGCAGGCGCTGCGCCTGCAAGGCCCGGTCGAGGCGGTGAACGACAGCCAGCCGGCCCTGGAGGACCTGCAGGGCTCGATCGCTTTGCTGGCGTCTTTGCCGGAGCTGGCCTGGGCGCAGCGTGAGCAGGGTGTCGGGGCACCGCTGCGACTGCGCTCGCTGCGCGCCCTGGCGCGCAATCTGGCCGGCATGCAGAAGGTGATCCGCAGTGCCCTGTGGCCTGAGCAGTACCCCTTGCTGGAGGCGGACACGAGCCTGCTGGACCGGGGGCCGCGCAACCTGGCCGAGGCCTGGGGGCGCATCCGCCAGCAGTTCAGTGCCAGTTCGGTGCTGCTGCGCCATGGCCTGCGCCTGGCGGTGGCGCTGATGGTGGCCTTTGTCTGGATGACGGTGAGTGGCGACGAGCACGGCTTCTGGATCCTGCTCACCATCGTGTTCGTGTGCCGGCCCCATTACGGCGACACCCTGCGCCGCCTGGGGCAGCGGGTGGGGGGCACCGTGCTGGGCCTGATGGTGGGCTGGGCCTTGCTCAAGCTGTTTCCGGGGTTGTTGCTGCAATCGGTGTTCACCGTGGTGGCCGGCGTGGTCTTTGTGGCGGCGCGCCAGACCCGTTACACCCTGGCCTCGGGGGCCATCACCATCCTGGTGCTGCTGGCCTTCAACCAGGTGGGCAATGGCTTCGACCTGATCTTGCCGCGCCTGCTGGACACCTTGATCGGTGCCTTGATTGCCGGCCTGACGGTGTGGCTGGTGCTGCCTGACTGGCAGTCGCGGCAATTGCCCAAGCTGTCTGCCCAGTTGCTGCGCAGCCAGGCGGCCTACCTGCGCGAGATTGCGCGTCAGTACCAGTCTGGCAAGCGCGAGCACCTGGACTACCGGCTGGCCCGGCGCAACGCCCACAACGCCGATGCGGCGCTGTCCGGGGCTTTGCGCGAGGTGTTTGACGAGCCAGCCTACCTGCGCCGCCATGGTGCGGCCGGCATGCGTTTCATGGTGCAGGCGCACACGCTGTTGAATTACCTGTCGGCTCTGGGGGCCCATCGGCTGGAGGGGCAGGCCCAGGAGTTCGCCCCCGATGTGGCCCAGGCCGTCGAATGGCTGCAGAACGCGCTGGCGGACACGGCCACGGCCATCGAGGGTGGGGCCTTGCCATCGGCCCCGATCGATGCTGCGGCACTGGCCGCACCGCCGGTGGCGGATGCTGATGCCGGGCCTGATCTGGTGCTGCGTTCGCAGCTTCACCTGGCGCTCAGCCTGGTGCCCGAGTTGCAACGTCAGGCGCTGGCGCTGGTCGGGCGCTGAGGGCGCCCCTCGCCCAAGGTGCTGGGGAGGGGGCTCGTCTATTCGGCCTGGATGCCGGCTCGCAGCGCGATGGCGCGCATGCGCGGCAGCTCGGCATCGATCAGCTTGCTGACGGCCTGGGCCGAGGCCCAGTCCTTTTGCATGCCGGCCGCTTGCAGCTTGTCGCGCAGTTCGTTGTCGCTCAGGCTTTCTGCCAGCGCCACCTGCAGGCGCTGCCGGGCCTCGGCGGGCAGGCCACGGGGGGCCATCAGGGCCAGCCAGGCATCGAAGGCGAAGTCGGTGCCGGTGCTTTCAGCCACCGTGGGAACCTCGGGCAGCAGGGGGGAGCGCTGGGGGCCCGTGAGCGCGATCACCTTGATCTTGCCGCTGCGCACATGGGGCAGCGCCGCAGCCACCGTGTCGATGCTGATGGGCACCTGGCCGCCGATCAGGTCGCTCATCGCCGGGGCACTGCCCTTGTAGGGCACGTGCAGCAGCTTGATGCCCAGGGCGTTCCACACCAGCTCGCCGGCAAAGTGCGAGCTGGTGCCGCTGCCGAACGAGGCATAGGCATAGCGATCGGGTGCCTGCTTCACGGCGGCCACCAGTTGCTTGAGCGTGTCGATGGGGACTTGTTTGTTGACCAGCACCGCCATGGGCACGCGGGCAGCCATGCCGATGGGCTCGAAGCTTTTCACAGGGTCGTAGGGCAGGCGGGGGTTGAGGGCCGGGTTCAGCGTGAAGGTGGAGCCCGAGCTGAGCAGCAGGGTGTAGCCGTCAGCCGGCGCGTTGGCCACCACGGTGGCCCCGACCACGGTGCCGGCGCCAGCCCGGTTGTCGATGACCACGGCCTGGCCCAGGCGTTCGCCCAGCTTCTTGCCGATCAGGCGGCCTGCCACATCGGTGGCACCGCCTGGCGGGAAGGGGATCACCAGCTGCAAAGGGTGGTTGGGAAAGGCCTGGGCGCGGGCCTGGCCGAGGGGGAGCAGCGAGGCCGCCAGGGCCTGGGTGAACTGACGCTTGGTGAGTTTCATGGTGGGGCAGCGAGGAGAAGGACTTGGGGGGTGGTTTTGGGGTCTGCCGTGCCAGGGCAGACCGGCCCGAGGGCCAAAGGCACATGTCTCCTTGTCGCTGCGCGGGCCCTGTGAGCGTCAGGGGCGCCGCGCGCCGGGGGCGGCCTTGGCGGGCCGCCGCACCATGGATCAACCGTTGCGGAACAGGAAGCTGTAGGCGTTGAGCGCTGGCACGCCGCCGAGGTGTGCGTACAGCACACGCGAGCCAGCCGGGAATTCGCCGTTGCGCACCATGTCGATCATCCCGTGCATGGATTTGCCCTCGTACACCGGGTCGGTCAACATGCCCTCCTGGCGGGCGCACAGGCGGATGGCCTCCAGCGTGCCTTCGTTGGGCAGGCCGTACTCGGGGCCGCCGTAGCGGGTGTCCAGCACCACGTCTTCGGCCGTGATCTCCTGGCCCAGTTCGACCAGCTTGGCGGTGTTCTGTGCAATGCGCAGCACCTGGGCATGGGTCTGCTCAGGCTTGGCCGAGGCATCAATGCCGATCACGCGGCGGGCCCTGCCGTCGGCCGCAAAGCCCACGACCATGCCGGCCTGGGTGCTGCCGGTGACCGAGCAGACCACGATGTAGTCGAACTTGAAGCCCAGTTCGGCTTCCTGGGCCCGCACCTCTTCGGCAAAGCCCACAAAGCCCAGGCCGCCATAGGGGTGCTCGGAGCAACCTGCGGGCACCGGGAACGGTTTGCCACCGGCTTGGCGCACGTCTTCCATGGCCTGCTCCCAACTGGGGCGGATGCCGATGTCAAAGCCGGCCGCGTCCAGGCGCACATCGGCGCCCAGAATGCGCGACATCTCGATGTTGCCCACCCGGTCGTACACCGCGTCGCTGTAATTGACCCAGTTCTCTTGCACCAGCACGCACTTCATGCCCAGGTGGGCGGCGACTGCGGCCACCTGGCGGGTCTGGTTGGACTGGATGCCACCGATGGACACCAGGGTGTCGTAGCCGCCGGCAATCGCTTCGGGGATCAGGTACTCGAGCTTGCGGGTCTTGTTGCCGCCAAAGGCCAGGCCGCTGTTGCAGTCTTCGCGCTTGGCGTACAGCTCGACCTTGCCGCCCAGGTGGGCGCTCAGGCGCTTCAGGGGCTGGATCGGGCTGGGGCCGAAGGTCAGGGGATAGCGGGGAAATTTCTGCAGGTTCATGGTTTTCTCAAAGGGTTGAAGGGTGGCGACCCAGGCCTCGAAGCTGGCGAAGAAGCTAGGCATCGACACACCTTTCAGGGGCTGGGTTGGTGTGACAATGCTATGAAATATGGCGATTAACAGGATTGCAAAATCAATCGATTCAATCTTCGAAAATGACGACAATATCAATCTGGTGATTTGAAAATTTTTTGAAAATGACCATGAGCACAACAAAAATTCGTTCAAAGAGTGCGCCTGAAAAGAGCGATTCAGCCCCGCTGAACCCCGAGCTGGACCGCACCGATCGAGCCCTGCTGAAGCTGCTGCAACGGGATGCCTCGTTGTCGAACGTGGCATTGGCCGAGAAGGTGCATCTGAGCCCGCCGGCCTGCCTGCGCCGGGTTGATCGCCTGCGCCAGGCCGGCTACATCCAGCGCACGGTGGCCTTGCTCAACCCGCAGTCCTTGGGGGCCGGCATGGTGGTGCTGATCGGGGTGGTGCTGGACCGATCCACGCCCGAATCCTTCGAGGCCTTCGAGAAGGCGGCGGCCAGGATCTCGGGCTGCATGGAGTGCCATGTGGTCACGGGCGAGTTCGACTACTTCATGTTGGTGCGCACACGCAACAGCGAAACCTTCAACCAGCTGCACGCCGAACAACTGCTGTACCTGCCCGGGGTGCGGCAGATCCGCTCGTTCATGGGGCTCAAGCAGGTGCTGTCGACCACCCAACTGCCCCTGTCTTGAGGAATGGCAGGCATTCCGGGCTTTCTTTGGCCGATGCGGCCGGCGCCGGGCCGATAGCATCGGGTGCGATGACAAGCGTTAAAAGGTGTGTGAGCATGAAGCCAAGCTGTTGGACCCCTCTGGTGCTGGGTGCCGCCCTGCTGGCAGGCGGCTGCAGTTCGCTGGACGTGCCGCGCGCCGACAACTACCCGATCAGCAGCCAGAAGAAGGCGCGCTCGGTGCACCACTGGGACGTGCTGGCGGATGATTCGGCCCGGCGCATTGCCGACAAGATCCGCAGCTACCCGATGGCCTTGCCGGCGGTGTATGTGGTGCCGGCTGCACCGGGCACCTTCAACCAGAGCTTTCGCGAGTTGTTGCTGACCCGCCTGGTGGACCATGGCGCCATCGTGTCGCGCCAACCCGGGCCGCTGGTGGTGCGTTTTGAAACCCAGTTGATCGAACACCCCAGCGAGGTGGAGAACCAGAGCCCCATGCCCGCCTTGGGCCTGGCCGCAGGCATCTCGGTGGTGCGCGACCTGTATGCCTACGACCACGTGACCGGCAACTATGTGGGCAGCCTGTTGTCTCTGGGGGCGATCACCGACCTCTCGCGTCGCTGGCGCGATGGCACGGCAGCGGGCGGTCCCACGCGCACCGAGGTGCTGATCACCACCTCGCTGGAGCGCGAAGACACCTTTTTGGCCCGCACGGCCGATGTCTATTACATCGACGGTGAGGACGGGGGCCTGTATGTGCCCAAGCCGCTCAAGGCGGCCGACGCCGGCCCGCCCCCGGTGGCCACGCGCAACTGGAAGGTGGTGGGCCCATGAGGCAACCCCGACGCCGCCACCTGCTGGGCGTGGCCGTGGCGGGCGTGACCGCCCTGGGCCTGGGCGCCTGCTCGTCCACCCCGCCGGTGGACGAAAACGTGCGCACCGATCTGATCGACGTCAACTACAAGGCCGCCGACGCCTTGGTGGCCGGCCTGCAACTGGACCGCAAGCAACCGTTGTTGGTGGCGACCTTTGTGAACCTGGAGGTGCTGACCGAGTCGTCGCGGCTGGGGCGCCTGTTCTCGGAGTTGGTGGGCGGGCGCCTGGCCCAGCGCGGCTACGCGGTGAAAGAACTCAAACTGCGCGAGAACCTGTTCATGAAAGCCTCGCAGGGCGCGCTGCTGTTGTCGCGTGAGGTGCAGGATATCAGCCAGACCCAGTCGGCCCAGGCGGTCATCGTGGGCACCTACACCTCGTCGGGCAAGATGCTTTACCTCAGCGTGAAGTTGGTGGTGCCCGAGGGCAATGTGGTGCTGGCGGCCCATGACTACGCCATGCCCATCGACGCCAACATCAAGGGCCTGCTCAAGTAGAACGGGTTTCAGCCCCAAGACAAAACGCCCCGCGGCGCGAGCCGGCGGGGCGTTTTGTCGAAATGGAGAGGCCTTCCAGGCCTATTCTGAATTCAGCCAGCCTTGAACGAAGCAGTCAGGCCGGCGCCGGGCCGCCCCAAGGCGGCCTGCGGCCCCCCTGGGGGGCTGCGACCACACGAAGTGAGGGAGCGTGGGGGCTTACTAGTCCAGGCCGGCGCCGGGCCGCCCCAAGGCGGCCTGCGGCCCCCTCGGGGGGCAGGGAGTGACACGAAGTGCGCGACCGTGGGGGTCAGTGCACCATCAGAGCGCCGCTGGCCTTGCTCTTGCCGGCGCGTGCGGGCGGGTTGCACAGGCCGCACAGGAAGTGGCGGGCGTTTTCGTAGGGTTCGGTGACGAACTTGCCGGCGCAGCGCGAGCAGGCGGTCATGGTGAGCATGTCGGCG